>CAZZEF010000196.1:0-8620 GCA_964652875.1 uncultured Planctomycetaceae bacterium
GTACCGTCGGCCATTAGGATCGGCGTTCCGGCGACGAAGCAGACTTCCATATCCGTATCAGGATCGGTAAGATAATTATCGCTGATTGTTTGACCGTTGTCAATAGCGGTAATCGCCTGACCGAAAAGAGCGTTTAATCTTTCAAGCTGGATTGTAAAACTTTCCTGACTTGAGACGATCGACGAAGAAGAGTGTCACCATATTATCGGTCGTCAGTTTTTCTTATAAAAATCTGATTCGGATAAACTTCTTGGTATTTTGCTAACAATTTATTGATCGCTACAGGCCAGCGAATTGCTTCCGACTATTTTGATTTTGTTTCCAGACGTATTGTCTGTCTGGATTTTCCCAAAATATGGTTCTTTTCAGTTATTATAAAAGATCTTTCTTGTTTGTCATTAATCTTGATCCTTCCTTATTTTTTGTATGGAATCCAGGACCAATTAAAACTACCTTAATTTATAGCTTCAATCCCGTCAGTTTTGTTTTGAAGCAACCGATTAATGCCAGCTCCGAGAGCTTAGGCAACTCAATGATGGAGGTCATATCGTCCATAGTAATTCTTTTGCAGAAACTCAAGTTTAGTTTTTGTAAACTTGTCATCCTTCCAATGTAGTCAAAGCATTTGGATGTTATATTGGCATTATCAAACAGATAGAGTACCTTTAAGTTTTTTAACTTCGTCAGTAATAGAATTCCTTGATCGGTTACCTCATATGATACTCCCATTCCGAGCCATTCCAATGAGGACAATGAGGTTATGCAGGAGATTTTTTCGTCATTCATTTCGGTTGCGGTCAGTTCCAGTTGACGCAGGTTGCTTAATTGTCCCAACAGACTCATTCCATCAAGTGTCAAGTGTCGGCATCCCCATAGATAAAAGGATTCCAAATAAGGAAGATCAATTAGGAATTCAAAACCCTCCCCGCTTATCGGCAAGCACTTCATGGTCAATTTACGCAGACTTGTTAACTCTGCCAGATGTCTGAACCCAAAGTCTGTCACTTCTGTATAAGAAATATTCAGTTCTTTCAGTTGTGTAAAATCCTCTAAATAGGCCAAGCCATAATCTCCAATATCAGTGGCTTCAAGATTGAGTTTCACTATACTGGTTATATTCTCAATAATTGCCATATCCGAATCACAGATGTCCGTCCAGGAAAGATCAAGAATACAGGGAGAATCAATAGAACGAATTAATCTCCAGTCATCATTCGATAAACTGCGTCGCTTACCAACCTGACCGGATAAGTTAATTGTTATTGTGTTGCTACTGGCATTATACATTTTTCGGTCTTTTATATTAAAGCTGTTGAAAAAATATCTCTTGACAAATCATAATATTTTTATTAAACGGTTGACATAATTCATAACACAGGATATGATATTGGAAGTAGGAGATATCGTTTGTCTTCTCGCTTTCGTAAAATTTTATTTAAACACATCTTGTCACACTTATGAAATACGGTACCAAAGGCGTTTCTCTGAATATTCAGAGACAATACTACCAATTGGCCAAGGCCGATTCCGAAAATATTGAGGCATTGGAAGTTCTCTTTATTTCGAATATTACGTTTGCGGTTAATTCAG
Organism: uncultured Planctomycetaceae bacterium; assembly: GCA_964652875.1. Taxonomy (GTDB): domain Bacteria; phylum Planctomycetota; class Planctomycetia; order Pirellulales; family Thermoguttaceae; genus JAUNBG01. Next base: position 1,591 of record CAZZEF010000196.1, read on the forward strand.
TCGTGAAAGACGCTTCTTTTGTCTACTTCACGAAAGAAGACCTTGTCAATGAAACATTCATGGTTTTTCGCAAGTCCTTTACCGATGTTCGAAGTTTTGATACATTTCCTGGGTGGCTTTGTTCTGTAACCGAGAACGTTTATAAAACGATGCTTCGCAAAACAGATCGGACAATAAAATCGGATTCTCCTGTTCCGGAAAAATACAGAAAGGAGTTTCGTTCGGATATTGTTTATTCTGATCAACTTGAACGTCTTCTTCTTGATGAAGAAAAATCGCTGATGTATCAGGCTATTAGTATGCTGAATGATGAAGATCAATTATTTGTCAAACATGTCCTGCTTCAGGGAATGAACGATGTGGAAGCCGCCAAAATATTCGAAACGTCGCACGATTCGATTCGTCTGCGGCGTCTGGCTGTTATAGAACGCCTTCGAATGAATGTCAATTCCATCACCAGAACGTCGGAAGTTCCGGTTTCCGTCTCAAAGTCCAAACGAATCGAACATTTGTTTGTGTTTATGACCAATGGACGAACTGCCGATATGACAGGTATTTCGCACTATCCCGTCGTAAAAACAATTCTTTCAGGCTTTGGATTGTCTTTTATATGGTTGATGTCTGTTTTGTTTTTCGGACTTCGCGCCATGTCTGATCTCACTCAAAAAGAATTCAATTTTTCCGTTCGAATATGGCTTATTAAAGCACTGTTCTTTGCATACTGCGGCATCGTTTTATCTCCCTTACTTTTGTTTGCCGGGATTTATATCGCTTGTATTCTTCCTGCCGGTTATTCCAATGATACGAAAACGGCAGTCGCAGGAATCATTGTCATTTCACTATTGCTCTTTTCTCTTTGCTCCTATTTTATTCTCTTTCGTGTTTTATACTCTTGGGCACGCAACAAATATAAACACAAATCAATACCGTCTGATACAATTCTTGCCATAAAAGCCAAAACAGCAAGCATGATTAATCGTGTCACCATTATCATTTCGATACTCATGATATCAGCTTTCATCTATTTCGTACCGGGTCTTTTTTTGTGGCCAAAATACAGTTTAATGGATTTGTTGCGTCATGGCTTGAAAAATACCCTGCTGTATATTGGTTGTTTTGGCTGTATTCATCTTTTTGCCTGGTTAACTTTCAAAAAAATGACTGATCAGTCTGATCATATCACGCTTGACCAGTTACTTGGCAAAGGAGAAACACTTCTGTATCATAATTTGACCTCTTTATTTATTATTTTGACAATTGGTATTCCCTTGTTTAATATCTTTTTCTCCCATACCAAAGGCTTTCTTTTTACTCTTGAACTGTTGTTTTTTATTGCAGGCTGGTTTAAGGTGTCGCTAATGAATAAAAAACAGTATTATCGAATTAACAGATCAGCTAAAATGTTCTTCATTCAAATAGTTATTATTTTATTAAGTCTTGTGTTATTATAATACTCTGTACAACTCAATAAATATTACCCAAGCCCCAATAGAAAACCTAAAGTCATAAGAGTACCGCGAACGGAAACATAAGAATCACGCATTTCGCCGTAACAGACTTCACGTTTTGCGGCGCATTGACAGCAGGCAAATTTCTCTGAATTATTGGTATTATCTGTTGTTTCGTCCAGATCGTCAATACTGATGGTGTTTTTTTGAAAATCCAACTTTTTCATTTGGTATTCTCTTCTTTTCTTTTTTGAAAATCGGTTAATGGAATAAAGGTTAATGGTAAATTTGCATCTTCGGGAACAAAGGCAGAGGAGTCAAACGCGATTCGATTATGCATCATGGTTTCCGTATATCTGGAAAGCAGAACAGGAAGACCGGCGCGATTTCGCTGACAGATCTTATATAAACGGTCCGAGACGATCTCTTCGTTATCGTCGGCCTGAGTCATGACCGCAAAGCAGAGTTCACAGTTTTTAATGGCAATACAGTCACCGCACCGAACGATTCGATTATACCAGTCAATCAGGGCTTTGATTTTTTTGATATCCAAACCTTTGTCGACATTTCCAATTACAAATCGTTCGGAATCATCAACTCGCTCACAAAGGTGATAATTTCCATTGACATCGCAATATCGTCGTGAATAGCCGGGCAGACAGGGAGTAATAAAATGCATAGACAATGGTTTGCTTACAACCAATCGCTCATGGATGGAACTGAGCTGTGGACCAAAAAGAAGGGTGGCGAGCGGCATTCGTTCACCGAGATCTTCGAGAGAAGTCGTTTCAAGTTCTTTGACGAATAGTTGAAATTGTTCTCCGATTTTTTGTCGATCCGCTTCTGAAAAACTTTGATAAGCCTTTAGTGAATCCGTTGACGCCATTCCTTTGGAATCGCATTCACATGAAGTGGAACAACCGTTAACCATCATATCCGGTCCAGGATTGACCAAACCGACACGACTCAATGGATACTTCTGATAGAGATCACGAACAAGTTCGTCGGTTTCCTCCCATCGCAAAGGAGGGGCAAGCGTAATACTCAGTCCGCGTTGTCTATAATCCGGATACAAATCGACAAAACGTTTCAGGTTTTTTGTGACCGTCTCAAAGGAACCCCTTCTTTGGGTACCGGCAAATACCCGATATCGATCATGAAGCGATTGCGGTCCGTCCAAGCTGACAAGAATGGAAAATTTGTTGTCCACCAGAAAATGGATTTTTTCATCGTCCAAAAGGGTACCATTGGACGTAATCGAAAAAACGAGCTTTTTACTCATTATTTCAGCCTGCTCTTTTGCATATTGAACAACCTCTTTGATCAAATTGAATTCCAGAAGTGGTTCACCCCCATAAAAGGAAATAGCGGCAATTCCATTTTTCTGACGGGAAGAAAGATGAGCATCAACCGCTTTTCGTGCGGTTTCAAAAGACATCGTCCGCGTACCATGTGCCCGTTGGCCTTCGAACAAACCGCTGTAACAGCAATAATCACAGCGTAAATTACAGCGTTCGGTAACACACAATATAATCATGCTGCTGAACGTTGTCAGAAATTTTTCCAAGGTAAAACACTCTTTATTAAAAGCAATTCCTCCAATAGGTGTTGCTTCAGTGGAAAGATGATCGATCAGAATCTTTTCTTTTATGCGTCCTTCTTCAAGCTCTGCAAAAGCTTCACGAATGGTCGACTCCGGCAGATCGGAATGTTTGGCAATGATCGCGTCAAGGGAGAGCCGTCGATAGTCATCAATAATGGACCATACACCATCGTTGACACTGAACATTTGTCCCGTCTCGCAGTCGTAAAGACATTTCTGACCTCGGGCTTCGTATTTTACAAACAGGGGAGGATTCATTTTTGTCTGTTTCAGCCGAAGAGTTGAATGGTATAAAGCCCGTGAAAATCACTGACACTGTTTTTATTGATACGATTATCACCAAGATCGCCTGTGACAACAGAGTGACAATCTACAACCTGTCGAACAAGTAATCCGGTTTTCAGGTCGAACCAGGCATCGCCGTGATGATATTGAGATGTTTTCATCATTGGATCAATCCCGGGCTCTCCTGCCAGTTTTTGAAGATTGTAATTCCTGGCGTCAAAACCAATATGAACAGTCTCGCGTTCTGCTATTTTGTCAAAACCAAGAATGGTATAATGAGTCCTGATTCCCTTGAACGGGCGAATTCGCCCGGTATCTATTATTGTGGAAAGCCCTGCTTTTATATGCGGAAATACATTATTCATGCCAAGAAGATGGACAAAGCTCCGATTGACAGGACCTTTCTTGTTCTCTTCTTTCAAAGAAACCTGTACCAAACGATCATTTTTCAAAAGAAGAAGAAAGTCCTGAAGTGGACGATCCATGCTGTCGTAAGGATAAAATTCTCTGGAAAACGTATCCGATCCCGCGATCAAAGGATATCCTTCGGTTGTTCGACCTGTTTCGATCATTCCTTCGGTTGCATAAAACAGATCTGGCATTCCTTGAGCAACCTTGGTCATGGAATCGGGCAAAAACATTTCCAGCATAGAAATATAATTGACATTTTTATTCTCAATCGGATTGATCTTCCATTCGCATTCGACTGAGTTGGGCATCGGATTCATCGAAATACTGATCTTTCGACGATAATTCTCTATTTGCTTGTTGTAAGAACTTTGAGGTATTTTTCCACGCTGATTGGTGAAATAGTTCAAAACAAACGGAAGTCCGATAAGTGTTCCCACCCCGGAAGCTATAAAAATCCGTCTTTTTATTTTGTTGTCCATTTTTCTGTGTCCTGAAATATAATTCAATAGATCAACTACATATAAACTTGTCGTTACATAAAACATATAGAGTCGATATTCCCTCGAATAAATCTCTTCTATAATAATAGGTGCAGCAACTTTGACAAGTACGAAAGAAATATTGGAATTTTTCGCGATTTTTTCCAAAATAATGAAAATATGTCTATTTTCTTTCTTCGTGAAATACTCCCATTATAGATATTATATGTCGCTTGTAAAATATTTTGCACTACTAATATATTTATCATAAGCAGATTTGTGTCATATTTTATAAAAAGTTCAACTTTTTTGAAGAAAATTTCAAAAAATTCCTCGTAACTGCGAAAGTTGTTGCACCTATCTTTACAGGAAGAAAAAATATTCTTTATCATTCAAATCGAAGTTTTGGATTTGGAGTTTCAAAAGTAATCACGATCTGTTATTATCTGTATATATGAGGAGAGCAAGGAATGTCGAAAGAAAATCACATCAGCTGGAAGAATCGCATTCGAAACTTCTTCGGTCTGAAATCAGGCCGGAAGCAGGATTTACGTGCACGGCATCTTCAAATGGAGCCGCTCGAAGAACGACAGCTCCTGGCGGTAACGAGCGTTACCTCTCTTGATAACATTGCGGCAGAAGGCACGACCGCAAACTGGGGCGTCTGGCAAGTTGCGATTGATCAAGCGGTGAATTCCAATACCCAGATCGACTTTAAGCTCGAAGGAACAGCCACGGCGGGCGGTTACTATGGAAACGATTACAATCTCTACGATGCCTCCGGCAACCAGCTCTATCCGAACGAAAATTATGACTCCAATACCGGACAACCTTATTATACCTGTTCTGTCAATATTTCTTCCGGCGCGCTCTCCACGACTATTGAACTTCGACCTGTCAACGATGCCGTTAAAGAATCAACCGAAACGGCAATTCTAACCATACTTGACAGTAATGCCTATACAATTGATCCTGCCAGCGGATCGTCAACCATTTCCATTGAAGACAACGATAACTGGACGGTTTCCGTAACCGCGACAGACAATGAAGCAGCCGAACTTCCTTCCGGCTCGACAAATAACGCTCTGTATACAATTACACGGTCGGGCGAAACTGATACTTCCAATACGACCACTGTCTTTTTGGCAATGGCTGGTACGGCAACTTGCGGCACCGATTACAGCCTCTATGACTCGAACGGCTATCAGCTTTACGAAACCGATTATTACGACTACGAACTTGGTACGTATTACTATGGTTACTATGTTCAAATAGCCAGTGGGGCGACCTCCACCACTGTGGAACTGCGTGCCAATAATGACGCAACTCGCGAAGGAACAGAAACTGCCGTCTTGAATATTGCGACTAGCTCTTCGTACACCGTTAGTTCAACTGCGGGAAGTGCTCCCGTCAATATTCTGGATAACGATGACTGGACTATATCCGTTTCGGTAACGGATAACACTGCAGCAGAACTACCAGGTGGGTCAAACAATTACGGTTTATGGACTGTTACCCGTTCAGGCGAAACCGATCTTTCCAACTCGACAGGGGTGAACTTTATTCTTTCCGGAACGGCGGGAACCACGTCAGAATACGACAGCGATTACAGCCTTTACGCAGGTAATTATCAGGTCAGTTTGAATAAGTCGTATAATGAAACGCTGGGACAGTATGTTTATACCGGAACCGTCACCATCGCGGCAAATGAAACCGCCGCTGTTCTCGAACTGCGACCGAACAACGATGCGACAAAAGAATCTGCAGAAACGGCAATTCTGACCATTTCACCCGATAGTAATTACACAGTATCCGGGACCGCTTCCAGTGGTCAGATCAATATCACCGACAACGATAACTGGACCGCTTCCGTTGCCGCCGCAGACGCCACAGCCGCAGAAACATCGGACAATTCCAATCCGGCCACATTCACGTTTACCCGAACCGGCGAGACTGATCTTTCGAACGCACTGACTATTTGGTTTACCATTTCCGGAACGGCTTCGCTTGGCAATTGGGATTCCAGCGGAGATTATCGGCTTTACGATTCTAACGGATATGAACTGTACGAAAACTATCAATATAACGAATTCACGGGCGATTACACTTACGGATACTGCGTTACCATTGCCGCCGGAGCCACAACCGCTACGATCTCGGCGGTTCCTTATGATGACGCCGAAAGAGAATCCGCTGAAACAATCATACTGACCATTGCTTCCAATAGTGCCTATACTATCGACTCAAATTCGAGTTCTGCCACTGCTTCCATAGCGGACAATGACGACTGGCTTGTTTCTGTTTCCACAACGGATAACACAGCGTCGGAACTTCCGACCCGCTCGACGAATTACGGTTCCTGGACGATCACACGTTCTGGTCAAACGAGTGCCGCTAATTCCCTGTCAGTAGAAATTCAACTTTCGGGAACCGCAACCGGCGGCGGGGATTACGGTTTGGATTACCGGCTCTACGATTCCAACGGCAACCAGATTTCTCTCAATAGTTCCTATAACGATTCCCTTGGAATTTATGTCTACACAGGAAGTGTAACGATAGACGCCAACTCATTTACAACGACACTTGAACTCCGTCCTGAAAATGACTCAACGAAAGAATCGACCGAAACGGCAGTATTAACGATTCTGGACAATTCGGCGTATACCGTTGATTCAAATAACAACACAGGGTCTATCAATATCACCGACAACGATAACTGGACCGTTTCCGTTACCGCCACAGACGCCATAGCCGCAGAAACATCGGACAATTCCAATCCGGCCACATTCACGTTTACCCGAACC
>CAZZEF010000197.1:0-8518 GCA_964652875.1 uncultured Planctomycetaceae bacterium
TCATAATGGATTGTTCGGCAAGCGACCAACGGGAGCGGGAAATTGTTTTCAGCGCGTCAGCGCTAACCGGGATGCAACACCCTGTTGCTATTAGTTTTTGTAGCCTTGGATAAAGGTTCCGTTATCGGCAACATCGAACAGCGGTCGAAGTGGATTATTGGAATTTTCCCGAGCGCCGCCGTTGAGGTAGAAGACAAAGGTTGCGGAGACATTCCAAGTCTGATCGAAAATAGCGTTCCAGCGGTTATTATCGTTGGAGAAGACGAAGCTAAACGAGTTTCTCAGCGCGATACTGTCGCTAATGGGGACTTCGATCTGACCGCCGACCAAACCGTCTTCCAGTTCGGTAACGCCCCCGTAAATCATGCCTTCGCCTCCCCATTCGAAATACTTTCTCAGGAAGAGCGAGTACCAGGAGATCGCGGTTGCCTGATCTTTGCTCATTTCTTTTTTGTCAAACTGCCAAACATTGATCAGCTGATCGTCTATAGCAAAGGCGCCGCGGAATCCGAAGTCCAGATCGCCGAAGATCTTTTGCGAAAGCTCAACTCGAACTTGTCCAATGGTGAACTCGTCATACTGATTATCGCGCAGCGAGTCGTAAACCGCGCCGAACTGCCAGCAGTCGCCCCGATGAAAAACGCCGGAGGTCCAGAAAAATTGAGACCGATCATCGCCGAGACTTTCACCGTTGACTTCAACGCCTTCGGAGGAACTTTGTACGAAATGACCTCCCGCTTGTGCGGAAAGACCAAAGATCAAACTGTTGGGAGTGGACCAGTTCAAACCGAGATCAAGACCGAAATTACCCTGTTCAAGATTACTGACCGTATTGCGGAAACCAAGAACCCCGATATCCAATTGCATGTTTTCCAAAATTCCGCAAAGCCATCCGCACCGTCCTCCGCAATACTGACCGCTGGTTACACTCCAGGGATGGTCGCATTCGAGATTGGTTCCGTAAGCTTCCAGCGGCGGTTCCGGCCGATTTTCCGGAGTATTATAGGTATCGATAACCCGACTGTAATTTGGATAATAGCCTTTCATTTCGCAGTTATTACCGCTTTCCGTCGCATAAGGATTACCGGTCATTGATCCGTCTCTTCGTCGTCCGAGTCCGAACCAGTTTCCGTCATTAATGATCTGACTGTCTTCCGGACGAACACCGGGAACACGCGGTTCAAGACCGGAATCGTGACTCATTTTCGTCGGGTTGTTTTGCCGGGGCGCCGGTATATTTTTATGATTAGGAGCAATTTGCTGATTTTGAGAGGCATCTTCTTCCGTTAGAACGGTTTTTGATCCGTCAGGGAGATGAATTTCTTTTTTCGTGCGGAGATCACCTTGCGGACCGAGAACATCCTGCGGCGTCAAGAAACTTTCCTGCGGGGCGGATTCAGGCATAAGTTTCGAGGTGTCTTTTTTGGCGGGAAGTTGAATCGGAGCGGAATTCGGAATCGGAAGCGGAATCGATTCCTGAGTTTCGGCCTGCGTTGGTGTCGATCCGTTTGTATTCGGAGTCTTAACCGCCGGAGTTTTAACCGCCGGAGCGTTGGGCGCCGAATTAACAGGAGCCGGAAACGCGCTCAAGTCCGGAAGCGGTTTGGCTTGCGGAAGTGAATTAATGTCCGGAAGCGGTTTGGCTTTCGGAAGTGAATTAATGTTCGGAAGCGGTTTGACTTCGGGAAGCGGTATTGCGGCGCCGGTTCCTTGAGTAAGACGAACCGGAGGAGCGGAGATCTCTTCCGCGGCAATATTTAATTCCGTCGTTTTAACCGGCTCATAAATATTCTCCGCCGCTGTTTCGACGATCCTGCCCGACTGGTTTTTCCAAGGCGATTCAACCGGATTGGTTATCCTGATCGAAGTCAGACCGGATCCGTCCTGCGCCTGACTCTCTTGCGTCATTAAATAAGTCAACCCCAAAACAACCATCAAGGACAAAATCAGTTTCGATCCGCTTCGAAAAATCGATTTCGCCGTTGTTCTGTTCTCGTGAACCTTCTGTTCGTTCATTTTCCGCCTCTGTTCAATTTCTCAATAAAATTTCTTCCTAAAGAAGATTCCGAATTTATGGATCCGGAAATATTTTCCTGCCGCTCCACCTGGAGACATGCCTAATGATTTTATCGACCCTGTTTAACCAATACTTTCAGAAAAAAAGGAAAAATCGGAATTTTCATTAAATTCGGTATAATTATAACAATCAATACAATCAGAAAATTTTAATTATGTTATCTATTTTGATGTTTTCAATAAAAAGATTTTTCTTTTTATTGATTGGCACTGAAAGGATAGAAATTACTTATTTTTTACTGATTATCTTTCTTTTTTATATCTTCTGTTTTAAACAGTTTTTCATACGTCTAAATTTTAAAGAACGATCAATTATTATTGACAAGAATAAATCAAAGCATAAAATAGAAGTAATATTAAATAATATTGTGTTATACTGCGGAAGGAAACAGACTTTTGCGGTTTTACCTTTTTTTAAACATGATTTAAGGATTACAAGAATGTCCGAAAACGATTTCATCCGGATGTCGGTCAGCGAGGCCCGTCAGGAAGCGGCCATTTGCAAGAGAGTTGTTCTCCGGGGCTGGGCGCGAACCCGGCGCGATTCCAAGGCGGGTTTCAGTTTCATTGAACTTAACGACGGTTCTTCATTGGGTAATATTCAGATCATAGCGCCGAATACGCTGGCGAATTATGAATCAGAAATCATGAAGATCACGACCGGATGCAGTATCTGGGCCAAAGGAACGGTTAAAAAATCGCCGGGATCGGGCCAGGCAACGGAAATGGACGCGTCCGAAATAGGAATTTACGGCGACGCACCGGCGAGTTATCCTCTTCAGAAAAAAGGGCATTCGTTTGAATTTCTTCGATCGGTTGCTCATCTTCGTCCGCGAACCAATACGTTTGGCGCGGTTGAACGGATCCGCAACAGGGTCAGTTTCTCCATTCATCAGTATTTTCAGGAACGAGGGTTCTTTTATGTTCATACGCCGCTGATTACGGCCAGTGATTGTGAAGGCGCGGGGCAAATGTTTCGTGTTACAACGATGGACATCGACAATCCGCCCCGAAAAAAGGACGGAAAAATTGATTATGAAACGGACTTTTTCGGCCGACCTTCCTATTTGACTGTCAGCGGACAGCTCGAAGCCGAAACTTACGCCTGCGGATTGGGGAAAGTTTATACATTCGGTCCGACCTTCCGCGCCGAAAATTCCAATACGACCCGACATTTGGCCGAATTCTGGATGGTGGAACCGGAAGCCGCTTTTTATGAACTCGAAGACAATATGGAACTGGCCGAAGGTTTACTCAAGCGGATCTTTTCCGATGTCCTTAAATACTGTCCGGAAGACATGGAATTCTTCAATAAGCAGATGGACAAAACCATTATCGAAACACTCCAGCATATCATCAGCAGTGATTTCGTTCGGCTTACTTATACCGATGCGATTGACATTCTTGTTCAGTCGGGCCGAAAATTCGATTATCCCGTTTCCTGGGGCGTCGATCTGCAAAGCGAACATGAACGCTATTTAACCGAAGAGCATTTTAAAAAGCCGGTGATTCTTTATAATTATCCGCGGACGATCAAACCGTTTTATATGAAGGTCAACGCCGACGGCAAAACAGTGCGCGCAATGGATGTTCTCGTTCCGAAAATCGGCGAAATCATTGGCGGAAGCGAACGTGAATGGGATCTCAATATTCTCAAACAGCGCGAACAGGAAATGAAACTTGATTCCGAAAATTACTGGTGGTACGAAGATCTGCGCCGTTACGGAAGCGTTCCGCATAGCGGTTTCGGACTCGGTTTTGAACGAGTCATTCTGTTTGTTACCGGAATGGCCAATATTCGTGACGTCATTCCGTATCCAAGAACACCCGGAACTTGCGATTTCTGATCTTCAGAATCAATGATCCTCCGATTTAAATGTCGGCCCGAAATTTTTTATTTGCTGTTTTGGTGAGTAACGACTAATATAAAACGAACAGAACAGCAGATCGGAATAATGCCGGACCGGCAGCCGTTAATTTTGCGGATGTTTCGAATTTTTGACGGAACCGCCGAATTCACTTATAAGTTTTTCGTCCTTTCGATAAAAGCCTTTGTGCCCGAACAGCCGTTGAGAAAACGGCGAAAAATTTTTCGTTTTTCATTAAAAACCGGGATTGATATCAACCTGTTTTCGGAGCGACCGTTTATGTCCAATATACCGCAAAATTTTATTTTTCGTTTTTCCTTTCCCTGTCAGCGGATAAAAAACGTGCCCGGCGATCTCAAGTCCGAAACATTGGATTCTTCTTTTTGCATTCCTTACGGCGCGCATCAGGCTTGGGGCGGATTCGGTTCGATGAGCGGACGTGAAAAAAAAATGCGGCTTCACCAAAGTTTTGATCCGTTGACGTCGAACGAAAAAAGTTCCGATAAAAAGAATGCTGAATCCGGGAAAGACGCCTTTGAATTTCGAATCGGATGGCATGAAAGCGGTCTGTTTCTAACTGTTGTTCTCAGCGGGAAAAAAAGACCGCTGTTCTGTGATCCTTCCAAACTGGAAACGAGTGACGGACTCTATTTCGTTCTTGATACCCGGGATGTTCGGGACGTTCAGCGCGGAACGAGATACAGTCATCGTTTCCTCTTTTTTCCGACTTCAGGCGATTCAAAAATATCCATTCCAAAAGCGTTTTGGCTTCCGATTCATCGCGCCAAAGTGAACCCGAACCCCGTCGACGTCAACCGATTCCGGCTGTGTTCGGAGATCCGGCCCGGGGGATACGCGCTTTCCGTTTTTATTCCCGGCGAAACCCTGACCGGTTTCGATCCCAAAGAACACAATCGACTCGGTTTTCATTATACCTTGCAGGATAACGAACTCGGCCATTATGTTTTGCAGCATCTTCCGCTGTTTCCTGTTGAAGAAGTTCCAAGTTTGTGGTCCAACCTTGTTTTGAACCAATAGATCTTTTCAAGAACAGATCCAAAATTTCTTTCCCCCTTTTTTATATTGATTGCTCTCAAATTTCCCAATATGCCGATTTCATAATGAAATTTCCGTTGCAACGTCAAAAGAAAAGTTGATTTACGAAATCAATCGGAGAAAATGAAAAATAAGAGCAGTATATAATGTCGAAAACATAAATATTTCTTTTTATCGATTCGCTACTGGAAATCCAAAACTTTTCGTTATATAATTGATCTTTTGTTTTGGATTAAGGACAAAATTTTAGCAATATACTGACTCTATTATAGATTTTTCGTTCCGCGATAAAAGAAACCGTCGATTCAGATCGTCAATCGGTGAAAAGGACGGAAAGTTAAAAGGAGAGCAGTATCAAAGGGGCTCTGTATGTCGAAATTCATACTAATGATTATTTTTGCGGCAGTTTTTTCGTTGACACAGAATTCAGTCCGAGCGGATTTTCCGCCTGTACCGTCTGCGCCGGTGGTCGCTCATCGGGGGGGTTCCGCCGCCGCACCTGAAAATACACTCGCCGCTTTCCGTAAGGCAATTGAATGCGGGGCACAAGGCTGCGAAATGGACATCCGTCAAACCAAAGACGGTGTTATCGTCGTTTCGCATGACGATACAGCGAAAAGAGCCGCCGGAGTTGATCTGAAAATCGCCGACAGCAATTATTCCGATCTGGCCGCGCTTGATTTCTCCAAGGTTAATAAAAAGTTAACCGAATTCAAGGGAGAAAAGATCCCGACATTCAAAGAAGCGCTGCAAGTACTCAAAGGAACCGCCTGCCGTCCGATAATCGAAGTCAAAGCCGATGGTTTTGAAGAAGAAGTTGTAAAGATCATTCGCGAATTTCAACTCGAAAAAACAGCCGTTATCATAGACTTTTCCGCTAAACGGGTTAAAACCTTCCGGGAACTTGCCCCGGAGATCTGCTGCGCCTGGCTCTGCTCGTATAAAAAAGGACAGTTCACTTCCGAACAGCAGGCGGATCTTGTTCTTAAAACACTCAAGAAGTGCGGAACCAATGTTGTCGATATCAATTTCGGAAATGTCGATCAGATCTTTCTGACCAAAATGCGGGCCGCGGGTATTCATGTTTGGTGCTGGACTGTCGACAATCCGAAAATGATGCGACAATGCGCCGATTGGAAAATTGAATCGATCACTTCCAACTGTCCGAACATTGTTCTTGAAATCCTTAAAAAATAACTGATATTATTTCCTCTTTCAACTTACGGAGACAGTTTTATGTTTTTACTCGAAAATTATTCGGTAGCCGTTTTTTTCTGCGTTATTACAATGCTTTGCTGGGGATCCTGGGCCAATACGCAAAAGCTCGCGGGCAAGACTTGGCGTTATGAACTCTTTTATTGGGATTACGTTTTCGGTGTTGTTATTGCATCGCTGATCTTTGCCCTGACGCTCGGAAGCAATGGAGAAGTCGGTCGCGCCTTCGTCGCGGATCTGAAACAGGCCAGTCCGGAGTCGATCGGATACGCGTTCGCCGGGGGGGTTGTTTTTAATATTGCTAATATCCTGTTGGTCGCTGCAATTGCTATTGCCGGTATGGCAGTCGCCTTCCCGGTCGGAATAGGACTGGCCCTGGTACTTGGCGTTCTTTTGAATTATCTGGCCAATCCCGCCAATTCCGGGAATCCGATGCTGCTCTTTACCGGAGTCGGACTGGTCGCGCTGGCCATTATTATTAACGCTTTCGCTTATAAATCACTCGCCGCATCCAAACAAAACAGAGAAAATATTCCATCCGCACAAGAGATCGAACCAAAGAAAAAAGAAGGGGCGGGCAAAGGACTTGTCTTGTCGATCCTCTGCGGTATTCTCATGTCGACCTTTTATTATCTGGTCGCGAAATCGCTCGGCGGTGTTGTCGATGGCGATAAGATCCAGTCGCTGACCTTCGTCAATCTTCAAGGTCATGTTATTGAGGCTGGTAAACTGACCCCTTATTCCGGAAACATGATTTTCGCACTCGGTATTTTATTGAGTAATTTCATTATCATGCCGATCTTTATGAAAAAACCGCTCGTCGGCGAACCGGTCGCTTTTTCCGCGTTCTTCAAAGGATCGATTGGCGATCATTTCTGGGGGATCGTCGGCGGTATGATCTGGGCAGTTGGAATGACGCTCAATGTTATCGCTTCCGGAGTCGCCTCGTCGGCAATCGCTTACGGACTCGGACAGGGCGCAACTCTTATGTCCGCTATTTGGGGCGTCTTTATCTGGCGCGAATTCAAAGGGGCTCCCAAAGGGACCGGAATTAAATTGACCGCCATGTTCTTCTGCTTTATTATCGGCTTGGCTCTTATTATTTGGACTAAATTATAATTAAATATCGAAGATCAATCGGCAGCCGGGATCCTGAAACAGGTTCGAGATCCCGGCGGCCGGACATTAATAAAAAAGGAGACCGGACAATGACAGACAAAAATCGGCGCAATTTCATTAAAGCGGCGGCCGTCGGTGCGGCGGGTATCATTGCAGGTAACGGTACCGGAGAAATTGACGCGACTGAAAAAAAGGAATCGAAAGAAACCGTTGGATACGCTTCCAAAAACTTTAATATGAAAAACATGAAGACGTCCAAGAGCTGGCGGTCATCGGGCGCGGATGGAACAGGTGTTCCGCTTCATAAACTGGATCGGCCGCTTCGTATTCTTGTCTTCGGCGCTCATCCGGACGACAGTGAACTCAAAGCGGGCGGAATCGCCGCGAAATGGGCGGCACGCGGTCATGAAGTTCTGCTCTGTTCCGTAACCAACGGTAATAAAGGATACTGGAAAAATTTCGGCGATCCGATCGCCGTCCGGCGAAAGGGCGAAGTCGAACGGGCCGATAAAATTCTCGGCTGCTCAACCAAAGTTCTGGATATTGATGATGCAACGTTCATGCCGACATTGGAAAATCGACTCAAACTGATCCGCGTTATGCGGGAATGGAAAGCCGATATCGTTATGGGCCATCGCCCTTACGATTATCAGGCGGATCACCGGTATTTGGGCGTTGTCATGCAGGACTGCGCTTTTATGGCCGCCGTGCCCGGTGTTCTCCCGGATCTGACACCGATCCCGAATCCGGTCTTTCTGTATCTTTACGATTACTTCAAAAGACCGGTTCCGTTCTATCCCGACATCGCCGTTAGTATCGATGAAACGATCGAAAAGAAAGTGAACGCACTTAACGAAATGGATTCTCAATTTTATGAAGGCGGATGTATGTCCAGCGACGCAACGCTTCCCAAAACTCCTCAAGAAGCCAAAGAACGCCGGGCCAAGATCCGGGAAATGCTCCGACTCCGCTCGGAAGTTGCCGCCGACGCGTTTCGTGACAGTTTGATCAAATGGTATGGCGCCGAAAAAGCGGCTAAAATCAAACACGCCGAAGCGTTCGAGATCTGCGAATACGGTCGTAAAATCAGCGACGAAGAAATTCGCGGCGTCTTCCCGTTTTGACTTCCCCCAGCTAAATAGCAACAGGGTGTTGCATCCCAGCTAAATAGCAACAAGGTGTTG
>CAZZEF010000198.1:0-8507 GCA_964652875.1 uncultured Planctomycetaceae bacterium
TGGCTGATCGGCGGTCACTCCTGTTATGCACTGATCGGCGTGAGCTTCTTGTTCCTTCTTTTAATGCTTCTGCTGATCGCCGCTTTTTTTTATCGCGGTCATTGGGGCGACAGCGTCGGCCTTATTATAATTCTGATACTCGCATTAATCGCCGATGGCGCGGCTGTCCTCTTTTTTTGGATCAATGCCCTTATTCGCTTTTCCCGACTGTCTCTTCTGACCAATGGAATCACCGCCAAAGCGTTTCTCGTTTGGTCCGAAGATGTCTCTAATGAGAATTCCGCCAAACCTGTTTATCTCAATACCTGGAAATTTCAAACTCAAAACGGTCTAATTGTCTCCGTAAATTCCAAAACATCCGGTAAATTCGATCCTGAAACAGATCTCAAAGAAAAAATTCTAATTTACTCCCCCAACGATCCCAAAGGAAGTTATTATTTTCTCGACGATTTGAATAAAATATTATTTTACTCCAAAGACCGGGGATTCCATTTTTGATCTCTCCCGTCAACAAAAACAGCGGAAGAATGCCAATCGGCGCGGACACCTTTATTATATCGCCAAAATTTTGATTTTTTATTTTCCCGTCTGCGGGCTTCCTGAACAGATGGTCCGCCGGACGTCGAATCAAAAACAATCTCATTCGACACAAAACAAAATACACTTTCCAAATCGATCTCTGTTGTCCAAATAAAATGAAAACGCGCCGGTAAATTTTATTCCGCGGCCCTGTTCTTGACAGACTCTTTCCGTTGGATTATACTTTACATACATAAGTATACATAACGGTCACTTTTTCTTTAAAATTTTTGGATGAATTTTACTTGAAGTTTTCTGTTTTCCTTCTTTTGGACAGACGGTTCATAATGACGGTTTGCGGGAAAATTTAACGGTTGCGTCATAAAATGTTTCTTTTTTAGCGGAGCAAACTGTTTATCAGATATTTTTATTTATTTATCAGATATTTTTATTTAAACGACTTTATTCAGGCTGTTTTTATTTAAACAAAGGAAACCGAAAATGAAACGTGTTCTACTTTTTTCATTATTATTTTTACTGACGGTCTCCTGGGCTGCCGGAGAAGAATTTTCGTCGGTTTGGGTAGGTGTTCCTGAAGAAAAACCGATAAATATTCCCGATGATCTTGAGCAGGTATTTGATATATACAAGCATCGCGAAAACGCGTTGACCCGGGAACTTCCCCGTCAGGCACTTCTTATCGCGGCCCGGGATGAACTCGGCGCTTCGACCCGGGATGACATGCTCTTTGAAACCGCTCCTGAAAAAGCGGTCAAAATTGAAGACGCTTCCAAAATCGTTCCGCTGACGATTATTGAAAATTCGTCCGCGTCTCTGTTCGTATTGATTCCGCAAGTTGAAAAATTATCGCGAAATGAATATGTTGCCGAACTGAAAAAAAGAGGCGTTAAACCGTCCCTGCCTGACCGACCGAAAAACGACGACGGAAAAGTTCCCGTTTCAATAATGAACTCACTGCGGAAAATGACGCTTTTCGATCAATACGACGCGGTCAGACAGATCCATAAACTGATTCGGGAAAAAGGGGATTCGCCCGACCGAATCCGGGCTCTTGTCCGCGGTTACCTTCAGCTCCAGCTTCTGACGAATTCAAATTTTCTTGATGTTCACCGGGTCTTTCAGGCGCGCGCTTTTCTTTATCAGCAACGATTCAAAACGAAATATGGCGCTGACGATCCGGAAACGATTTATTGGGATCTGGCCGTTCGTTCTCTGACTCATTTTTTTATTTCCGCCGATTTGAAACGAAAAGATCTCAATAAAACGAAAAAACAGGAATTTCAGCAATTCGAATTTCTTCATTTGGCGAACATTTATTCCTTATATAAAACAGAGGAGCTTCAAAAATTCGAAAACGGTCCTGAAAAAGAACTCGCTCTCCTTTTAAGATATCTTCTTCATGAAATGTCCTGCACCTTTTACGACAGCGACACCAAAGACAGACGCGATCTTGTCAACGAAATTTGCGGAAAAATTCCGAATTGTACTCGTGTTTCAACAGAAGGTTTTCGAAGCAATACCTTTGAAATGCTTTATCTGTCCGGACATCTGCCCTTTTGGAAATGGAATCTTAAACTGATCGGCCCCGCCCTGCAAAAGATGACCGAAATTCCCCAAAATGTTTTGAAACAAACGAATACGCTTTCTTCAACGGAACAACTTGATTTATTACTGAAAACAATGAAAGAATCCGTCCGTGAGCAAAAAGACGAAGAACCTTCGTTGGAAGGACTGTCCGTTATTCTGCGCGATGAGGCTTTTAAAACGTTTTATTATATCGCACTGGGTAATAAATTTCATAATGGAACGCCTGAAAATTTCACCGATCCATTGATCGAATTCAATAAAAAACATCCCCTCTTTTTTATGATCGACGCGTTTGTTACCCGAGACAGGAAAAGGAATGAAAAAGCATTCGCCGAAATGGGTAAAGTCCGCTATTCTTTGGCAAAGATCTCGCAGGCGGCCCCTATGACTCATTCCGCGTATTACAAATCATCGAACAATTCCCCTCAAACGGTCAGTCCCGGATTCAACGCCTGCCAATTCGCCTGTCCCGACAACTTGCGCGATTTTTATTGGACCCTCTCTTGGAGTGAACGGTTTCAAATGCTCCGGTTTGAGTTTCCCAAAGTCATTTCCCGCTTTTATCATGCCTGCAGCGTTTCTCCCTTGCTCTGCGCCAAATCGTTGACCTATTTGGAAAAACAACTCTCTCAAAAACAGATCGAAGACATAAAAACGCGTTATGCCGGTTATTCCAACGTTTTTGACGCGCTGGCCTGTAATTTTATAAAAACCGGTAATCTTGACCAATGGGAAAAAACTCTTCTCGAAATTCCGATAACCCTGGATTCGCTTCTCTCATTAAATAAATATTATTACTATTGCAATCGGACAGAAGATATTTTGAACCTGACCGAAAAATTTTTAAAGACAGATGAATCACAAAAGGATCTCGCGTCATACGGCGCCAAAATGCAAGCGGCGTTATCGCTGTTGAAAGAGAAACCGAGAAACGATCTTCTGCAGCAATACGCGGAAGAGGCCGCTCGGTGCGGATCCGCCTGGGGACTGGAAATCAAGGCCAATGCGTTGCGGCGAAATGGACAGTTTACCGATTCTCTTAAATATTTCGAACGCCTGTTCCAATCGTATCCCGAAAGTTTCAGCCATCGTCATCTCACAATCGCTTATGAATTTCAAACCGATCAGCTCGAAGAAAGACTCGATGAAATACTTTTGGACGATAAAGAATTTTCGGCAAAATACAAAAAGAAAAAAGACCGTTACGCACCGGTGACAATCAATGAAGTCATGCTCGCCTGTCTGATCTCCGACCGATCCTGGCCGCAGGATCTCGGTCCTCATCCGCTTGAAAACATCGGTCAATGGTACTCGCATCCAATCGCGGCCTGGCTTGCCTACTTTGATCTTGTCAAAAACAAAGAGGACAAAAAGGCCGCCGTTTGGCTCGATTATTTAACACTTGAGGGAACTCTCTCTCCAATCGGTCCGGTCCCCAAAAAATGGAACTCTTCAGAAACAACCGACTTTTTCACTTTCGTTCCTTTTGCCCGGCTGATCAGAAAAACAATATCGGAAAAAAGATCCGGTGCGATAACCGAAGAGGAGATCCGTCAATTGCTCAATGATGTTTCCTCTCTTGAAG
This sequence comes from uncultured Planctomycetaceae bacterium, assembly GCA_964652875.1. Classification (GTDB taxonomy): domain Bacteria; phylum Planctomycetota; class Planctomycetia; order Pirellulales; family Thermoguttaceae; genus JAUNBG01. The sequence continues at coordinate 3,713 of CAZZEF010000198.1, forward strand.
GATTTGACACGAAACGCTCAACACTTCTTTTCCTGATCGGATCCTATTTCGAAGCTTGCGGCGACCGGAAACGCGCGGATGAATTTTATAAACGCTCACTTATGATCGTTCATGAAATTCAGGATAATCTTGGAACAAGATCGCTCGCGCTGAAAAAACTCCGGCAATCCGGCTTCAGTCAGGAAGATTATCAAAAAATGATGTTTAAGGAAAATGATCCGTTCAATCGTATCCCCCCTGTCTTCGGAACGATGAATCATTTTCTTTACGGCGCTTTTCCCGAATACACCAATGATCCGATTCGCGCTGCGGAAAAGATCAAGGCCAAAGAAACAATGCCGGAAAAGATCCCCGAATCGGCCGATAAAAGACATTGGCGAACGGCGGGAACTTACCGCCTGAACAAGGTTTATTTCAGAAACAATGTTTACGACCGGTCCGACGAAAACATACTTTGGAAAATTGATGACTCGTTCAGTATCTCCCTTTTGAACGATCATTTATGTTTTCATGAACCCAATTTGGGCTGGCGTTTCTGTAAGGGCGATTTTTATCTCGTCAATTACGGAACAAAACAGACCGCTCAATTTTTACTCGGTTTTTATGAAGACCGAATGTTCGCGCAAATCAAGATAAAACACGGCGAACTTCCGTCGCACCCGGATAATTCGCTGGATCAAGACAGCGTTCGTTTTGAATTCGTCAAAATAAAAAACGCTGATTCACCAACCGCGGCCGTGTCCGGCAAAAATGCGGATCTGAAGTCCAAAAAGATCCCGACAACTGATCTTCTGTCCGGCTGGATTGCTTTACTGATCACTCCGACCGCTCTGTTTATTTACGGTTTTGCCCTGTTCCTCCTTTTCGACTTGATCATTTTCATCATTTTGTATAAAAAGTATTTAAAAAAGAAAAACAATTTCGAATCAGGTCAAAAAGAGAAGTTTTAACGTTTCTGAAAAGAAAATTTTGATCTCGGCATTTATCGGAGATCAATGGGTTCTGATTATCGAAGAGACAATCGGCCCCTAAAAACGGACGTTTCGAAAGATCGTTTCCGAAACGTCCCTGCGCAGTTATTCCGATTCCTTGGAAACCTCATCGTCAAAAGAAGATCCGATTCAAAAAATCAACCGGCGGAAAATTAATATTGTTGGCGTCAGGTGCAATCTGTTCTCAACTGTTCTGTTTGAAATTGGGGAGAAAAGCGCCGAGATCTTTAAGGCGGCGCTGAAGATCTGACGTTTGGATCTGATGAACGGAACAACTGTTTTGACAAACAATTCCCGCTGCGGTTCCCGCGGCCTGACCGGTAATAAAACAGCCTGGCATGACACGCAGCGATGCGTGAACTTTGGCATCGGTACTGACGCAGCGTCCGGCAACAAGCAGATTATCGAATTTCGGCGGAGTCAGAATCCGATACGGTATGCCGTAACTTTCACCTTTCTGATAACGAAACATTGAGTCAAACTCCCGTCGGTGTTTTTCGTAACTCTCTTTATCGGTTTTCGTCGGATGAATATCGATCGGATAGGCATAACGCCCGATCTCATCATCAAAAACAGCGCGCTTCTGATAGTCGTCAAGCGAAAGAACATAATCGCCGGTAATACGCCGGGTCTCGCGTATTCCGAGCAGTGAACCGGAATCAACCAACTTGACCTCTTTAAAGCCCGGCAAATATTCCCGGTAATATCTCGAATATTCTTTTAAACTTTTTCGTCCAAAAAGAAGAGCTTTTGTCAGCGAAACTTCATCGGTCCCATCGACGTTAAATGTATGACCGATATTGCCGCCGCCAAGTCCTCCCTCAAGTTCATGCATTCCGGTTAAATGCCGGTCCTCAACGGAAAAAACATGATCTTTAAAAGCCTGTTCCAATTTACAGCCGTCCGGCTGCGGACTTTTGGGACGTTCCGCCCGCCAGGTTTTCCAATCAATTCCGCTCCAAAAACTGCAAAGTGTTCCGGGCATCATCTGACCGTTTTCATCCCCTTTTTTAAAATCCGCACCGGCCCAAGTAGCAAGATCGCCGTTGCCGGTCGCGTCAATATAAACTTTGGCCCGAACCGCAAACAGTCCGCTCGGGGAAGAACAGATCACATGCGTTATTGTCCGACCGTCCGTTTCTACCGCGACCAGTTCGGTATAAAAAGAAAAACCGGCTTTCGATTCAGTCATTAAAATATCGTAAACACGTTTGAGCGCTTCAATATCGTGCGCGCCTTTGATCTCGCGGTCGGCGCGAAGACGATCGACCACCTGACGTCCGAAACCGCCGGGAAGAAAATTAATGCCGTCCGTAACCTGCATAAATACAGGTACTCTGCCCGCGGTTCCCATTCCGCCGAAACAGGAATGCCCTTCGGCCAGAAAGACCTCCGCCCCTTGAAGACGGGCAGCCCAGGCGGCGGCGGTTCCGGCAGGACCTCCTCCGGCAATAAAAACGTCAACGTCATATTTAACCGGCAGCGCACGCTGAAAAGAAACCGTCTTTGGATCCAAAACTTTTTCCGCCTTTTTTGATTTCGGATCTTTCTGACCCGCATTCTGCGCCGCTTGAATTTCTTTTTCTGAATTCCCGTCTATCGATCCGGCCAGCAAGGTACCCGCCGCAATGATTCCGGTTGTTTTCATCCAATTCCGCCGATCCAATCCGTCAGTCATTTTTTTCTCCTGTCAAAGTGATCTGTCTGTTTTACAAAAACCTTTTTTGAAGCGCCTTATTACTTTCCAACCCCTGCGCCGAACAGATCATCCGCAAGTAAATTTTGAAATTCCGATTGCGGATAGATTATGATTTTCCGTTCCAACATCGAAAGAACCGCCGATTCATTTTGCGAATCGGCGGAAGGAAGCAAATATTTTAAAAAGCGGGAAGTTAAAAATCAAGCCCCGTCATGGCATTGGGAGCCGCGTTGGAAGGTTCGTCAAGATCGATCCGCTGCGGCATATCAAGAACTCTGGACTGACAGCGAAGAGCGGCGAAGATCAAATAAAGAACGAAACCGACAATAAAAGCGGAAACCGGCGGGCAAGGGATCGTAAAGAGAAGTTCGTATCCGAACATTTTCGCCAAAAGCGTTATGCTTCCGACAGTGAACCCAAAGATCCAGGCGAGCCATCCGGCAGGATTGAACCCGGCGCGCGGTCCGGCCCAACGCCCTTTATTGATAATGTATTCGGCAACCATTGATCCGCAAACCGGTCCGAATGAAGCGCCGATGACGGTAAAGACATCGCCGGCTTTTCCAGCCAGTCCGGTAATGACAAGCGCGCAAGCGGCCAGAACACCGAGCCCGCAGGAGATATAAGGATTAACTTTGGGAAGTGTTGTCTTAAAGGAGTTTGCGGCAATGAGCGTCGAAAAACAGGCGGACGGAAAAGCCGCGATTACCAACAGGAACATAAAGATCTTGCCGATTTTTTCTCCGACGACAATATTCATTAAAGCGACCGGATTGACGATGTTTCCTTTGGCTTCAAGCGCCTGCGCGTATTCCGGATTGCCGTAAATACCGGCGACGATCAGAAGAGCGCAAACTCCGGTTAAAACGGTAACACCGAAAACGCCGACCAGTCCGCCCCATTTAACGGCGGACGCATTTTTATTATTCATTCCGAAGTCGCAGCCCGCGGCGCCGGCAGTCGCAAAAAAGCCGACAACATAGGCGCACATCAAACTCAAAACACCAAAATTCGGAAGTCCGTAAAGATTTACTGTATGGGTGTTCGTCGGCGCGAGAAGACCTTCCTTGAACAGTTCGACCGTTCCGTATGTTTTATAAAGAAGGTATCCAAGTATGAACAGCGGAATAATCGGCATGAACGATCCGAGCATACCGACGTATTTAATGCCGTTGAGTCCGATAAAAAGCGCGAAGACGGCCCAGACAACACCAATCGCCAAATGAAGAGTACTCCCTTCCGCGCCGCCAAACGACTGCGCCAGAAGAAGACCCGCAAAATAGGCGTTGACCGAAAGCCAGCCAAACTGCAAAAGTCCCATCAGAAAACCAGGCATAAAAAATCCGCCTTTAACGCCGTAAGTCGATGTTCCGACAATGTAAAGAGGAAGACCTGTTTTCATGCCAAGCATACCGGGTACTTTATAAAAAAGAAGATAGCAAATCGCCGCGGCTATGATCAGCGAAACAATCGCAAACTGAAGACCGCAGGCAAGAGTACCTGCCTTAAACGCTGTTCCGCCGGTCGGAACGTCCTGCCAAAAAACAAACCAAAGCATAACGCCCGCATATGACGCCGCTGTTGAGGTCAGCCAGCCGACTCGTTTGGAAAATGGATTGGGGACCGCCGAAGCGACATAACCGGGCAAATTTTGTTGAGACATTGCTACTCCTGCCTGTTCTGTAAAATTGGTCAAAATAAAAATCATTCGGTCCTGCCGCAAAATCGGGGATCTCCCAAAACGACCGGGTCCCTAAATTCAAGGACGAGACGCCAAACTCCAACAGACAACTGTCAAAAAGATCTTTCATTCTTCCTCTGACTGTCTTGGAAAACGGACTTTATTGACCGAACAACCGAAAAAATCAAGTAAAACGATTCCGCTCAAAATGAGATCAAGGAAAAGGATGTCCTTTTATACTGCTCTCGTTTAAATTTTCCGGCCTTTTCGCCAATTGAGTACGTCAATAGGCAGTTCTTTTAATTTTTGACCGGAAAATCTGTCAGAGAATTGGCATCAATGAAAAATTTATAATAAAAACGAGCTGTAATTTGAGAAAACATCAAATTTTCTTTTATCAATGTTTCTTTTCAAGAACAAACC
>CAZZEF010000199.1:0-8482 GCA_964652875.1 uncultured Planctomycetaceae bacterium
AGTCTATTCCGACGGTACTTCGGTCATTACCAATTACAATGACACCGAACGAACCTGTAACGGAAAAAAGATCCTTCCGTTCGGATATATTCTTGTAAAAGAAAATTAATCCGATAAATACGATTTTGCTGAATCACCCTTCACCCTGTCCGTCGGCCATTTAACTGGCAGGCGGATTTTTTCTTGATCACAAGGCAGGCAGTGATGAACGGGGACTTTTCTTTCGCAAAGTTGGTCATAATTAAAAGTTCCGAATTCGATGAATGATAAAAAAAAGGAGAATTCCCTGAAAATGTTTTGGCTATAATGAAATACGCCTGTAAAGAAGGAGTCAGTAACAAAAAGTATCAATGACTTGAAAACACTGTTTGCAGAGCCGAAATCATTTTTTGTTTTTATCAGTTGTCTGTCCGTTAAAGGAAGTCAAATAAATTTTCGCCTGATTGTCGGTAGCATCTTCTCTCCGCATGAAAAATTCCCTTAAAAAGTTTGACAAACGGTCAATCAGTGAGAACGCAGTGAATATAACCTGTTTTCAACATGAAAAAGCTTAACGGAATGCAAGAGATTTCCGAGTCGAAGTTGATCAAAAAAACTCCGAAGATCCGGCCGTTTCGTTTTTGGCCGAAACAACGGGATCTTCGGAGTCGCGTATAAACCGGATTTAATGAGCCGGTCACCCAGGAGAGTTACTTCCTTTTATTTTCGTTTATTTATTTTCATTAATAACTTTTCTGTAATTTTGAACTTCACGAGTGAGAAGAATATTTTCGAGTTCTGTCACTATATATTTAACAGAAAGTTCGACAAGGGCCAAATCCCGGTCATCGAAACGGCTTTTCTGATCGGAGAAAAACCAAAGAGTCCCGAGAACGGAATCATCCGAAAGAACCGGAACGCAAAGGGCATTGGCAAAACATTCAGGCGCGTTCCAGGATTCGGTCAAAAACCCCTCATTCAGAATAACAGCGTTTCCGAGAAGAGCTTCAAGATCGGCGAGCGAACCTTTTAAAGGGCGCGGCGGTTCAGTAAAACGTTCTTCCGGAATGCCCCAGGCGGCACGCAATTTCAAAAAAGAAGTCTTGTTATCAAGCAGATACAGGGAGACGGCCTGACATCCGATCAGTCGGGCGGTTTTTTTCAATATTTCATTCAGCGGTCCGGAAACATCGAAACATTTTTCGGTTTCTTTGGATCCGGAAAGAAATTTTTCCGCGAAAGATCCGGCGGAGGTGAATTCACCGCGATCAGTGCCGTCACCATTCTTGTCCATTTTTATATTTTCGTCAAAGAGTTTTCTTTGCGCGAGATACAGCTGACAGGACATGGCCCCCAATTCAGCCTCCCGATCACGCAGAGCGAGAAGAGAGCTGAAGCTTTCCTCCAAAATGGAGGCAATCGACGCGGAAATTTTCATTGCGGACGATTCATCGAGAAGGGGACGCAGATCATCAGAGATCCAAAGAACGAGAGTTCCGAGTACTTTATGTTCATTATTTCGAAGAATATACCGAGCAACGGTCCTGACCGGCTCACTTGCGACCGGAGCATCGGAGGTTTTTAGAATACCGGTTATTCGAGCCGGTTCGTTTTCGACGAGATCTTCTGCGGAATCAAAAACAGAGGATGATTCGGTCGTATCGGATTCATTAATATAATGGGCATTTGTCAAAGTCGGATCCGGCCGGTATTCAGGAAAAGATCCGCCCGGACGCACTAACTGGAGATGGTATCCGGAGATCTGTTCGAAGGATCGAAAGAGATCGGGAACACTTCCCAAATAGGGGGTACAATCCTGATCGGAGGATGATTCCGGCGCGGGAAAGGCCTTTAAATATTGATCATAAAAATCGGAGTTCATGAAAAAACTTTCTTATACGTGTCGAACTTGATTAAGGAAGGAACGGTAAGATCTTGTATAAAGTCAACCTTGAATTTTTTACAATTCGCATTGGGGAATTTTGTGTTCCGGCATGTCTTTGAAAAAACTCACGAAACTGATCTATTATTGATCCAACCATCGGGTCGGGTCTTAAGAGTGTTCTTTTTTCCTTACAGCAAGAAGATCGGGATTTCGTCCGCAAAAAACTTCTTAAAATTTTTTCGATTAGGTTAATATGAAAGACAGGGTTTTACCAGATTTTCCGTTTGGAACCGCTTGTTCGGATTTCGATTTTCATTTCGTCCCGTTTTCAATTTAATTTTGGGAAAAATGTAAAAAAAAGTTTGAAGATCCAATTAAAAAAAGACGTCGAATTGAATCTTTGGGATCATTGGACTAACGAAAGAAAGGGTTTATACGGTTTTTTCGTTTTTCAGGACGGATCCGATTGACAAGATAAAGTTTTCGTTTAGAATGTTTTTTATGATTTTTATTGACAGATTGGAATCTTTACGTTTCAAGAAGAAACACGAGTCCTTTTATTTTTAATTGATTAACTATTGATTACGAATTTTGGGAAATCGTTAAAAACGAAGTGTTTTTGAAGAAAAGTAAAACAAGAGACCGATAACGATTATAACGGATTTTGGAACAAGAAGTCAATAACAGCCGAATTGGGGCTATAGCTCAGTTGGGAGAGCATCGCGTTTGCAACGCGAGGGTCGTCGGTCCGAGTCCGATTAGCTCCACTACATATCTGCTTAATATATCTATACTTGCGATTGTGTTGATTTTTTTATTCTGTTCGTGCGAGTATCTCAAAACTATATTATTGAGATACTTGACAAGAAAGGGTCAAAATGTCTCGTAACAATCGCCTCTTTAATACCGTTCCCGCTTATTGCGGTAACGGTAATACTGCTTATGTAAACTTTATCAATTATGACGGACAGAGAAAAAAGAAATATTTTCCCGGTAAACCAGGATCCGCCGTTTCTATCAACGCCTAATAATCGCTGATGCTCAAAAAACGCCCTTTACTGTCTAATTCAAGTTTGAGATGAACTCTTTTTTTCTTTGCCCTCTTCCGGAACAGCGCGAAGTGTCCAATAAAAGAACGGTATAATCAGAAGAAAAAGAATGCCCGCGGCAGTGTAAATATTCCGAATGCCCGCAAAATAAATCACGGCACCGCTAATAACAGAACTAATCAGAATACCAATCATGCGAATGGCCGAAGCAAACCCGAAATAGGTTCCCCTTTGATCGGGAGGAGAAACTTTCGCCAAAATGGACATAAATACCGGTTCGAGCCCTCCCGCGGCCAAATAATTAAAAAAGCGCGCGGATCCGAAAACCGTAATTGAAAAAGATCCTGCCTGAAGAAACATGGTCGCCGCAGCTAAAATAACCGACGGAACAGCGATCTTGCGGGGTGAATAATAATCGCAAAGACGTCCGATCCCCATTCCGGAAAAGATCCCGCCAATGGCCGCAATCGCACTAAGCCAGCCGGTATATAACGCTGTGTCCTCCGGTCCATGAATTTTTTCCACCATCATGGCAACATAAGGTTCCTCAAACCGCCGGGCCAGCGCCATAATAACAATTAAAAGAAAAAGCAGCCAAATCGCCTTCGGCACCTTTTTGAGCGAATACTTTCCAACCGATCCTCCTTTTCGAACCGCAGGCACAAAATTCTCATGCACAAAAAACTGCGCGATAAGACCACCAGCTAAATAAAGTCCGCCGCAGACAAGAAAAGCACAAATAAAACCAAATTTATTGACCACCAGTCCGCCGAGCGCCACTCCGATCAAATTTCCGCTCCAAACCGCCGAAGAAAGCGTACCCAACGCAAACCCATGATGTTCTTCCGGCGTCGTCGTTACAATCAGCGTCTGCGCCGCCGAAATCGTTCCGGTGAACGCGGAAGTTATAAATCTTATGACAATCAAAATCACCGGATTCGGCGCTAATATAAAACAGGGAAATAAAAGCGCGTCAACATAACAGGCGCGAAGAAGCATCAGTTTGCGGCCATAACGATCGGCCAGAATTCCCCAAATCGGCGTCGAAACACAAAAACTCAACATACCGAAAAAATAAAACGCCGACATCCAAAGCCCCAGCGTCTGCTCATTGGTAATTGACCATTTGTCCCTTATGTATATTGGGATGAACGGAAGTGCCGACGAAAATCCCGCCATCGTCAAAATTTGACAAAGCCATATGAAAAGAAGATTCGTCTTCCAGTTGATTTCCCGTAATTTCGTCATGACCGCCGTTTCATTATTTCAGACATCTGTCCTTCATCGATAATTTCATGTTATTCCTGCAGTTCACCGTCGATCAGCAGTTTTGCCAGCCGAAATGACCCGCCAGCTCCGACTTCAATCATCACTTCATGAACCTGATCCGGATCAAGATCCCGGACAAACATTAAAACAGATGGACGATGAAGCGCCGCTTGCGGATCCTTTCGATCAAATGTCATTCGACGGCCGTCAACGGCAATATGAATCATCGCGCTATCGGATCCGACAACATCCAGCAGACCGGCCTCTTTTCCTTTAAACTTGAACGAAACCGTATCTCCGGGCGTTCCGGAGGCCCAAACGGGAATACCGGTCTTTCCGTAAGAAGATCGAGAAGCGCTCTCAATGCGCATTTCATTAATCCAATTCCCTTTTCTCATCGACTCCAAAACGGCACTCATACCGGCTCTTTCCCAATTATTCGGAACAGGTTTTTTTTCAAGCTGCGCGAAATGATCGAAATTGATCCCGGACGATTTTTTCCGGATCATCCGCTCAACCCCTTTTCGAATCGCTTCGATATAAAACCGCTGCCCCTTGACCGATGGCCGCTGAAAATTTCCGGCAAGATATTTTTTCAGTATTTTCGAAATATCAGAAAAACGAAGATCTTTCTTGTCCGTTTTTAACAAGGTATTTTGATCTGAACCGGCGAAGTCGTCAAGAATGGCGGCGGTCAGATCAATACTCGGAATCCGGTATTTTTCGGCAAGCTGTTCCCAAGCGCGAACCGCGGTCGGCCGCTGTCCCTGTTCATAAAACTTTTCCGACCCTGAAACAGCAGGATAAACAAACAGGAACTCAATGGACGGATCCTGCCGCCAGGCTTTTCGAATAATACCGTCCGCAATTTGAAGCACTTTTTGTTCGGAAAGATCACTCTGAAGCGCGGCCAAATCCAATACGATCAGATCCGGTTCATGACCAAGGAGATCGCTTTCGAACCGATACACGGCCGCTTCCCCGTATTCGGCCGTCGCGGCGATGTGTTCAACTCGAGACTTCGGAAAATATTGGGCCAACTTTTCGGTCAGCGCTTTTCGAAAATCGTATCCGGTTAATAACCCGCTGCCGTAAAACGCGATTCGAAGATCGCTGGAGCAGATCGTTTTTTTGGTCAGACAGGGGAAACCATCTCTGATCAGAACGGCTTCCGACTCCGAATTCAAACCGGCAGAATTATTCGCGAACGCACCGGGGGTTAATATTCCCCAAACAGCGATACAGAAAACAACAGCTTCAAACGAAAAACCCAAAAAAGTTTTAACCGCCGAACCCTTTCGGTCAACGCAGAAAAACTTGTTATAAAAAGATCGAATCATCGCGAATCTCCTTTCAAAATTCATTTGTTCCCGGAAGGAGAATCAGGAGCCTTGAGATCACCTAAAACATATTGGATGCCGGCCAGATAAAATTTCATCAGGACGGGATCATAAAATGTTGTAAAATGATGAGCGAGACTGCAATAAAAGACACGTCCTTTTCCATAAGCCCGGATCCAGGCGACGCCGTAATCCTGATCAGCCCGTTCGCGCCGCTTGGGAGGATCCTTGTCGAGCCCGCTTTTTTCGTTGTCCAGCGAAAGAAGAACGCGGAGATTATTTCGGGAATAGACCGTCGAAAACCGGAAAAACTCATCGACTTTTTCAAAACCTTGCGGAGGGAGCATTCGGGTGATCGGATGATCAGGATCCTCAACTTTAATATAAGCGGTTTCCGATTTGGAGCGGTGATTGGCCCCCCGGGCCCCGATCATGTTACCGAATTCGGGAAAAACGTCTTTCCAGTTTTCACCCGCCAAAAGAAACGCGGCCGTCGTTCCGTGAACGCCCATTAGTCCGCCCCCCTCTTTTACGAAGCGAATGATATTATCATAAAGTTTTTTATCGCAAAAAGGAGCGCCGACAACGTTATTAAAAAAGATCGCGTCATACTGTTTGAGATTTTCCCATTCGAAGCAGTCGGGATCCCGGGCCAGAACCAGTTCGAACGCGCCGGTCTTTCGGCCCATCAGCCGGAAAGCGAAATTGGCATAAGGAATCGCGTTATGTCCGATGTATTTGCCGTTAACGTCATAAACCAAAAGTGTGCGCGTTTTTTTCGGAGGAACGATCGGCCGGTCAGGAACCGCTTTTCGCATGAGATCTTTTTCTTCCTCTGTTATATTACTCGACGGCAGCACAATATTCTGCTGCTGGGCAAACAAAAAACCGAATGCCGGTAAAAGAAAAATTCCGGTAAATACCGCCTTCCTGATATTTTTTAAAGAGATCATCATTGCACCTTTTTCGTCTTCCCCCAACTGATCCGCATCAATTGATCCTGTTGCCGGATCGTTCAAAAACCGATCCGCCTTTTCCTTTATTAGCTTCAAGTACAGGTTCTTAATCAATTGCCGCAATTGTTTAAAGTTATTGATATTATTTCGTCCAGACATATACCGATTCCATCATAAATTTTCCGTTATAACGTCAAAAGAACAGCCGATTCACGCAGTCAATCGGCAGAGATGACGGAAAATTTAAAATAAAACAGTATAAAATATTCGTTCTGACAATAAAAAAACAGCCAATGATCCGATAATTTATAACTATCGGTTAAACAGATCTGCTAATAACGCATCAATAATTTCTTTGTTTAATGATCTGTCAAGAGCGCCGTCTTTTGTCTTGCCGGTTATTCTTTCGCTTTTATCGAATTTTCGGATCGATTGATATTTTCATAAGCATTATGAACTTTTTCGACTTCGGCGTCCTGTTCATCCAGCCAGGCGCTTCGGGCCAGACCGGCGGCCCCGATAAAACCGGCATCGCCGCCAAGAGAAGCGAATCGGATATGAATACGTTCGGCAAGATGTTTAAAAACCCGGCACCGCACTTCCTGATTGACCGTTTCCAGGAACATTTCGCCGATCGAATCGTCAGCGCCGCCGAAGGTCATGGCCCCGCCGATAAGAACACAGCTCGGGTCAAGTGTATGTACAAGCGAAACAATACCGTAAGAGAGCCATCGGGCCGTTTCCCGAATAATGCGAACCGCCAGTTCGTCCCCTTTTTGCGCTTCTTCGTAAACGATGTAAGGGACTTCATCGGACCGCCGGTAACTCCGGAGTCGTTCGGTGAGCGCGGAAGAAAGTCCGGAATCAACCATTTCCAACGTTCGCCGGGTAACGCCAATCGCACTGGCGTAAGCCTCCAAATGACCGCGCTGGCCGCAGTTGCACCATCGGGCACTTTCGGAAGAATCGACAATAATATGCCCGCATTCGCCGCCATGATCATGAACACCATCAAACGATCGGCCGGCGAAAATAAGACCGCATCCGACTCCGGTCCCCAAGGTCAAAAGGATCAGCCCCGGTTCGTTCCTGCCCGCTCCGACCCAATACTCCGCGTAACCGGCGGCGCTGGCGTCGTTGGCGTAAGTGACCGGAAAACCGCAGGCGCCCGCCAAACGGTCCCGAATCGGATAATAACTCCAGCCCGGAAGATTGGACGGTCGGACAAGAGTTCCTTTTTTCAAATCCTGGGTTCCAGGAGATCCGAGTCCGACACGGATCACCTGCTCCCGATCAATGCCAGCCCGTTCAATCGCTTTGCTTATCGCGGAAGACATTCGGCGCATCGCATCATCCGGGCCCTTTTCAGCAAGAGTCGGAACCGATAAAAAAGAACAGATCTCTCCAAAATTGTCGAGTACACCGATCTTGAAATTGGTCCCGCCAAGATCAATCCCGACAAAATAAACATCTTTTCGTTCTCTTGCTGCTCTGCTTTGCATTAAAGTTCCTTAATTTTTTTGATTGTATCGAAGATCATACATCTTCTTTCCAACGTTTCGAACCGCTTCGATCGTTTCGGCGTAAGGAGTATCGCAAATATCGACAAAACCGATCTGATAATTTTCGCCGTCGGTTCGTCCGGTTGTCGCCTGCGAACTGAATTGGAACCAGTGAGTTCCAACCCAATTCCGATTTTTAAGCGCACCTTCAACATAAGATTGATATGTTTCGGCCCGATCTTTCTGATCTTTGCGTTTGACCAGTCCGGTATGAAGCATTCCGCGGTCGAGCGCACCAAAATGGAACTCGCCGATTATACAGGGTTTATCGACCGCGCCTTCCGGAAGTTTGAAGTCAGCAACACTTGTTTTATACATATTAAAACTGACGATGTCAAGATATTTTGACGAAACAATGACCGCACTGTCATTTTTCCAGGCGAACCGGCATCCAAGATCCAGTTTGTTCGGAGCTTTTTCCCGAATGATCTGATGAATATTC
>CAZZEF010000200.1:0-8428 GCA_964652875.1 uncultured Planctomycetaceae bacterium
CCGGTCGATTTCATCTCGGGAGAAAGCACTATGTCGACGCCGGGAAATTTCACAAACGGAAAGACCGCTTCCTTAAAAGTACAGTAAGGAACAGTGATCTCTTTTACAAAATCGACTTCCGCAAGCTGCTTTCCGAGGGAGCAGAGAACGGCCTTTTTCGCTAAAGGAACGCCAATTGATTTACTGACGAACGGAACCGTTCTTGAGGCGCGCGGATTGACTTCCAGAATATAAACCGTCTCGTTTTGAACGGCAAACTGAATGTTCATAAGACCTTTTACATTAAGATGTTTTGCGAGTGCGACGGTATGACGGCGTATTGTCTGCGTAACACTTTGGGAAAGATGCCGCGATGGAATGGAACAGGCGGAATCTCCGGAATGAATTCCCGCCATTTCGACATGTTCCATAATGGCGCCGATCACGGTTTGCTGACCGTCGGAAACGGAATCAACATCGACTTCCGTTGCGTTTTCGAGAAATCGATCAATGAGGATCGGGCGTCCTTCGGAAACTTCTTCCGCGGCTTCCATATATTTACGGAGATATTTCTCCTTGTAAACGATAACCATTGCCCGGCCGCCGAGAACGAACGACGGACGGACAAGGACAGGATATCCGATCCTGTTGGCCGTTTCGACTGCTTCGTCCGTATTGTGAGCAATTCCGTTGGGGGGCTGGGCGATATTGAGATCTTCGGCCAGTTTTTTGAAAAAATCGCGGTCTTCAGCCCGGTCCAGATCTTCCGGCTGCGTCCCGAGTATAACTGCTCCCGCTTCTTGAAGACTTTTCGCAAGATTAAGAGGAGTTTGACCGCCGAACTGAACGATAATTCCTTTGCATTGTTCGCGTTCGTACACGTTTAAAATATCTTCAAACGTCAGCGGTTCAAAATAGAGTTTATCGCTTGTATCGTAATCGGTCGAAACGGTTTCCGGGTTGCAGTTGAGCATAATTGTTTCGTAACCGGTTTCCTGAAGCGCAAACGAGGCATGAACGCAACAGTAATCGAATTCTATTCCCTGACCGATTCGATTCGGACCGCCGCCGAGAATCAGGACCTTTTCTTTTCCGCTTTCGCGCACCGGTTCGTTATATTCGCCCCAAGTCGAATAATAGTAAGGAGTCGATGACGTGAATTCTCCGGCGCAGGTATCAACGGTTCCGTAAATCGGTACGATACCGTTTTCTTTTCGAATTCGACGTATTTCCAGTTCGGTTGTATTGCGCAGAAAGGCGAGTTGCCGGTCGGAAAATCCCAGCTCCTTTGCCCGGGTGAGAAGAGTTAGGGAAAGATCCGGATGTAAATTCGTCTTTTCTTCTTCAGAATTGATCTTTATGGAATCTTCGAATTGGGTCAGTTCCCTGAACTTTCGAAGATACCAATAGTCGATTTTGGTCAGATCGTAAATATGTTCGAGCGTCCAGTTTCGGCAAAGCGCTTCATGAAGAACATATATTCTTTCAGCATTGGGTCGTATGAGTTCCGCTTCGATCTGTTGATCGGTCCATTGGGCAAAACGTGTTGATTTTGGATCGGCCCCGAAACCGAAATGTCCGGTTTCGAGTGATCGCAGAGCTTTTTGTACCGCTTCCTGAAAGGACCGGCCGATTGCCATTGCTTCACCAACGGATTTCATCTGTGTTCCGAGAGTCGAGTCGGCTGCGGGAAATTTTTCGAAAGTGAATCGGGGGATCTTAACAACGACATAATCAAGAGCGGGTTCGAAACAAGCGGGCGTCGTTCCGGTTACATCGTTGACAAGTTCGTCGAGCGAATATCCGACAGCCAGAAGAGCGGCGATTTTGGCGATAGGAAATCCGGTCGCTTTGCTTGCCAGCGCGCTGGATCGGGAGACACGGGGATTCATTTCGATAATAACCCGTTTCCCGTTGGACGGATTGACTGCCCATTGAACGTTGGATCCGCCCGTTTCGACGCCGACCGCCTGCATAACGCGCAGGGAATCATTTCGCATTGACTGATATTCCCGATCGGAAAGTGTTTGAGACGGAGCAACAGTAATGGAATCCCCCGTATGAACGCCCATTGGATCAAGATTTTCAATGGCGCAGACGATAACAGATGTTCCCTTTCGGTCGCGAACAACTTCCATTTCGTACTCTTTCCAGCCGAGCAGGGATTCTTCGATAAGAACTTCGCTGTTGCGGCTGGCGGCCAGTCCGCGCGAAACGATTTCTTCGAATTCCTCTTCGTTATGAGCGATTCCTCCTCCGGTTCCTCCAAGTGTAAAGCCGGGTCGAATAATCAAGGGCCAGGACCCGATCAATTTTGCGGTCACGAGCGCCTCTTTAAAATTATGAACGGACGCGGATTTCGGGGAATCGAGTCCCAATTTCGACATAAGAAGTTTGAATTCCATTCGATCTTCGGCGCGCCGGATAACGTTTGCGTCGGCACCGATCAATTCGACTTGATAGCGTTTGAGAATCCCGGAATCGCTAAGCTCCATCGCCAGATTGAGCGCCGTTTGACCGCCGAGAGTGGGGAGGAGGGCATCGGGGCGTTCCCGTCGAATAATTTCATGAAGACTGGCAACGGTCAGCGGTTCAATATAGGTCCGATTGGCGAATTCCGGATCGGTCATAATCGTTGCCGGATTGCTGTTGACCAAAACAATTTCGAAACCTTCCTTTTTGAGCGCTTTACAAGCCTGAACACCGGAATAATCGAATTCGCATCCCTGTCCAATAACGATGGGACCCGCCCCGATGATCATTATTTTTTTAATATCTGTTCTCTTTGGCATAATTTAGCCCCTCGTATTAAAACATTTGTCGGAATTGTTGAAATAGATCTTTGGAGTCGTGCGGGCCGGGAGCGGCTTCCGGATGAAATTGAACGGATATGACCGGTTCGGTCCGATGCCGAATTCCTTCGACCGTTCCGTCGTTCAGATTGACATGCGTTAATTCGAGTGCGGCGGGGAGTGTTTCGGGACGAACGGCGAAATTATGATTCTGACTTGTAATGGCAACGGTTCCATCAAGCAGTGATTTGACCGGATGATTACAGCCATGATGCCCGAAGGTGAGTCGTCCTGTTTCGGCACCGGCGGCCAGAGCGAGAATTTGATGTCCGAGACAGATCCCCATCAAGGGAACTGTTCCGATAAGATCCCGGGCGGTTTTAATGGCGCTTTTAACACCGGCCGGATCGCCGGGTCCGTTGGAAAAGAGTATTCCGTTGGGTTTCCGGGCCAGTGCGTCCCGGGCTTCCGCCGCGGCGGGAAGTATTTCGACATTGATTCCCGAGGCGGCGAGTGCGCGAAGAATACTGTATTTGACACCGAAGTCAAATACGACAACTTTGGGGGCGCCTTCAACAGAGCTGGAATACTGATAAGGAATTCGACAGGAGACTTCGGAGGCGGAATCGATCCCGTCGAGACCAGGCCAGTTTTGAGCCCGTTGAACGGCTTCGCTTTCAGTAAGATCGGCGGAAGAACAGTGAAGATACGCCTTTTGTGTTCCGGTTTTTCTTAAATGGAGAACGAGCCGTCGGACATCAACGCGGGCCAGGGCGGGCTTGCCGGCGCTTTTCAGGAAGCAATCGAAACTTCCTTCGGATCGGAAGTTGGACGGCGGATTGATTTCCCGAAAGATCATTCCGCCCAAATGAAGTCCGGCGGATTCGTTGTCGTTATGATTGACGCCGTAATTTCCGATTTCCGCCGTTGTCAGAGCAACGATCTGACCGAAATAGGACGGGTCAGTTGCGATTTCCTGATAACCGGTCATTCCGGTATTGAAAACGGCCTCCCCCAAAGAATCGACCGCCGCGCCGCAGGAGTCTCCGTAAAAGATCTCTCCGTCTGCCAGCGCCAGAAAGTGTTGTTTTACATTCATAAAAAATCCTCTGTTCCAGTTCTCATAAGTTCAAATCAGTTTTCCCTTGCGTTGTTATTATATCGATTTCAATAAATCCTGCCAGATCTCTGTATTGAAAAAGCCGACCGATTTTTGTTTCGGTCAGCTTTGAAAGAATGGTCAGGTTAGGTTTTGAATGGCCAGATGGGCGATATCGCGTCCGTTTGCAATGGCCTTAACGACCAAAGAGGGGCCGCAGGCCGCGTCTCCCGCAATGTAAATTTTTTCGGAATCTTCCAAATTCCAGTATTGCAGCATTTGTTCGCGGGTCTGTTTGAGAAAACCTAGTGCCAAAAGCGCCAAATCGCAAGAGATGATCTCCTTTTGATCTTCCCGAGGCGTAAATGTTTTCGGCCGTCCGAATTGGTCACGGATCCATTCAACGGGACAAATTTCGACGCCGGTCAGTTTTCCATTTTCGCCGATAAATCGGAGTGTATTAATATTGAACCGTCGATCTCCGCCTTCTTTATGACTGGACGACGTTTTATAAACAAGGGGGAACTGCGGCCAAGGGGTTGCGGGCGATCGCTTTTCAGGCGCTTTGGGCATTATTTCGATCTGCAGAACGGATTGTGCTTTCTGCCGCCAACTTGTTCCGAGACAGTCGCTTCCGGTATCGCCTCCTCCGATCACGAGTACTTTTTTATTTTCCGCGGACACGGGAACGGATTCGAGTTCCCCGGCATTTTTGCGATTCTGCCCTTGGAGAAAATCGAGGGCAACATGAATTCCGTCCAGATCCCGACCGGGTATTTTCAGATCACGCGGAACAGGCGATCCGGTTGCAAAAATAACGGCATCGTATTTCTTCAGGAGATATTGAGGGGAAATGTCGCTTCCAATTGCAGTTCCGCATTGAAAGTGAATTCCCGCGGATTTCATGAGCGTCAATCGTCGATCAATAATGCTTTTGTCCAATTTGAAATCGGGTATTCCGTATCGGAGCAGTCCCCCCGGAGCGGCGTTTTTTTCGAAGATCGTTGTTTCGAACCCCGCCTTGTTCATTTCGACCGCGGCGGCAAGTCCGGCGGGTCCCGATCCGACGACTGCGGCTTTCTTTCCGTTGCGCGTCCGCGGCGGATTCATTTTGACCCAGCCATGTTGAAACGCCTTTTCGACAATCGATTTTTCAATAAGTCGAATAGTAACGGCTTCGAAATTGATCCCTGACGTACAGCTTCCTTCGCAAAGAGCGGGACAGACACGGCTTGTAAATTCTGGAAAACTGCTCGTTGTCTGCAGAAGCTCCCAAGCGAATTCCCAATCTCCCGCCGCGGCTGCCGCGTTGAAGTCGGGAATAAGATTTCCGAGCGGGCAACCGAATCCATGACAGAACGGAATGCCGCATTTCATACAACGCCGCGCCTGTTCATTGAGCTGGTTTTCATTGAGAAAAATTTCGACTTCTTCAAAATCGTTGACTCTTTTTCGAACAGGCCGATAGGGCGGTCTTTCTCTTGAAATATTCATAAAGTCTTTTGTATTTGTTTGACTCATTGCCGTTTTTCCTCCTGCTGACAGTTGTTCATGTCAATTTGGATCAGATTATTTTGAGAGAAAACTGGTAATGCTTCCGAGTGACGCAGTCCATCGGGAGCAACATCGGGAAAGATCGGCTGTTTTGTGTTTAAAATAGCCTGTTTGTATTCAAAAGGAATGACTTTAATGAATCTGCTTCGAAAGAGTTTCCAGTTTTTAAGGAGATCTTTAGCGCGGACACTTCCTGCTGTTTCGGCGTGTTCGCGGAGCAGATGGGTCAATTCCTCTTCGTCTTCGGAGTTCGGGGCGATGCTTTCCAGGTCAACGGTGTCCGTATTGCAGAAGAGGTCGAAATCATTGTTTTCATCGAAAACATAAGCGATACCTCCAGTCATACCGGCGGCGAAGTTGACTCCGGTTGTGCCGAGTACAACAACACGTCCTCCGGTCATATATTCGCATCCATGATCGCCAACGCCTTCAACGACAGCGGTAAATCCGCTGTTGCGGACGGCGAATCGTTCACCGGCGCGTCCGTTGAGAAAGATCTTTCCCCGGGTTCCCCCGTACCCGACAACATTGCCCGCAATGACATTTTCTTCCGCTCGAAAATTCGGAATTTTGGGCGGTGTTATAACGATTTTTCCTCCGGAGATCCCTTTCCCGACAAAATCGTTTGCTTCCCCTTCGAGTCGAAGAGTAATACCGGGTGCCAGAAACGCGCCGAAACTCTGTCCGGCAACGCCTTGAAAATGGATCTGGATCGAATCGTCAGGCAGTCCCTTGGATCCGAATTTTCGCGCAATTTCAGAGGACAGTCTTGTTCCAACGGCGCGGTCGACATTTCCAAGCGGCAGTGTCAATTTTGCGGGAACGCCATTGATCAGTGTCTCCTGAAGAGCGGGAATAAGGTTCTTTTCATCGAAGGTTTCGACGATTGACCGATCTCCGCTGAATTTGATCTCATTTCCGCCAGCGTTTATCGGCGTCAGGATTTTACTGAAGTCAAGTTTTTCAAGTTTAAAGAAATCAATAGCGTCTTTTGTTTCCAGCAGGTCGCAGCGTCCGATGGCTTCGTCGAGCGATCGAAAACCGAGCTGGGCCAGATATTCCCGAACTTCCTGCGCAACGAAACGGAGGAAATTGACGATGTATTCCGGTTTTCCGGAAAAGCAGCGACGGAGCGCGGGATCCTGGGTCGCAACACCGACAGGGCAGGAATTCTCATGACATTTCCGCATCATAACGCAACCGAGACAGACGAGCAATGTTGTCGCGAATCCGTGCCCCGATCATAACATCGCGTCCGGTTTTTATTTGACCGTCGACCTGGAGTCGAACTCGTCCGCGCAAGCCATTTTTAACGAGTGTCTGCTGTGTTTCCGCCAGTCCGAGTTCCCAAGGAAGTCCGGCATGTTTGACGCTTGTCAGAGGCGAAGCGCCGGTTCCGCCGTCGTGTCCGCTAATAAGAATGACATCGGCGTGTCCTTTGGCGACTCCGGCGGCGATTGTTCCGACTCCTGTTTCGGAAACGAGCTTAACCGAAACGCGGGCTTCCCGATTCGCGTTATGCAGATCAAAGATCAATTGCGCAAGATCTTCAATGGAGTAAATATCATGATGCGGCGGCGGCGAAATCAAAGTGACATAGGGGGTCGAATGCCGGACCCGGGCGATATTTTCATCGACCTTGATTCCGGGAAGTTGACCGCCTTCGCCCGGCTTGGCCCCTTGCGCCATTTTGATCTGAAGTTCTTTTGCTCCGGCCAGATAATCAATGGTAACACCGAAGCGTCCGCTTGCTATTTGCCGAATGGCGCTTCGTCGATTTTCTCCGTTTACGCCGGGAAGTTCCCGTTGCGGATCTTCGCCTCCTTCGCCGCAGTTACTCATTGCGCCGATTTGGTTCATTGCAAGAGCGATTGTTTCATGTGCTTCCGGACTGAGCGAACCGAGACTCATTGCGCCGGAAACGAATCTTTTGAGAATCGCTTCGACGGGCTCTACCTCTTGCAACGGAACCGGATTGCATTGGGCAAAACGAAAGAGACCGCGCAGGGTACAGTTTCGACCTTCCTGTTCGTTGATAATGCGTGCATAGGCCCGGTATTTATCGGAATTGTTTTCGCGAACCGCCTGTCGAAAGAACGCGAGCGAGTCAGGCGTCCATAAATGATTTTCCCCGCTCTTGCGAAAATGATAAATGCCATCGGACATTAAAGGACGGTTTCCGTTTTGTTTCGCGTTCTCAAAACGGTCGAAAACTTCCTTCTGAATGTCGTCCAGATCGATCCCCCCGATTCGGGAAACTGTACCGGTAAAGTATTCGTTAATGACGGACGGATTGATGCCGACCGCTTCGAACAGTTGTGCGGATCGATAGCTTCGCAGTGTCGAAATTCCCATTTTCGACATGATCTTCAGCAGGCCTTTATCAACGGCCTTAATATAGTTGGCCGCGGCATGTGCGGAGGATCGTTGAATTTTCCCGGATCGAACGAGCTGTTCAACAGTTTCGAGTGCAAGCCAAGGATGAATGGCCGTTGCGCCGTATCCGAGGAGAAGCGCATAGTGCATGATTTCCCGTACTTCTCCTGACTGAACGATCAATCCGATCGATGGACGGAGTCCGGCTTCGGAGAGTGCCCGATTAACGGCGGAAACGGCAAGCAGGGACGGAATCGGTATTTCATCGGGGTCCAGATCCCTGTCGCTCAGTATAAGGATATTATATCCTTTTCGAACCCGATCGACCGCTTCTTGCTGAAGTGTTTGAAGTGATTCCTTCAGAGAATGCCGGAGCGTCATTTTCAGAACGGTCGAGAGAACGGGCTTCTGTCGTTCTTCGGTAATACGCTGAATATCTTCATCGGTCAGAATTGGTCGGGAAAGTTTTAAAAGTTCCGCTTTATGCGCTGTTTCGGAGAGAATATTTCCTTGATTTCCGATATAGGTTGTCAGACTCATAACGAGTTCTTCGCGAATAGGATCGATCGGCGGATTGGTGACCTGGGCAAAGAGCTGCTTGAAGTAGTTAAAGAGGGGCTGGTGCTTT
>CAZZEF010000201.1:0-8328 GCA_964652875.1 uncultured Planctomycetaceae bacterium
AACAGTATTATCCTTTACTTTTACTCTTGACAAGGTACTGACCGAAGAGGGGATTAACCCTCAACATTATTTACGTTTAATTTTGGCCGGAATACTTTCGGAACAATTTTAATTATACTGTTTTTATTTTTAAATTTCCGTCATTTCCGCCGATTGACTGCGTGAATCGACTGTTCTTTTGACGTTGTAACGGAAAATTCATTATAAATCGGTATAACAGAAAGACAGGACATAAAACAATGAGAACATGCGACCGGTACGTCGAAAGAAATTTTTCGAAAAAAGATATTCGCCATTCCCGTCGGATCCGTTTTTTTCCGGCGGTTCTTTTGGTATTTACAGCGCTGTTTTTACTAATTCCGGCCAGATCAGTCCGCGCTTTCGATCCGCTTCCGGTCTCGGAATCTGTTCTTCTGGCGCAGCAGCTGATTCCAGCTCCGAAATCGCTCCAACTGGGATCGGGATCCGTTTCGATCAATGAAAATCTGACGGTCACCGTTACGTTGGGACGAGCCGGGTTGAGCAATACCGAATCGAAAAAACTTGCCGGTCTGTTTCAAAACTGGTTCGGCAGAACCCCCAAAATTCAGATCCAAAAGAAGAACGGTCTGTTTACGAACAAGGCCGACGGCGCCTATTCGCTTACCGCTGAAGATCATGACATGAAGATTTCCGCGGCCTCCTTTGAAGGTGTTTTCAACGCGATGAAAACACTTCGACAACTGGCCGAACCGATTCCGGGAACGAAAACGATTACCGGCTGGACTGTTGTTCCTGTTAAAATTGAGGACGAGCCGTCAATGGCTTTTCGCGGACTCCATTTATGCTGGTTTCCTGAAACTCGGGCTGAACGGATCGAACAGGCGATTCGAATGGCCGCTTTTTATAAATTCAATTATGTCGTACTTGAATTTTGGGGCGTCTACCCATTCAAAGCACTGCCGGAATTCTGCTGGGCGGAACACGCAACCAATGAAAAAGAGATCCGGCGGCTGGTCCGGCTGGCGGGGGATCTTGGCGTCGTTATGATCCCGCAATTCAATATGTTCGGACACGCAAGCGCGGCAAGAGGATCGGCCGCCAAGCACTGTCTGCTCGATTTTCATCCGGAATACGCCCCTTTATTCGAACCGTCCGGCTGGTGCTGGTGCCTGAGTAATACGGAAACACGAAAAGTTCTGACCGGCATGATCGAAGAACTCCTTGATCTTTTTGACAATCCCCCTTATATTCATCTCGGCTGCGATGAAGCCGATACCGCCAGTACCTGCCCGCTTTGCCGAAAGGCCGATTATAAAAAACTTCTGATCGATCATTTTCGCTATTTCGGCGAACTGGCGCAAAAACATAATGCGCGGCCGATGATTTGGCATGACATGCTGATCCGGCATTCCGATCCCCGCTGGCGCGGTTACGTTGTCAACGGACCCGATTGGGCCGACGATGTTTTGAAAAATTTATCGAAAAAATATATTCTCTGCGATTGGCAATATTCCGCTCCGAAACCGGAAGAAAAATGGCCCACAATTCGTTATTTTATGGATCAAAAGTTCGATGTCGTCGCCTGTCCCTGGGAAAATGCCCGCGGTATTAACAGTCTCGGAGCATTCGTTAAAAAAGAAAAATCTTTTGGACTCCTCTGTACGACCTGGCATCATTTCTCCGGTTCAAAAATGCGTCTGATTCTCATTAACGGCGCGGACTCCTGCTGGGGGGGGTCCCGGACTTACGGACAGGAAGGAGACGTCTTCGCCCGGCATCTGCGCCTGATCAATCAGGAGGCTGGATTCAAAAAATACATCGACTTCGGCATTACCGATCTTCAGCTCGATGACGAAACCAAACCTTAACAGCCGACTGCCGGATCCTGATCGGTTAAAACATGCCGTCCACATTATGGACCGATCCTGTTATCGATTTTTCGTTTCACGCCCCAAGATCAATGTCAAACGGTGCCAAGGGCGGAAAATTTAAAAAACGGCAGATACAGATATTGAGAATATTGAGATCTTTAATCACCTAAAAATCAGTCAGGAAATCCGATGAAAAAGTTTTCTATTTTATTGACGGTTTTGTTTTCCTGGTCCGTTCTCGCGTTCGGACAGGAAATGCAGCGGGAATACAACGCCGTTCCGTTTACCGAGGTCAAGTTTACCGATCAGTTTTGGGCGCCCCGTATCGAAGCCAACCGCGCCGTTTCGGTCCCGCACAATATCGACTGGTGCGAAAATCAGACAGGACGAATCGATAATTTCAAAATCGCTTCCGGTAAAATGAAAGGAAAATTCAAGGGGATCTTTTTCGACGATTCCGATGTTTATAAAATTCTGGAAGGATTCGCGTATACACTCGCCGCCCGTCCGGATCCAAAACTGAAAGAGGTCTCCGACCGCTGGATCGATTACATCGCCGGAACGCAGGAGCCGGACGGTTATCTGATGTGTTTTTACAAACTCGTCAAACCCAAAGAAAAATGGACCAATCTTGCCGGAATGCATGAACTTTACTGCGCCGGACATATGGCCGAAGCCGCCGTCGCCTGGAAACGGGCAACAGGAGATGACCGTTTTCTTAATATTTCGAAAAAGCAGATGGATCTGATCTGCAAACGGTTCGGCGACAAGCCGGGGCAGATCAAAAACGTCGCCGGACATGAAGAGATCGAATTGGCGCTGGTCAAACTTTATCAGATGACCGGAGACAAAAAATATTTGGAGCAGGCGAAATTTTTCGTCGATACCCGGGGAGTCGCGCAAGGCCGGGAAAAAGGTCTTTTCGGCGAATACTGTCAGGATCACAAGCCGGTCCGTGAACAGTCGGAAATCGTCGGACACGCGGTTCGGGCCATGTATCTTTATGCGGGAGCTACTGATGTCGCCGGATATTATCAGGACAAAGATCTCATGGATGCCATGAAACGTCTTTGGGACAATGTTACCCGACAGAAAATGTACATTACCGGCGGTATCGGTTCACACGCCAAAAACGAAGGGTTTGGCGAGGCGTTCTTTCTGCCGAACTCGTCCGCTTACTGCGAAACCTGCGCTTCCATCGGCTTGATCCTCTGGGCCCATCGAATGAATCTCGCTACCGGAAAGAAAGAATATTCCGACATTATGAACAGAGTCATGTACAACGGAATGCTCTCCGGATACGGAATGAACGGCGATTCCTATTTTTATGTTAATCCGCTCGCCTCCAAAGGCGGACATCATCGACAGCCGTTCTTCGGCTGCGCCTGTTGCCCGTCCAATGTGATTCGAATGATCGCCTCTTTGCCAGGATACGCTTACGCGACGACCTGTTCGCCTGAACGTAAAAAACTCGGACTCTCCGGCGACGACACCATCGTCGTCAATATGTTGGTCAACAGTACCGCAACGATCAAACTGGCCGACGGGACCGTCGAACTGACCCAAAAAACCAATTATCCCTTTGACGGAAAATTTCATCTGACCGCGGTGCTTCATCCGAATAAAACCATCTCCCAAGAAGCTCGGGTCAAACTCATGCTCCCGGACGGCAGAAGCAGTTCCGCCGTCTGGCCGAACACTTCCGATAAGTCGGGAAAACCGATCACAACGTCAGCGAAACTGGAATTCAGCGCCGTCGAACCGCTTCCGGTCGAACGCATGATCGCCAATCCGAAGGTTCAGGACAATTTCGGACGAGTCGCAATACAACGGGGACCGCTCGTTTACTGCTTCGAACAGTGTGACAACGAGGTCCCGGTCGATCGGATCATTTTAGCGAAAGATCCTGAATTCAATGTCGAAATGCGCACAAATTTCATCTCCGGCGACAAAGACAACAGCGCCACTAAAAACAGTCCGATGCGCACCGTTGCCGTCATTTCATGCAAGGATATCAAGGGACGAAAATTGACCGCCGTTCCCTATTATTCCTGGGACAACCGCAAGGCGGGTAAAATGAACGTTTGGGTCTCTCAGGCAGGTTACGATCCGAAATCCGACACCAACTGGACAGAAACCGGCGGACGAACGATCCTTTATAAAAGGCTTGATCCCCAAACGCTTAAGGACAATAAAATATATGCTGCTCCCCAAAAAATCTTCAGCGCCTCGTTTGACCAGGACGCCAGTTCGACGTTCGACGGGTCCGATCCCGCGGTCAAACCGAACGGATCAGCGGATCAAAGAACGCCCCGAGCCACTTTTTGGAACCGATTGGGCTCGTCTGAATGGTTTGAATACGATTACAGTCAGCCGATGAAAATTTCTGAATGCACCGTCTACTGGTTCGACGATACCGGAAAAGGCTCTTGCCGCGTTCCTCAATCCTGGAAAATAGTTTATCAGGAAAAAGAAGGCGCTCCCTGGAAAGAAGCGCAAGCCAAAGATCCTTATTCCGTCGACAGGAACAGGGAAATCTCCGTCCGATTCGAACCGGTAAACGCTGTTCGCATTCGACTCAATATTCAGTTGCAGCCCAAATTTTCCGGCGGTATTCTTAAATGGAACGTTAAATAACATAAAGATATTGTCATCATTCGACATTTTTTTGGTGTTTGACGGAAATTTTATAATACTGTTCTCATTTTAAATTTTCCGTTTTCACCGACCGGCTTCATGAGTCGGATGTCCTTTTGACGACAGAACGAAAATTGTCTTGGAAACGATATAAAAATTTTTATGAAAAAATTCTGTAAGGAGATTTATTAATGAACCGACGTACATTCTTAAAAGCGGAATTGAGCGCGGCGGCGCTGACATTAATGACCGGACCAGCCGCAATGGCCGATGAAAAGAAAAGCAAAGCGCAAATCGCGCTGCAGGTTTATTCGGTCCGCGATTACGCCGCCAAGGATCTTGAGATGACCTTGGGAAAAATCGCTGAAATTGGTTATAAAGGTGTTGAATTCGCCGGATATTACAATCATAAAGCGGAAGATATTCGAAAGATGCTCGATAAATACGGACCCAAAGCGGTCGGTACCCATCTGAGACCAACCGCTCTGCTTGGAGAAGAGTTCAAAAAGACGGTCGAATTTGAAAAGATCCTCGGCAATAAAAACTTGATCGTCAGCAGTGGTTTGGCCGACGCGCTGACAAACGAGTCCGCTGTTCGAATGGCCGCCTGGCTCTTTAATGAACTGGCCGATAAAGCGGAACAGGAAGGAATGAGAATAGGATATCACGCTCACGGCCCCGACTTCACCTGGCTTGAAAAAGCCAAAACAACCGGCTGGAACCTCTTCTTTAAAAAGACCAAAGATTCCGTTATTATGCAAATGGATGTCGGAAACTGTCTTAACGGCGGCAATGATCCTTATTCACCAATGGAAATGTTCCCCAAACGAAACGTTCTGGTTCACTTCAAGCCCGGCGGTCCATCCGGTATCATTCTCGGATCGAAAGAAGATCCCGTTGATTGGAACCGCGTCTTTAAAGTCTGCGAAGCCAATAATATTACCGAATGGTATATTGTTGAACAAAGCAAGGCAAAAGAAGGACCTTTCTCCGATTCCATGACTGTCGCCAAAGGCTGCTTCGACGCACTCAAAGCCCTCGGCAAGGCCTGATCCCGACACGAAAAGGGGATACGGCAAACGGCGGAAAGTGAAAATGATTGCGCTTGTAACTGACGCTGGGCAAGGCCTGATCCCGACACGAAAAGGGGATGCGGCCTGAAATTCCCGACAGACTCGAAAAAATCGCAGAATCGGTTCGGTCTTTGGCCATACACCAGTCAATGTTCTGTCGGATTAAAGAAAAAACCGGTCTCGGGCCGGTTCTTTCAGGTGAGTTATCGCGTTTTTTGAGATCGCCTGTTCTTCCTGTATTGTCCCGACGGGATTTTTCTTTCTTTGATTAATGAATTTACCCTGAATGTATAATGACAATGAGCAATAAAATAACAAGACGTCTTTTTGGACAAAAAACAACCGTCTCCGCGGGACTGGCGTTCGGCTTGGCCGCGTTGGATACCGGAACGGTACACGGGCGGATTATCGGCGCTAACGATACAATTCAACTCGCTTTTGTCGGGGTCGCCAACCGCGGCCGTCAGCTAATGGACGCATTCGGCAAATGTGAGAAAAACGCTATTTCCGCAATGGCCGACGCCGACAAACGGCCATTGTCTTCGGCCCGGGAAAAATACGCCCCCAACTGTTACGGTGTTCAGGATTTTCGTATTCTGCTCGATCGGAACGATGTTGACGCGATGGTCATAGCCGCACCGGACCAATGGCACGCGCTGATGTGTATTGAATCCTGCAAGGCCGGTAAAAATGTGTATATCGAATCGCCGGTCAGTTCGACCATCAAGGAAGGGCGCGCTATGATCAATGCCGCCGAAAAATACAAGAGAATCGTTCAGGTCGGTCTGTATCGCCGAAGCGACCCGATGTATCATAAACTGGCCAAAATTGATCTTGATCAAAAACTCGGGAAAGTGGCCTGCGTCCGGTCCGGATACACAAGCAACATGTATCCCAAAGGAATGGGCAAGGCTCAGCCGGTCAAAACGAATATTTATTTTAACTGGAATTTATGGCTTGGTCCGAAACCGTACCGATCATTTCAGGAAAATATCGCGCCGTATAAATTCCGCTGGTGGAAAGAATACAGCTCGCAAATTGCCATTCAGGGAGTTCCTTTGATTGATATCGTTCGCTGGCTGCTCCGGGAAGAAGCGCCGGTCTCCGTCTGTTCAATGGGCGGTAAATTCGCCATTGATGACGACCGGACGATCCCCGACACGATGGAGACAATTTTTCAATTCGCCTCCGGCCGTATTTTTTCCTTTTCCTGCCTCGAATCAAGCGGCAATCCGATTATGGCCACCGACGATCATTACAACCCGCTCGGTTTTATCGAACTTCGCGGGACCAAAGGAACCCTTTATCCTTCCAACGACGAGTACACGATCAAACCGGAACGGGGCGGACAGTTTCAAGATCGTAATCCGCGAATGAAAGAAGAGCATTATATTCAGGACATTGGGAATCGGGAAGGCAATGGCTGGCAGACCCAGCGACACGCGCAGAATTTTCTCGATTGTATTCGATCAGGAAAAACACCCAACTGCCCTCTGATCGAAGCACATCGAAGTACCGTAATGAGTATTATGGCCAATATCTCCCTTGAAGTCGGACGGCGACTCTATTGGGATCCGGTTAAAGAAGAATTCATAAAAGATCCGGAAGCCAATAAGTTTCTTCATTATGAATACAGGGCCCCCTGGAAACTCTGATCAATGCCGGATCCGGGAGGTTAATCAGGGAAAACACGAAAAGTACCCCATTCACTTTATAATTATCTGTTGAACAATCGCAGTAAATGACAGAACAGGAACACGGGTGTCTCGTCCGCATACTGTAAAACCGGCGTTCCCGTCTGTTTTGAAACCTTGGAACAACTTATAATTACACCGATTCACTAATGAATTTTCCGTTATAACGTCAAAGAACAGCCGATTCTCAAAGTCAATCGGCGGAAATAACGGAATATAAAAAATAAAAGCAATATAATAATGTTTTGGACATGAATTACAACAACAGAAAAGAATTGATCGAAAACAGATGAAAGAAAAGAAAATTGACATTCAACAGACCGGAGTTGTCTTTCAACGCGAGCCCCTTGTCCGCCCGTTCGGTTTCAAGGGAGGACACATGACGGAGATCTGGCAAACGGTTATTTCCTTAAAATCGAAAACAAATCACTCGATCGGATTGGGCACGCAGAACGTTCTTTGGAGTGACGCGGAAGTTTTCGCCAATAATCCGGAGACGGACGCCAATCGGATGATGTTCGAGCTTTCCGCATTCGCCGCCGAACGCCTTGAAGGAAAAAGTTTCGTTAATCCGCTTGACTTTCTTTTAGAAAATTTTGAGGAAATACATGCCGAAGGGGTCCGTCTGACCGGCCAAAAAGATCTTCGAAAAACATTTACGCTCAATTCGCTTGTTCCGTTGGACAACGCGCTTTGGACGATTTTTTTCCGCGAAAACGGCCTGACAAGTTTCGATCAGATCATACCGGAAAAATGCCGACCCGCACTGGCGCACCGCAACGCGAAAGTGGCGACCATTCCGCTCATTTCTTATAACGTTCCCGTCGAAGAGATCCGACAGATCGTCGAGTCGGGCTGTTTTGTTATGAAGATTAAAATCGGCCAGCCGGGTACACAGGATGAAATGCTCCAAAAAGATATGGCCCGTCTGACGGAGATCAACGATCTGATCGGCGATATGCGCACTCCGCATACAGAGGACGGACGGCTCCCCTGGTATTTCGACGCTAATGGACGATACGAGAAAAAGGAAACGCTGGTCAAACTGCTGGAACATGCCGAAAAGATCGG
>CAZZEF010000202.1:0-8276 GCA_964652875.1 uncultured Planctomycetaceae bacterium
CGCGGTCCATTGGTCGAGTTTTTTATTGTAAACGACAACGGCCAAAGGCTGGGTTCCGCCAATCGCTTTGGAGATCAGGATCACATCAGGAACAATATCCGCGTATTCGAAGGCGAAGAATTTTCCCGATCGACCGCAGCCGCACTGGATTTCGTCGCAGATCATCGGAATGTCAAGTTCAGCGGTAACGCGTCGAACCGTCTGCAAAAATTTTGCGGGCGCGGGAATAACGCCGCCCTCTCCCTGAATCGGCTCAAGAATAACGCAGGCGGGCTTGGTTATGCCGCTTTCCGGATTTTTAAGCGTTCGTTCAAAATAAGCGCAAGCGGCATCGACTCCTGCTTCTCCGCCCAGTCCGAACGGACATCGGTAACTGTAAGGATAAGGAAAGAAATGAACGCCCGGCATAAGATTATGAACGTGTTCCTTGGGACCCAGTTCACCTGTGCATGCCAGCGCGCCATGTCCGGCGCCATGATACGCTTCCTGAAAAGCGATTACATTATCGCGTCCGGTCGCTGTTTTACATAATTTGATCGCCGCATCGGTCGCGTCAGTACCGGACGGACTGCAAAACTGGATCTTGGCGTTGTTCTTCAGTTCGCCGGGCAGGAGATCCAAAAGGGTATAAACAAATTTGTCTTTAACGGGTGTTGTCAGATCAAGCGTATGCAGCGGAGCGTCGCTGGAGAGCATCTCAATCATCGCGCTGTTAAGTTCCGGATCGTTATGTCCAAGCGCCAGAGTTCCGGCACCGCAAAGGAAATCAAGATACTTGTTTCCTTCGACGTCTTCGATCCACAAGCCTTTCGCCTTTACCAAAGCGAACGGGAATTTCCGGGGATAACTGCGAGCGTTCGACTCGCTCTTCTCTTGCCGGTCGATATAATACTGATTGGTGTTGCTTGCCATGTGAACCCTCAGTAGAAGTATTGTTTAAAGGTGAACGGGATCCGGCCTGTTAATGGGTCCCATACCCCAAATACTGTCCAACGATGTTACGGTATATCTGCTTTGAAACGGCCGTCTTTACTGAAAAATCCATTCGATAAACTTTCAAATACAATCCGATTTGAAAGTTTTTCTGTTATTTGATTTCTTTTCCAAATGAAAATTTGTTCAAATACAAAACTCTGTTCAAATGAATTGGTTCCGGATTGGCTTTTCAGGACTTCTCAAGTTTTTTTCAAAATTTGTTTGTCTTGGAAAAATCTTTCCGATTGTTTTTTCGAATTTTTTTGTTCGACGGTCTTCTCAAAAGAGGACGTTGCCAAAGGGGAACCGCTTGTATACGGTGCTTCAGGCTGAGGGTCCGGTTTCAGGCCGGTTTCCGCATCATTCTTTTCGCGATTCCACATCCTCCCGTGAATCCATATGAACACCCAAAATGAACTCACTGAAGATCTCTGCCGCCTTTTTCGTCAGGCAATTGTATTCTGTCTTTTTATACTCGTTTCTCTTGTGACCTGTAAATTTTATCGTTTAACTCTTTTTGTTTTCGCGAACGTTTATTTTTAATTTTATAACGTAAAACAAAAATTACAATCGCGGAACCAATACAAAGTAATCGTTAAAACCGCCTTCATTTTCTGTTGAACAGGTGATCTTCGTCACAGTAAAGACCGCTGTTTTTTTTCATTCCCCCATTCCTGTAAAAAAGGGATGGCCATATAAAGTCAGTATTCTACCCAATGAGCAAAACTTTGGAAGACGTATCGTCACAAAAATTTAAAGAAAGTATAAATATTTTGAATAGAGACAAGATAATCAGTGTTTTGATGTTGTATTCATACAAAAATCATATCAGCGAATGATCAGTATTTAAGATCTGATTTTGTCTAAACTTATTTTTGTTTTTATTAATTCAAAAGCGAAAAACACAAAGTTTTTATGGTTCAATTCATTCACGGATCGGCAAAACGGTATTTGGTCTGTTTTTTTATTTGTTGGGGCTATCTTGTATTTTTTATAAAATGAAAAACAATATAAATATATTAAATAGCAGCAAATATTAATAAAATTGTTGATAACTTTTTAAGAAATGAGTGTTTTATAACTTGATTCCGTCAGTCTTTTTTGTTTTATATTGGAATATTTATGAATAATGATTGCAAATAAAAATAACGGGCCTGTATTCATCTTTGGTCTCGTTTAGGTTAAGGGGAATGTTTTTTGTTTCGTTCTTCGGAAAATGGAATATATTTTTACGCAAAAGGAAGAAAGCCTTGAAATTCGTCTTGACCGTTTTTGGAAAAAAAATTACATTTTAGTAAACCAGAATTTTCGGAAAGGATTGTTTATGCGAAATTTGATTCTGTTAATAATATTGGGTCTTTCACTAAGCCTGGCGCCGGCATGCAATAAAGTCCCGGACGATCCGGTTTTGAAAGAACAGAAAAAAATATTGGAAAACAAGGGACGTCTTGTCGACGATCTTGCGTTTGCTTCGAATATCCATTTCGCGAAAATGGAAGGAGTAACCTTGATCCGCGGTCTTGCGGATACGGGTGCCAATGAGCCGCCGTCCAATTATCAGCAGATGGTTTTGAAGGAACTTCAGCGCAACAAGGACCGCAAGGCCAATGCCCGCAGCGAAATTGCGTCCATGTCAACGGCGATTGTTCTTTTGCAGGCGGTTGTTCCGCCCGGGGCGAAAAAAGGGGATCGGGTCGATGTCGATGTCTTTCTTCCTCCGCGAACGGAAGCGACCAGTATTCAAGGGGGATATATAGAAGAGTCGTCTCTTCATGAATATTTGGCGGCGGATACGATTCGGGAAGGCGACCGGCTCGGAATTGTCCGGGGCAACGTAACACTTGATCCGGAACTGCTTCGAAAAGACGATCCGAAAAAATACAAAAAAGGAAAAATCATTGGCGGCGCGATTGTTACCAAAGACCGTCCGGTTTGGCTTACCATTAAAGAATCGGAACAGACCGTTGGCGTTGCCCAGCGTCTCGAAGACGTTATCAACAACCGATTCAGTTATATTAAAAACGGTTCGCGCCGAAAAGTGGCTGAAGCGAAACATGCAGGATGGCGGATAGAGGTTGTTGTTCCTGATGAATACAAAGACAATATAAATCGGTACATGAAAGTACTTTGCGCGATTTCGTTTTTCGAAAGCGCTTCTGAATTGTCGGACCGGATCAATGAACTCAAAACACAGCTTTTGGATCCTGCTACTTCGGAAAGAGCGACCATTCAGCTTGAAGCGATTGGATCGAGTAATGAAAAAGTTGCCGAAGTTATTCGGGAAGGACTGGCCAGTCCGAACGATACCGTTCGTTTTAACACGGCCATTTCCGTTGCGTACATGAATATGCCGAAAGAGAGAAATCAGGCGGCGGAAGCTCTTGCCGAATTCGCTATGAAAAATCCGAAATTCCGTCCGGCCGCGCTTGCTGTTTTAAGTACCTGTTTGAAAACATCGTTCATTGCCGATACCAGGCTTCGCGAAATGCTGGAAAATCCGGAAAAGGAAGTTCGTTACGGGGCCTTTCGCGCTCTTTGGACAAGAAATCCGAACGATTACATGATCCAGGGCGAGAATATGGCAAACTTTTTCGCGTATCATTCGCTCAATTGCGGCGGACCAGCCCTTGTTCATCTTTCCAATACGAAACGGGCGGAACTTGTCCTTTTCGCCAAGGACAAGATCTTTTTGCAGGGCTCGTTCAGTTTGGATGCCGGATCGCGAATTTCCATTCGAAGCGAAAATTCCGATGTCATTGTTAAAAAATACAGTGTCGGCGTTGACGAACAGCGTATTGTCAGTTACCGTTTGGATGATATTATTCGCGCGATTGTTGATGTCGGAGGTTCCTATTCCGATGTCATTGAATTTTTGATCAATGCGCAGAAAAAGAATTTGATCGCTTCTTATGAAGATCGGCAGATGGCCGTCTGCGATTTGGCCGTCGACGCGCTTCCCGATCTCAATACTGATCCATATAAAAAGAAAGGGGACTCTCTTTATAAAAATAATGAGGATCTCGCGGAAAATTCTCCTGAAAAGGAAAAAGAAAAGAAGAAAGAGGAACCTTCTTTTTGGGATAAAATGAATCCGGTCTCCTGGTTCAAAAGTGACGATTCGAAAGAACCCAAGGAAAAAGACCCTGTTAATTACGAAAAACAGCCGAAAGAAAAACTGGAAAAAGAAAAAAATCTTAAGTAGACGGGCAAATTTACTAAAACATAAAGAAGAACAACAAATTAAACAAGGAACCAAACGGACGGTTTGCCGTAAGTTTTACCCAAAAGCGTATTCATGTTAAAATCGATCGAATTATCCGGCTTTAAAAGTTTTGCCGACGCGACCCGAATGGAGTTCTCGGACGGAGTGTCCGTTCTTGTCGGTCCGAACGGGTCGGGAAAGTCGAATATCGTCGATGCGATTCGCTGGGTTCTCGGCGAGCAGAGCGTCAAGAAACTTCGCGGCGGCGAAATGACCGACGTGATCTTTAACGGATCCGGGTCAAGACAGCCGGTTAATTTCGCGGAAGTTAC
Organism: uncultured Planctomycetaceae bacterium; assembly: GCA_964652875.1. Taxonomy (GTDB): domain Bacteria; phylum Planctomycetota; class Planctomycetia; order Pirellulales; family Thermoguttaceae; genus JAUNBG01. The sequence goes on from CAZZEF010000202.1 coordinate 4,510, forward strand.
GCTTTCTTTTGACAATACTTCCAATTTGTTTGATGTTGATTCCAAAGAACTTTATTTATCAAGACGAATTTATCGAAGTGGCGAATCCGAGTATCTGATCAACCGGCAGCCGAGTCGTTTAAAAGATTTTCGCGAGATCCTTAGCGGAACAGGTCTCGGTTCGCAGGCTTACAGTATAATTGAGCAGGGTCGGGTCGAATCACTTTTGCAGAGCAGTTCCGTTCAACGGCGCACTGTTTTTGAAGAGGCGGCGGGAATAGCCCGATTTAATGCCAAGAAGCAGGAAGCGGCCCGGCGTCTTGAACGCGTCAGTCAGAACCTGCAGCGGATTTCCGACATTGTCCGCGAAGTCGAAAGTCAGCTTCGCAATACGAAAAATCAGGCGGGGAAAGCGCAGTTGTATCGTCAATACACCGCGCGGCTTCAGGAACTTCGAACGAAGGTGACGCTGGTCGGTTGGCATGGCAATCGGAAAAAAATAGATCAGTTTCAACTTGATTTGGATCAGTACACGGCCCGGGAAAAAATTCTGAATGACCGGATCTCCGTTTCTGAAAGGGATCTTCAGGAACAGAATACTCAGCTGGAAGCGCTTGACGCCAATCTTCATCAGATAGAAAAAGAGCTTGCGGCCGTTCGGGAACGGATGGCGGCTCAAGATTCGACCATTCGTTTTCAACTGGCGCAAACGGAAACTTTTCGCCGGGATTTTTTCGATCAAGGGCGTCAGTTTCTTGAACTGAATACAAAAAACGGAGACGCGGAAGGTCAAATCCGGCAGACGAACGACGATATCGCCGCCGCCCGTCGTCAGATGCGGGAAGTTTCCGACAATTTTGATAAAAGTCATGAATCTTTGGAGGCAAGTGAAAAGGGATGTTTGACCGTTCGTGCTGAAACACAGCGGCTTCAGACAGCCATAAAGGATCTGAATGATCAGATCAACGGACTGGCCCGGGACATGACCGGATTGGATTCCCGCAAAAAAACGCTTGCGGCCTCCCGGGGTAAACTGCTGAAAAAACTGAAAGAGTCAAGCGATAAATACAGTCTGTCAAAATCGGAAATCGACCGGATCGAATTGGTCAACAGCGAACTGACGCAAAAAGCGGCCGAGCGGAAAAAAAGACTTGATCTGGCCAGTGACGCAATGAACGGACGATCGGTTCAACTGGCCTCCGTCCGTAAAGAACTGGCAGGCATGAAACTTCGTCAAACAGGTCTCGGAGAACGAATATCCGTTTTGCAGGATCTTTTGCAGAAACATGAGGGGATCAGTTCCGGCGTCCGGGAAGTTCTTAAAAAAATGAATGAGCCGAACGGGCCGTTTCGGCACGCGCACGGACTTGTCGCCGATCTGATCCGCGTAAATGTCGAAGCCGCGCCGCTGATCGAACTGGCTCTCGGACAGGCAGCTCAGTATGTCGCTGTTTCGCCCGATCCCGAACTTTTTCGTTATATTGAGGAAAACGCGCAGCATTTCTCCGGCCGCGTTGGGTTCGTCTGGCTCGATCCGGCCGCCGTTGATCCCGATCTGAATCGGCAGGTTTTTTTCGAAGAGGAACCGGGTGTTTTGGGACGCGCCGATCAGTTCGTCGAAACGGATCCCGTTTATGAGTTTCTGGTCCGTCGGCTTCTTAATCATACATGGATCGTTGAATCGCTGGATTATGCGAAAATTCTTTATCAAAAAAGCGATGGTCGAACTAATTTTCTGACTGTTTCCGGGGAATGTCTTACCGCGGAAGGAACTCTGATCGTCGGTCCGGCCAGCGGATCTTCCGGCTTGATCTCCCGAAGAAGTGAACTGCGCTCCCTGGCGGAGGATCAGGAACGGATCGAAAATGAAATCGCGCAGCGGAATAAAATTATCGTTCGGCTGGAAAAAGAGCTTTCCGGCGCGGAGGAAATTTTAAAGGAAGCGCAAAGTGACTGTCAGCAAACACAAGCCGAATTGGATGAAAATCATGTCAAACGATCTGCCGTTTTGGAACGGTGTCAGCAGATGGAAGCCAATTGCCGACAGGATGAGGACGATTTTAAAGAACTTGAAACGGAATTGTCCGAACTGGGGATCACGCTGGATCAGACCCGTCAGAAAAAAGAGGAACTTGATCTTCAACAGCAGAAGTTCAAGGAGGATCTTCTTTTGGCGCAGGCCGATCTTGACAGCAGGGAAAAAGATCGGAACGAATTGTCTCGACAGACGACGAATTTAAAAATCGAACTGGCTAAATGTGAAGAACGGGTTAAAGGATTGACTGACCGGAAAAAACAGCTCGAAGACAGTCGGCATGAACGGCATCAGCTTTTGAAAGATCATCAGAAGCGTTACTCGAAACTCAGTCGGCAGCGAAGCCGGGCGGAATTGACCGTTTTGCAGACGGAATCGGATTTGGCGTTTCTTTTTGCGCGAAAAGAAAAAATCGCCGCGCGTTCTTTTGATCTGATCGGAAGAAGACGGCATTTGAACACCGCAAAAAACAAGATCCAAAACGAACTGAAAAGGAATCGTCAGGAACTCAATGGAATTCAAAATCAAAAACATTCCGCGGAACTTGAGCTGGAACGTCTGAATCAGGAACAGAAGACTCTTTTTGATCGAATGAAGGAAGATTTTGGCATTGAGTTTGACGAAGAAAAAATACTGACGATGCTTCGCGAAGCGGAATCGGAAGAAAAAGTTTCCGATTCGGAAAACTCTTTGAACGATTCCGGAGATCCATCGGACGAGAGAGACGGTCTAACGGAAAGCATAGAAACTGGATCCGCTTCTGAAGTCGCTCCTTCCAACGGATTGGAGGATGATTCCGCAAATGAGTTGGAAGTCGAAGAGGACGAATGTCTTCAGGAAGAAGATCAGGAAATTGATCCGACGGAAATGTTGGAAGAATGGCAAAAAGAAATAGAGGATCTCAAGAGCAAGCTCCAAAGGATCGGAAGCGTCAATCTTGAAGCGCTGGAGACGCTTGAAAGTCTGCAAACACGATATACAACGCAGTTTAATCAGTATAACGATCTTCTGACGGCGCACCGCGACATATTAAAATTGATCGAACGGATCAACGTCAACAGTCAAAAACTTTTTCAGGACACATTCGACGCGGTCAAAATTTATTTCAATGATATTTTCAGAAAATTTTTTGGCGGCGGCCGCGCTGATATTGTTTTGGAAGATCCGGAAAAACCGCTTGAAAGCGGTATTGATATTGTTGTCTCACCTCCGGGCAAGGAACTCAAGAGCGTTTCACTGCTTAGCGGCGGTGAAAAAACGCTGACTTGTGTTGCGCTGCTGTTGGCGATCTTTCGATATCGGGTTACGCCGGTCTGTATTCTTGACGAAGTGGACGCCGCGCTTGACGAAGGGAATGTCGGACGTTTTGCCAAAGTCATTCAGGAATTCGGCGAAACACAATTCCTGATCGTTACGCACTCCAAAAAAACGATGATGGCGGCAACGTCCATGTATGGCGTTACGATGCAGGATTCCGGCGTTTCGAAGCTGATCTCTGTTCAGTTTGACGATGTCGGCGAAAATGGCGAAATTATTTTCCGGAGAGATTCTTCCAAAAAGAATGATTCGATAAACAATGTTGCTTAAAATCGTCGGGACAGAACTGTTCCAAATTAATATATATACGAAGTCTGTCGGCGGAATAACGGAAAATTTTTTAAATAAGGATAGGCCGTTTTCGAAATGAAAATTTCGTTTCAAAGTCAAAAGAAGAGCCGATTCACGAAGTCTGTCGGCGGAATAACGGAAAAAT
>CAZZEF010000203.1:0-3100 GCA_964652875.1 uncultured Planctomycetaceae bacterium
CAATAAATTTGGCTGATCACGAAATAATTGATTCGGATCGTATTCGCCGTTGGAAGGAAGATCCGCAAGCAGAAATTTGTATTTTTCCCGCTTGGGGCTGGTTTAATTCTTTGTTTCGAATGGGATCGGTCGTTTCCCAAAAGGACGGCGTTTCGATTGAACTGATCGGAAAAGAATTTCGGGAACTTTATGACGGCAATCGTTTTTTTGTTTACAATCTCCGATCGGAACTTGATCAGCCCGGCGAATGGTATTATAACGAAAAAACGGGAAAACTTTCTTTGATCCCGTTCGCCGATCAACAGTTGGAACAGGCGGATCTCGTTTTACCCCGGCTGTCCCGACTGGTTGAAATCAAAGGGACGGCGGATAAGGGCAGAGTTCGTTTTATTCGTCTGAAAGGCCTGACTTTTTCTTTCTGCGATTATACGGAAGATCAAGCGGCGCCGAGATCAACGGAAGACTGCGCGCTTCTCTTGGAAAACACTCAATACTGCGGAGTTGAGAACTGCCGCTTTGAGCATTTGGGCGGTTACGCGATTCGGTTGACGATGGATTCGGTTTTGAATCGGATTGACGGCTGCGAGATTAGCGACATGGGGGGCGGCGGAATTCTGCTGCGCGGCCCTTGGTGCGGACGGGGCGAAACAGTATTTGAAAAAGGAAGTCAAAACAACCGATATTATCCGATCGGAAATTATCTGGCCGACAACACGATTCATGACGGCGGTCGAGTTCGAATTTACGTTGCGGGGATTCACGCGGAATCCCGACCGACCCCGCTTCGGTATTCGCCAGGCAACGCCTTTGTGCGTCAAACGATTTACCGAATGCCGCGCAACGGTATTTTCTGTTTTTGGAATACCGGCGGCGATGTTGTGTCGAAAAATCATATTCATCATGTATTGAACAGAACGGATGACGGCGGCATGATTCATTACTGCACCGGCGCGTTGAACGGGACCGCCTCTTCCTTGATCGAAAAAAATCTTCTTAATCGAACGGATCCGTTTCGAAATGAAGATTTTCAATTCAAGCGGGAGGGCCGGGACCGGCTGACCAACGGACACGGGATCTATCTGGACGATCAGACAAGCGGTTTTGTTCTGCGCGAAAACGTTATTGCCGGTACCCGTAAAGGGGCGGTGTTTCTTCATGGCGGCGCGAACAATCTGGTCGAAAATAATTTTATCTTTGACGATTCGTTTTCGCAATTATGGGAAAGTGACGGCTGGTTCAATACGATTCGCGGCAACGTTTTCGTTTGGGACAGTCCGAACGCGGATCTTTTTACTCCGCCGCCGTTTGAAAAATTCCAAAAGAGTTTGACAAGTACATTCGACTACAATATAATATGGAATGGCGGGAAAGACATTAAAATCGGTGTTGACAAGAGCTGGCTTTTTTGGCGGAAATCCGGGCTGGACAAACATTCACTGGTCATTGATCCGAAGATTCGTAAACGGGATCTCGACCGAAAAATTTTGGAGTTCGACCGGCGATCCCCGATTTTTCAGTTTGGTATTAAACCGGTCGATCTTTCCGGAATCGGTGCCCAACCGATCGGGAACAAGAGCAAATAAAAATCGCAGGCGAAAACGAAGAATCAGCGGAAACGGTTTGCCTCTGCCGTTAATGATGAAATACTTTGCCAATTATTGGAATTGTCCCCGGAAATTGCTTGTCGAATTTTGGAAAAAACTGAACGAAGGAGATATAAAAATGAAATCGGTTTTTATACCGCAAACAGAAAATATTTTCCGCTTTGTTTCCCGATTTGTCTGGAAGAATGTGAGGTTTTCCAACTGGAACATGAATAAGACAAAATGGACTCAATTTAAATTACCGGGAACAGTTTTGCTGATGCTGAATGCCGGATCTGTTTTTGCGGGTATGCCGACGGTTCGTTTGACTCCGGAAGTGCGCGGGCATCTGTCGGGGATCTCGTCCTCACTTTTCGTGGTCCTTATCGTTGCGTCTTTCTTGATTTTTTTCTGTTGGAACCGATTTGTGCGCGGAACTGAACTTCCGAAGATCTCCTGGTTTAAGTCGATTATTGTCGCTCTGCTGGGGGGAATTCTTTTTTGCCTGATCCTTGTCATGATCGCCGGCAGCAGGGAACTTCTGACCCCCGGTGCCTGGAAACAAAACGGTGTTCTTTATGAGCTTGCGGACAATCAGAAAGATCTTGCGGATATGTCTGCCTATGATCCGGTGACTCTTGTTCCAATGAACGATCTGCCGGAATCGCTGGCCGCCGCTCGTTACGCCGCGGTCGTCCGTCTTCGAAACGAACTTGTCCGTTTTCAGCATGATCATTTTGGACGGCTGCCGGAAAACATTGTCATTTCTGATTTCGATCCTGCTTATTGGGTTATTCCGGTTTCCGGCGGACTTACTTTTGTGTATCAGCCGAAAGATCCCCGATATATTGTTGTCATGCCGCAGCTTAACGATTCGCCGATCCTTTGTATTGACACCGACAACTGCATTGTCGAACGTTCGACCCCGGTTTCTCTTTCCGATGAATCGGTGAAAAGTCATAACGCTCAACCCGGTTCAATGAATCGTCAAAAAAATGACGCGTCAAAAAATCGCTCCAAAACAAACGGCGCAAATGCCCTCACCAAACCGGACGATCAAAAACATACCTCCGTCAAAAAGATCATTGAGAACGCCCCCGTCAAAAAGACTGGCGCAAATAACGACACCGCCGAAAATAACGATTTGACCAGCAGTATAATTTCCGTTAAAAATAAAGGAGATCAAACAACTGTCGGTAAAAGCGATTCGGACAAAAAGGACGGGACGGATGAAAGGAGGAGAAAATGAAAAACATCAAACAAAAACGAAACAAGTTTTGCAGTTTTACAACAATCGAATTACTTGTGGTTATTGCAATCGTTTTCATTTTTTTGGGGGGATTAAATTTTCCGTTTCTTTCATTTCTGCAGATCCATTTTTGGATTTTGTTCGGCTGGATCGGCGGATTGTTCCGATATTTGCGGGGGCTGGCGATTGAGCCGGGTGCGATGCTGTTCGGATTGTTTGCTTTTTTGATGTTCTTTTATTTTCTGCATCGATCAATTCGGGTGTTCCA
>CAZZEF010000203.1:3110-7977 GCA_964652875.1 uncultured Planctomycetaceae bacterium
CCGATCCGCTAATCTGGCTGGACTGACGCTGGCCGGTTCAATTGCCGCCATCGCGCTCGTTTCCGCTGTTCATAATATTTACTGGCTGAAAAGTTCCGATGTCTATTTTGAACAACCGAAAATAATATACCGTATGAAGACGACCAACAATATTAAACAGATCTTTATCGGCGCCTGCAATTATCAAAATCATTATCATTATTTTCCGGTCGGCGGCGCGGTTCGAAAAGAAGGGATTCCCGATCACAGCTGGATAACCCGCCTTCTGCCTTATCTGAACCAGTCAGATCTTTACGAAAAAATTCATAAGAACCAATCTTGGCGTGCGCCTGAAAATAAAAACTTTTTTTCGAAAGAAATTAAAGAAATTACATCAACGGAACAGTATTCGGATTTATCCAAACTAACAGATGCTGAAGGCTATGCGCTCAGCGGAATCGCCGCCAATGAATGCATTCTTCCGACAGGAGGAGTTTTGAATTTGGAGAAAATTCCGGACGGCGCGGGAAATACGATTTTACTCGGCGAAGTTTCGGAAAAATTGCGGCCTTGGGGCGATCCGGTCAACGCGAGGGATCCCCGGCTCGGACTTAACACAAGCCCTTACGGATTTGGCAGTTTTCAAAAAAGTGAATTGATCTGTTTCGGTTTTTGCGATGGAAGCGTCCGCGCTTTGAATAAAAAGATCGATCCTGCAGTTTTAAAAGCTCTGTCAATGCCGGATGACGGAAAGAAAATCGACCCAACTCATTCGTTATAAACGGAGTACGAAACAGGTCCGATCGGTTCCCGCCGATCTTTCGATATTTTTTGAAAATAATGACCGTTATAAAATGGCAACGGGAAATACCTGATGATCCTGTTCGGCATAATTATCGTTTTTTATTAATTAGGACAAGTTTGTTTTTAATAATCAGCGCGCGAAAAATCGGATTAATTCTGTTGTTTGGATCATAAAACAGCTGAAAGGAAAATGATGATAAATCTTGACGTAATTTCTTTTTTCGCTTTTGTGTTAATACTGTCGTCATTTTTACTCGCGATCCTTTGGAACTGTTCTTTTCGAAAGACAAAAGTTCCGGTCATGAGTGTTAAAACAGGCATGACCTTTACTGCCGCCTGGTTCTTTTTTTCAACGATGTTTCTCGTTCTTCTTGAATCGGCGCGTAATTTTCTCTCACCGGGACTTTGGGAAAAAGAACTCCTTTTTACCGGACTCAAGCAAACATCAATGGCTCCTGACCGGGCGGTCTGGTCGGATCTTCTCTTCGGTTGGTTTTTATATCCGAGAAGAATTCTGCCGCTGGTCGAATATGATATGTTGGGTATTATGACCGGATTGACCGTTCTGACGGCGGTTCTGTTTCTTGTTGAATTAACGGGGATGATTATTGGCCGGACGAAATGGCAATTTCGATGGGGCATGACAATTCCTGCCGCATTTATCCTTTTGTATGTCATTAGTTATTCGTCTGTCGGTTTGGTTCGTCAGATCGGCTGGCTGATCACCTCCCGTTTTTAATCATTTTTGTTGTAACGTTTTATCGTTTTGACATGTTATACCGATTTCATAATGAATGTTCCGTTACAACGTCAAAAAAAACAGTCGATTCACGCAGTCAATCGGCAGAAATGACGTAAACTTTTTAATAAAACATTTTTCTCGAATGGCAAAATTCGGTTTATCTCTTAATTTTACATAAAAACCTTGTTAATATAGACGATTTGCGATTATTACAGAGGATAGCGCTAATGTAAACGACGCGAAGGGATCTGTCAACATGCCCATTTCACAACGCGTTGGAAAATCGGAAATATTCCTTACTTATTTTGGGGAGCGCAAGGAATTGACTCCGTATTTATTCCATTTGATCTGCTTAATAACGCTTTGCTTCCTTACTCCATCATCGATTATTGTTATACCGATTTCAGAATGTATTTTCATTCTATAGTCAAAGGAATAAGCTGTTTTCACAGTCATTCGACAAATTGACGAAAAATAAATATTGGCGGTCTGTCTAAACACTAAAACTTTTATTTAAAGATGGAACTGTTTTTTTTACTTTATTATTAAATAATATTGTAATTATTGAAAAAACAACAAAGTTATTCCCGCTTATAACCGATACAATCATTATGACTTATTTATTTTATTTATATTAATCATTTAAATTTATTATATTGTATTATTTTCACATGTTATTATTTTTTAAAAGAGGCATTTATTCCGTTTTGTCAACAGGGAAACCATCATGCAAAATCGACACAAAATCGATAGAATAGAAACAGCGGGCTTTCGGACAGAACCAGAGAAAAAATTATCGTTTTTTTTCACCGTTTCCCTTTTATTATCAGCAATAATTATAATTTTTTCATCAACGGTCAAGGGCGCTGACACCAATATTTATATAACAAGTCCGAACATAAAAACAGGATTGGCCTCTGAAACAAAAATGGCGCCGACTCGGGATTTTACCGTTTTCGGTACGGTCGAAGGCGATACATCCGCGGTAACCAATTTGACCATTGCCGTCTATGATCAAAACAGAGATCTTGTCCGAACAGTATCAACAGATGTTTATACACAAAAGGGAACGGACAATCTTATGCTCGACGATTTTCGTCTAACACAAGTTTACAATGGACGAAAAGGATCTTGGGCGGAAGAAGCCGCCGATCTAAAAAAGAAGCCAATGCCCGATCTGGTTTATGATTCCGAATCGGATGATAAAAATGCTTCTTTTCTTGATCCGTCCAATAAAGCCGTTTTAACAAAAGCAAGTGATGGAACGATCCAATTTGCCGCTGTTGTCGCGGGCGGAGCAACCAAAGATTTCAATATGAATTATAATTACGACTCCGATTTAAAAGGAGACGGCTATCATTTGATTGTTACCGCTTACGACATAAACGGAAATAAAATTGATACGACGCTCTATAATTCGGCTAATGAAGAAGTATCATCGGAAGCCACCGGAGGTGAACTTTTGGATTTTTCCGGAAGCAATGTTATTTTTACCCGTTATGTCAATTATGATGAGAAAGGCACACACAAAAATAATTTCACCGCGCTGGCCGGTAAACAATATAAAATAATGGAAGATTATTTTCCCGGATACTGGAACCAATATCCGGCCTTTGCCGAAATTAAGGGGCGATGGTGCGCCAACGATTATATTGAATACGAATACGCTCCCCAGGTACTTGGTGTTATTTATGCTATTGATTCCAATTGCGCCACTGTTCAGGAAATATATCGCGTGATCCAAAGCGGAAGCTTGGAGAATGGTGTTGTTAAAACGGAAAATGGCTGGAAATTAGGCAATCAAACCTATTTGTATCATTATGATTTGGGCGATACCGCAGTCACGGGAACAAGGCGCGGCGGCAATATTTCAACGCTAACAGGAACTCTTGTTCCTTTTCAAAAAACCGTCAGCGACAAGCTCGATATGAACACGGTTTATGAAACAGAAGCGGAAGCGCTTGAAAAAGCCAATAATAAATACAACCGTATCGCAATGACCCGTGTTGAACTTTACAACACCGCAAAAATCGCGCAGGACGCGGGCGGTGAAAATTACGACGTCACATATTATACCAATAAAAGCGTTCAGGCAATAACCCGTCCCAATACACTTTCACCGAATGGAAAGGATCTGATCTTTGCCAAACCTGGTCAGTCGGTCGGTCTTTTTGGTGTTGTAACTCCTGTTAACGCTAATATTACCGAAATTAAAACGGAGGAAGTTCAGCCTTACGGTACGACAGAACTTACTGTCATATCAACATTAAAATACACAGCCGACAACAGTATCAATTCAGTATCGCTGTCCATTAATGGCCCGAACGGCGGAATTCAAACACATTCGACCTCCATCGGTACCGCGGATCCTGCGGGATCTTACGTCAGAGAAATTCTCTGGAATGACGGAACGACCAGCAAGGCAACCTCACTTTATGATTTCAAATCTCTTTTGGGAAGTGAGTATTTTTCCGAAGAAGGAATTTATACCATTACGTCAACAGCCCAAGACGCAAAAGGGTTGTATCAGGAACGAATGTCGCAAACGATTGATCTGCTTGTTACCCGAACGGGGATCTATTCCGCAGCCAATCAGGATTTTACCGCCAATCAGTTATCGGCGGCTGACGCCGCGCTTGACATGCTGATCGATAACAATATGTCTCCTCTTTTATCCGAAGCCTACCGCAACGCGCCCGGAAGTGAAGCGTCAAAGATTTTGACCCAACTTTCCGGAAGCGAACAAATCGCGTCGATTTCGAATTTGGTTTTCGATCCTCTTTTGCCTGTCGCCAATCGATTGGAGATGCTTGCCAATAAAGAAAGTTGCAGTCTTTCGTCCGAACAACCCGCGGAAAGCTTGCCTGATCACGAAGTTTGGGCCTCTTATCTACATCATTGGCTGAATATCGACGCAACCGAAGAAACAGGGGCTTTTGACGTTCAAGCCAACGGATTGGCGATTGGTTTTGACCGGTCATTGTCGTTCGGCCGGTTTGGATTCGCTTATGTTTATGAGCAATCGCAATCGGACGGTAATCGGCAGAATAACAAATTGAATGATCACTCGGTTATCGTTTACGGACGGACCAATCTTATCAATAAACTTTGGCTTAATGGTCTGTACGGGCATTCTTTTCGGAGTTTCAAGACAGAACGAACAACGGGCTGGTCCGGTTACAGTTCTTCTTTGGAGTCCGACTTCAGCGGTCAGGGCGACTGGCTCCGTTTTCGACTTGAACGGGAAATGAATCTCGGAAGTCTTCTGTTTATTCCTTTCGCCGGATATGAAAATAACTGGAACCGGTACGACGATTATAAGGAAACAGGGGGCGCGACCGC
>CAZZEF010000203.1:7987-8259 GCA_964652875.1 uncultured Planctomycetaceae bacterium
AAAACAAGGAATGAAAATTACGGCTGGGTTTCCGGCGGAATAAGAGTCGCGCATTGTCATGACCGAAACTCGCTCGGACTGCGCTGTATGTATGTTTCGAAAGTCAGTGACCCTGATCAAACGGATTACAGCGCCTCTTTAACAGGACTGGACGGCTATCAGTATAATTTCAGCGGACACGGTATCGAAAACAACAGCGGCTGGTTTGACCTGAATGTCGAACTGACCCGTGCGCTGGGGGCCAACACCGCTGTTATACTTGGATATAACGG
>CAZZEF010000204.1:0-8258 GCA_964652875.1 uncultured Planctomycetaceae bacterium
CGTTTTTGTTTAAAAATCCTGATCCTTGTTTGATCCGACATTCAGCTTGTTTTCTGTTTTAAAAACAAGCTGAACAATTTCTTTTTCAACCTCAACCCGCGGCAACGGCCTTCTGTTGCCGAAAGATCTTTTTCGCTTCGCGTCCGTTTTTGTTTAAAAATCCTGATCCTTGTTTGATCCGACATTCAGCTTGTTTTCTATTTCAAAAACTCCCTGAACTTGCCGAACTGTCTCCTGAACCATCTGTTTGAGATACCAGGTTGAAACGGTGCCATGAAGAACAACACGGCCTTTATCCGTTTGAAGATAAAGTGTCGGGCCGAAAAAAAATGGACTGTTGCCGAGAATATTGGTCAACCGCTGTTTTAAATTGGGATCCATTGTCAAATGCCTTTCCTGTCAGATTTACGGACTTTATCCGCATGAAATTCGCGTTGTTATTTTGATATGTTTATATTGCCTGCTGAAAAATTAAGACATCGTTAATCTTTAGTCAATTAACAAAGTTATTTTGGTGAAAGCAGGTAAAAATGATATTATATTTTAAGTTTAATGAATGTTTATGAAGAGAAGATGTTAAAATTACTGTTTAAAAAATAAAAAGACCTCTTGACGCTTTGCCGGAAAATTCGTTATACTTCGCCAAGTTTATTTTGAATGTGTGCCGGACAAATTTTGTTTTTGACCGGATCCAATTTTGTCAGTCCTGTTAAGAGGGATTATATGAAAACGTCCTCCTTTTTTCTGTTTCGTTTCTGCTTTACGTTGATCCTGTTTTTATTGGTCATCGGAAGCGGCTGTCAGACTGGAATGCAGGTTTCCAATCCGTTTGCGAAAAAGCCGCAGCCGACCGATCCGAAAACGCCTGCCGCAATCGACAATATAAAATTAACAGCTCCTCCAGAAAAATACACAAAATCCGGGAGTGAAAAAGAAAACAACGGTAATTCACTCGCTCAAAAGGGAAAATACGAGCAGTATCCCGGCGGGAAAAAAGCGGAGGCTCCGAAAGTGGCCATGAACAATTCCGGACGAACGGAAACTTACGCGGGCGGATCTCCCTCTCCCGCGCAGGGAAGTGTTCCCGGCTTCATTTCCAATCAGCCGTCTGCTGCTCCAACCGGTACGCCGAATAGTTATTCGACACAAAATATCAATTCCGGATCAGGTTTTAACGCCCCTGCCGCAGGCTATTCTGCACCATCCGCAGGTTACACCAATCAGCCAATGCCGCAGGCGGCGGGGTCTTCCCCGATCGGCTCCTGGTCTTCTGTGAATAACGCGACACAAAACATTTCCCCTCCCGCGTCCTCATCCGTCAGTCAGACCAACGCCTGGCCGGTTCCGGCTCAAGGATATTCAGCCGGATCTTATAACACCGGATCCGCCGCGCCGACAGGAACTTATGGATCTGTTTCGCCAAACGGATCTTACAGTGCCGGTCCGCAAAACGGATCCGCACCTTCGACAAACGGTTATACCGGATCCGTTGGAAACACTTTTGCCCCGGGAAGTATTGGCGGATATTGATTTCGCCGGAACAAAAATCGTTCAATCAGAAGGTCATTGGTCCTATAATAGATGAGTCCGATAAAAAACGAAAAGATGTTTTTTCGTTTTCTGATTTTCGGCGCTTTTCTTTGTTTACTTTATGGATGTTCCGCGCCGATCGCGGCACTTCGTCGGGTTAATGAAGCACCTTTGGACAAACATTTCAGAGTACATAGTCCCGAGGGTCCGAAAAACAGTGAGCGAACGATTCGAACATTGCGAATGTTTGATCTTGAGCATTCGCAGGAAGAATCGTTGCGCGGTCTTTTAAAAATTCAAAAGAAACTCAATGAAGAACTGACACCGGATCTTCTTGCCTCTTATGTCGAAGTTGCCTATTGTGAAGCGGCCCGTCTTGAAAAAAAAGATCCCGCTCTTGCCGCGGAAATTTTCGCGTCCGTAGCGGTCTATTCTTACTGTTATCTTTTCGATTCCGAATTCGAACGGGAACGCAAGTTTTACGATTCACAGCTAAGAGATGTCTGTCTTTTTTATAATGGAGCGGTCGAAAAGATCCTCGCTATGATGCTTGACAAGGACCGCAATCTTCATTTGGAGCCCGGTCAGGAATTTTTTCTTGAAAAGAATGAAAGTCACTGGTCGTTCAAAGTCGATTTGATCTCGGGCAACTGGACTAAAGAAGAGATCGACTGCTTTAAATTTTCTTCCGATTACCAAATAATCGGAATGGAAAACGAGTACCGTCAGGAAGGACTTGGCGTTCCGCTCACCGCGCGGCGCAAGGCGGCCGGATCCAAAAAGGAAGAGAAATATTATCCGCAGGGGCTCTGTTTCCCGGTAACCGCGTTTTTAAGACCGCTGTATCGCCAGAAGGCCAACGGTCAATTTGAAACGGACGCCGTTCTTGAACTTTACGATCCGCTGATCACGCCGGTTACGCAAGTCAAAGGAAAGCCGGTCCCTTTGGAAACAGATCTGACGACACCTCTTGTATATTATATGTCCGATCCGAAAATGAAAATAATGAATTCGGTAGGCATGTTCAAGCCGGAAATACTTCTGCAGCAGGATCCGACGCAATCAAGAGCCGTTAAGGGACTTTATATGATTCAGCCATATGATCCTGATAAAATTCCGGTCGTCATGGTGCATGGACTCTGGTCTTCACCGATGACCTGGATCGAAATGTTCAATACGCTCCGGTCAATTGAGGAGATCAGGAATAAATATCAGTTTTGGTTCTATTTTTACCCGAGCGCGCAGCCGTTTTGGATCTCCGCGGCCCAGTTAAGAGAGGATCTGGAGGAGATCCGGAACTGCCTTGATCCGGATCATTTGGAACCGGCGCTGGACGAAATGATTTTGATCGGACACAGTATGGGCGGTCTCCTCTCGCGAATGCAGGTCGCGTCCAGCGGAACCAATTTTTGGGATCTGATCAGTGACACCCCATTCAGCAAGGCCAAAATGGATCCGAAAATGAAAGAGGAGATCGGTAAATGGTTCTTTTTCGAACCGAATCCCTCTGTTCGAAGAGTCATAACGATTGCCACTCCATTTCAGGGATCGGAGGCCGCCAATGATTTGACGAAATGGTTTGCGCACCGCTTGATATCTCTTCCGGATCATTACCGTTCGATTTTGACCGATTTGATCAAAACGAAACCGGACTGGGTCAAAGACGATCGTTTGCTGAAAGTAAAAACGAGTGTTGACTCGCTAACGCCTGACTGTCCGGCCTTTAAAGCGCTCAAAAAATGTTACGTTTCGAAGGATGTTGCGCTGAACAACATAAACGGTCTGATCAATGAAAACAGCAAACTGATCTCCGGTAAGAAAGGGGACGGAGTTGTCAGTTTTGAGAGTTCGTCGCAAACGGGCCTGGAGAGTCAAAAAACAATTTCCGAGGATCATATGCTGATCCATACGCATCCGGCGGCCATTTTGGAGATCCGAAGAATTTTGACGGAGCATTTATATCAAATGGAGGTCGAACAGAGGGCTAAATCGACAAAAATCGCCAATTCGGGAGAAAAAAGAAATTCTTTTTAAAAAGATTCAAAACCCCCTTGACGCATTTAATTTATAAGGTAGAATTCTTTCATGTTTGGAACGGAAAACAAATTTTCCAAGTAAGATCTAAAAGTTTTAAATGGCGAATGCCGATAGAATTTTTAGTAAACAAGTTCCAAAGGGCAGGTAGCTCAGTTGGTAGAGCACAGGACTGAAAATCCTGGTGTCGGCGGTTCAACCCCGCCCCTGCCCATTTTTTATTTCTTGTTTTAACTTCTTATGGTTTTGGATTGTCCTTTCCGCATTTTTCCATGAGCTTGTCCCGATTCAACTATATCGATCCCATAATGAGTTTTCCATTATAACGTCAAAAGAACAGCCGGTTTACGAAATCAATTGATGGAAATAACGGAAAATTAAAAATAAAACTCTATAATATATTAATGGATCGGATTTGATTGCCTTTTAATCTGTTTTTAGGATAGACTCTCTATTCATATTTTTGTTTTTCTGATTAAAAACAGATGAAAGCTTTCCTGATTTTTTCTCATAATACCTATACTGTTGAATTGTCTTTTTTGCCCTCTTTATTTTATTTTTCATGTTGATGTATTTATTATTTTTATCGTTTTCCTTAGAACCTATCTTAAAATTTGCTTTAAAGGTAATATTAGCCTTTTATTTCATTTTATAGGATTGATTTCGGGATGGACTCTTAGAATTTTTCCGCACTAAAGTCAAAAGAACGGATTATTTACAAAATCAATCGTCTTGCGGATTACAATTTTTTTCATTCAATGATCTTTACACCACTGCTTCAAAGCTTCTCTCAAAGAAAAAAATTGCCAGGCTTGAGGAACAGATCCTCTTAATCTCGGTCAAAAGACAGAAATCAAACATTCAGGTATTTTGAAATGCCTCAAAAACAGTCGTGCCCCAACCATTTTTTTAAAAATTAAAAGAAAAATATTACGGATCGGCAAGTTGTCCGCTCCCGAAATTAATGTTATTATTTTTATGCAAAGCTTACTTTTGTCTTTGGGCTTTTCCTGTTCGAAATTAACGATTTGTCTCTTCTCTGTCGAATGGATAGATACAAATATATTACACAATCCGATATATTACACAATCCGACTATATATACCGGTTCCATGATGAGTTTTCCGTTATACGTCAAAAGGGGAGCCAATTCACGAAGTCAATCGGCGGAAATAGTGGAAAATTTAAAAGGAGAGCTGTATAAATACCTTTGGATTTCATTTTCTTTTATATCAAGATAACTTGATTGTATCGGACGAACCTCACATTTCATTTCCTTTTTACTGACAATCATGAAAATGACTGGGACGGTAACACCTGTCGCTTCACGCAAAACCACTCTAAAAAATGAAAGTCGTTCATAATATCGGAAAGCATTGATTTCACGATCAAATTGTTCAATACTGTCTGTTGTTTTAAAGTCAACGAGTCCATAATATGGATTGAACCAGTCCATTCGGATCTGACAAAATAAATTTTTGTATTTTGCGCGAACAACACCTTCGGCAATTCCTTCTTGAAGAAGGACACGGGAAGTAGGGTTGATCTGAACGGCGTTTTTCAAATTGGTGACTGTTTTATATTGGGATTCAGTAAGAAATTCACGGTGATCTCCTTCCGATTTTTTCGTCGTGAATTTGTTGTCAAAAATATCTTTTCCTTCAAGAATGAGAACATGAGAAGCGCGTTCGATCAGAAATTTTTCCGCTCGATCTTTATCGGAAACGGGATCTGTCGTTCCCGGCGGAAATTCCATAAGTTTTTTTAGATCCGTAATTGTCAAATATTCGTTTCTTTTCGAATAATAGATCTCCAACGGTTCTTTAATAAAAAAACTTGAATCAATCAATGGTTTTGAACTTTTCAGAAGGGAAAAATTACCGGTAAAAGACATCGCCACTCCTTTTCGGACAGCTGTTGCCGAGATCTCCTTTATACTGACAAGAAAATAAATTTTATTGTTTTTTCCGTTTTTTTGAACTTATCATTCATTTGATCGGGAAGTATGTCGTTTTCATTATAAATTTTCCATATTATATTATTGAAAGATCCGTTAATTTAAGAAATCAATCGGCGGCAATCAAGGAAAATAAAAAGAATGACCGTATAAAAAACTCATAAAATTCTTTTCAAAAAGAAAAAGGGAGCGCGGTGACATGTTGTCGACGAGACCCCAACCACAGGGCAGATCAAGCAACGCACCGACACTCCCAGGTCCCTCTGTTACAATAAAACATACAATTCTCTCTGAACAAAAGTCCGGTTACCGAAACTTTTGCGAAAGAAACTGAACACAATATCGTAACGAGGAATCCTTAATCGAACAGGAAAGATCTGAAAACAGACCAATCCCTCCGACGGGAGGCAGCGCTTCGTTCGTTTGATCTAAAAGGACAATGTCCCAAGAGTGGTTGATTCTCGTCAACAAACAAAGGCTATCACGTCAAATTATTCTATTATACTGGTTTCATAATAAATTTTCGTTCTAATACCGAAAAAACAGTCCAGTCAGAAAGTCAATCGGAATAGTCACGAAAATTAAAAACAGAACAATATAAATTTTCTGTAAAAACAAACAGAGTCGTTTCCCGCGTTCTTCTGTTGCGCGATTGAAAATACTTCATTTTTTCAAAACAACAAAAAAAACGTCGGCAATACAATTCCTGTCTGACTGTCAGCTATTTTAACAGGCTTACCGTTAAAAACAAGAGGACCTCTGTTTTTTCAATAAAGACTGCGCGGACGCTTCTGTCGATCACGATAGAACAGCCCTACCCAAAAGAATTGAAGGAAAATACGTCTTGACCGCATTGTTAGTGTTTATTTTTTCTTTATTGAATTTTTATCACGTTTTATTTTTCCCGCATTAATATCTATTTTCCAGTTATTTTTGTTTTTCTCAAATTTATTATCGATAAATATTCCCTGTCCCTTATTAGTAATATAGACCGCATTTTCATTATTAGAAAATAAACAGTCGCCTACATCAGGACACGACTCGGCATTGACTGCTATTCCGATATTGTTTAATTCGGTAAATTTACATTGCGAAACACTTCCTTTTGCATTGCTAGTAAACACAATGGCCGCCGTTTTAAAATTTTTAAAAATACAATTGATTATTTTGGGATTTGATTTGGAGCCTGTAACAAAAATACCCGTTGTTTTATTTACAGTATCTTCCGTCTGTCGAAAAATACAATTTTCCAAAAAAGGTGAACCGGACACAATACTTGTCCCTTTCCCTTTTTCTGTTTGGGTGACTATTGTAATATTGCTGATTGAAGTATTATTATTTATTGTAAAGAGAGATTTACAGGAAGAATACACAACAACATCTTCAGGATTATCCGTTTCTCCCTTTATTGTTATACAGAAAGGTATTGCGATATCTTCTTTTTCATAATAAGATCCTTTCTGTAAAAGAATGGTCGTATCCTGTTTGGCTTTTTTAACAGCATCTTTTATTGTTTTGCAGTCCTTTGGAACAAGAATCTGCTTACTATCGTTATCTTCATTGACCGAATTCGGTTCCAATATTTTTGGATCTTTTGTCTTTTTATAATCCTGCTTACTATCGTTATCTTCATTGACCGAATTCGGGCTTGTTTTTTCATTTATTTCTTTGTCTGTAATTGGTGGTAAATCCTCTTTTTCGTTATTGTTAATTTCATTATATTCTGTATTACAAGCTCTCACTTCTATCAGATTACCTGAAACTCCGTTGATGCTCTTAAGATAAACTGACCCGTTTTTAAAGACAAACTTTTTTTCGCCAGTATTAAGGGAAACAGTATCTTCCTCTTCGACTTGGTAAAAATCTTTAATTGCTTGAGATGCTTTTTGAATACTATCATCAATTGTATCAGGATGTATTATGTTTTTCCTTAGAATTACAGTATGAATTTCGTTTGTTTCAGGAGTGATGATAACATAACATTCTGAAGGTTTTGAGAGTATTTTTTCAGATTTTGAATAATCCGGTTCATAATAATAAAGAGTCTCTCCAGATGGATCTTTTATAAACTTATTCGTATCGGAAACATTAAATTCCATTCCAAAATCAATACCACAAAAACTGTTCAGTTCGCAGTCATTGTTTGTAGATTTAAAAGGTAATTTGTTGTCATCAGACGATACTGGAACAGAAATGGCCGATTCATCTGTATTTGGAGTATTAAAAGAATCGATAAATGAGCTAAAAATTACAGCAAATACCGTTGCTCCAAAAATAAATTTTAAAACAACCATTATTACAGGACACAATATCGTAAAGAAAAGCGTCGCAATACCGCGTATAGTTTGTCCTCTGGTAATGGCAACAATACTTAAAATAAATGCCACTAAATACAAAGGATAAAATATAAATGAAAAGAGAAAAGATATAAAATTTAAGATAGCTGCCACTAAGATACAAAATTGTGCTGCGTTCAATAACGCATAACTTTCTTTTTTTGTTTGGGGTATAACCGTATAATCTAAAGATGTAAACTGCGTTGGAACCGAAAAACAATGTTTACATTTGGAACATTGAATTTTTTGACCCGCAAGATGATCCGGTATGTTAAGTATTTGCTTGCATTTTGGACATTGTATATTCATGACAATACCACCTTAATAAAAATTATATTAAAAAACACTAAAGTGGTCCCAAGAATCCGTACAAAAAAGGTGTCAGGAACAAGGTGGATGAC
>CAZZEF010000205.1:0-6721 GCA_964652875.1 uncultured Planctomycetaceae bacterium
CTTCTTTAAACGTCATCAATAAAAAACAAAAAGGAAACTTATTCCGTTTTGTTTTCCGGGTTTGTGTCAAAATCCGTTTTGGGATCAGGGATCTCTTTTTCCGGTGTTTTGCAGACAACAGTTTTTATTTCCGAAGAAGTATTTTCTTTTCCCAAGCACTTTTTTTTGATCTTTCGGAAAAAGTAAATGCCGATCGGAATGGTAACAATATACAAAAAGCAGGTTACGCTCAAAACTTTCCAAGGCATGCAGACCAAACCGGCGATTAAGGCAAGAATGCCGACACGCAGAGTCGAAAGGATTTTCGCGACCCGATCGGATAGGTGAATATGCTTGAACGAGACAGTTGGAACCCGGCTTGCCATCATGATCCCGCTGAAAATGAGAAAAAAGCCGACGAACGCCGGTTCACGAAAGAACTCGTATTTATTATGAAAGGCCAGCGAGAGCATTAACGGAAAAGTTGCCAATCCGGCACCGGCGGGAGCGGGAACGCCCATAAAGAAATTCTGCCAGTATTCGGGCGTTTTTTCTTCCGACATGATATTGAAACGGGCCAGCCGCATTGCGCAACACATTGTCAGGAAGAGAACGACCCCCCAGCCGACCCCAACAGCTTCCGATCGTTTGGCTATATTTTCGATAACGGCGATTTTCATTTGAGGGTCGAGCGTCCACTGATACATGAGAAAGCCGGGCGCAACTCCAAAACTGATAAAATCGGAAAGAGAATCGAGCTGCATTCCAAATTTCGACGAAACGCCGAGCAATCGGGCCACTTTTCCGTCAAGAAAATCAAAAACACCGGCCAGCAGAATAAAAAGAAGAGCCTTTTCCCATTGTCCCCAATAGGCCATGTTGATCGAGGAAACGCCGAAGGCAAGACCCAGCATCGTAACGGAATTCGGAAAGATCTGTTTATAATTTTTCTGCTTCAATTCCATTTTTTTAAATTTGATCTTTTGGCGCATTTTCTGACGCATTTCATGTTGACGCATATAATCAGTCCTTTCCTTTTTCGAGCAGAGCGAGAACGGTTTCACCCGCGACCGCGGTTTGACCGAGAAGAACGCAAGGCTTGACCCCCGGCGGAAGATAAACATCCAGCCGCGACCCGAACCGTATCAGTCCAAAGACAGCCCCCCCGATGACCTGTTCGTCAATTTTAAGCGGGCAGTAGATCCGGCGGGCAACCAGTCCGGCTATCTGAACGACTCCGATTCGAACACCGTCTGTTCGTTCAATGCAGATCTCCTGACGCTCGTTG
Organism: uncultured Planctomycetaceae bacterium; assembly: GCA_964652875.1. Classification (GTDB taxonomy): domain Bacteria; phylum Planctomycetota; class Planctomycetia; order Pirellulales; family Thermoguttaceae; genus JAUNBG01. The sequence continues at coordinate 1,268 of CAZZEF010000205.1, forward strand.
TCATCGCTGTCCTTATGCGCGACATTGACGAATTTGCCTTTATGATATTTCAGCGCGGCTATTCTTCCGCCAACCGGACACCGATTGACATGAACATTGAAAACACTCATGAAAACACTGACTCTGATCCGTTCTTCCGGTCCAAGTTCCAGCGTTTCCGGCGGGATCATTTTGCAAATCGAACAGACGATTCCGTCCGCGGGCGCCAGAACTAGTGACTCTTCCTCCGGAGAAGATCGGGACGGATTGCGGAAAAAGTAAAAGGAAAAGATCATCATCGGTACACCGAGCAGCCAGATCCAGAAAGAATGGATCCCCACCCCCCAAAGCAACAAACTATTAGCGGCGCAAATAAGGAATAAGACCGTCAAAATGATCTTTATTCCTTCCGGATGAATCGGAGGAAGAATATATCGTTTCCAAGTTACGGAATAAAAGCCCTCTTTCCGATTTTCCTGACTGGTCTGTTCCATCAATATCCCTTCTGATGAATATTTTATACTGTCGTCGTTATAAATTTATATCCGCTTTCACCCAATTTACTGAAAAGGCACCGAAAAAAACAAACGGCCAAGCGGTCTCTTTTTGATCTGTTATTGATCGTCCGAAAACGAAATCGGATCGCCAAGCCGCTTCGCTCCCGCCGCGAATCTTTTCAAAAAACGGCGGCTTAATATCAAAAATCTTAGACGGACGGCTTAATCCGATCCTTAATCCTTATTATTATAATTGTCTCAATCCGGTATGACAAGGACATATTCGAATATTTCAACTGTTTTCTTCTATTTAACCGTCTCTTTTATAAAATTTTAACAATAATTAAATAAATATTTTTAGAGAAGTTATACCGGCTCACAGATGAATTTTTCTTTTGCAATAACAAAAAGAACAGCTGATTTACCAAGAGCCACTCCTGAAATCAATCCTATAAAATGAAATAAACGGGTATGATTATACTGCCCTTATTTTAAATTTTCCGTTATTTCCGCCGATGGACCGCGTGAATCGGCTGTTCTTTTGACGTTATACAGGATAGATTCCCAGTTAATGGGAGGAATTACATATTTTTTAGAATGAGATCCGCATAAATTAAAAAGAGGATCCGGAAAACCATGTTCCAGAACCTCTTTTTGTCCAATAATCAATAACGTTCGCTTAACGCAGAAACTTTTAATACCAATTCGGCCGGTCATTCAACATCGGCTGTTATTTCGTTTGCCCCAAATCAGATCTTTTCCAATTCCGGAACAACAAAATCACCGCGATAATTTCTGGATTCTTCTTTGGAAGCATCGGCATTATCGACAAATTTTTCGGTTTTCGGATCGATCTTGAGCATTGGTCCAAGCGCCAGCGGTGTTCTTTTCAGATCAACACCGTTCTTTTCAAGGTGCGCGATTGTCCGCTTAAACGTTGCGACGTTGTCATCGTTGCCCGGAACGTCTTTAAGCGCTTTAAGAGCATCGTCCGCCGAGACTTTGTTTTTCTCGCCGAGATAATAGGAAATGTTTCCGACATGACTCAGCGAAGCGGAAAGATAACCGCAACGGGCATCGGCGTTCAAGGAGGAATAATCCCGATTGACACAGGCTTGAACGAAATTATCGAAATGGTTGCTGTCCTTTCCGCCTTTGAATTCCTTGATCATCTTACCCTTCAGATCGAAAGCGCGGGAAAGACCGTAATTGATTTGAACCCAATAACCTTCGGATCCGTAAGCGACAACGCCGATCTTGGCGCCGCTGGGATCCTTGTTCTCTTCCCCGCTGAAGGTCAACGCATCGGTTTCCAACCCCCGGGTCTCGAAGATCAAGGTTCGGCCGTCGGAGTAATTGTAAATAGAGACTTCCGTATTGGGGGTATCACCAGCGTCAATGTAATTGGGGTCTTTTCGTTCGACATCGTAACCTAAACGACCGCCGTAAGTAATAACACTACTGGGAAATTCATTAACGCCGAGCGCGGTTCGGGCGATATCGGTCTGATGCGGGCCTTGATTCCCGGAGTCGCCGTTTCCAAAAAGACGCTGCCAATGCCAGTCATAATGAAACTGTTTTCGCGTACACGGATCGACAATCGGCGCGGGTCCGGACCAAAGATTGTAATCAACGGTTTCCGGAATCGGATAAGCGCCGAGTGCGTTGATCGATTTGCGGCGTTTATAGCAGAGTCCGCGAACGAGTTTGATCTCGCCGATTCCGCCGTCGCGCAGGAATTTGAATCCGTCCTGAATCGCCGGATTCGACCGACATTGCGACCCGACCTGACACATACGACCGTATTTTTTAGCCGCCGCAATCAGGGCTTTGCCTTCGTGAATATTATGGCAGATCGGCTTTTCAATATAAGTGTCTTTGCCCGCCTGCATAGCCCAAACGCCGCAGAGCGCGTGCCAGTGATTCGAGGTGGCACAACTGACAATATCAACATTTTTAAGAGCAAATCCTTCGCGCATATCGCGAACCGTTACCGGTTTGAATCCCTGTTTTTTCTCAATCAAAGCGGCCGCCTTTTCAAGATGCGCCGTATCAGGATCGCAAATACAGACGATGTCTGTCAAAGGATGCGCCAAAAATTCCCGAACGTGACTTCCAAGTCCGCGGCCGCCGCAGCCGACAACCATTACCCCCAGTTTACCGTTGGCCGAAGCCGCCGAAACCGAAGACGAAGAAAGATGATAAAACCCGAATCCCGCAAGCATTGAGCCCGCAGCAATTGAACCGCCGATAAAACGTCTTCTCGAAATACTCATTTGCATACTCCTGTCCTGAATAATTATCGCGCCGGAAAAACCGACTTTTTCCAAATAATAAAAAATCCGCTTATTACTATCTCTATTTGTAAATTTCCATTATAACAAATTGAATTTACCATTTCAAAGGGGCGGTCAAAAATTTCCCGTTAAGATGTTTTTATACCGCCCTCATTTTATATTTTTCGTCATTTCCGTCGAAAGACGACATGAATCAGCTTCCTTTGACGCTGGAACAAAACTCATCATGAAACCGGCCTTATATTCACCGGTCAAATGTTTTTATACCGCCCTCATTTTATATTTTTCGTCATTTCCGCCGAAAAACGACATGAATCGGCTTCCTTTGACGCTGGAACAAAAACTCATCATGAAACCGGCCTTAATATTCACCGGTCAAATGTTTTTATACCGCCCTCATTTTATATTTTTCGTCATTTCCGCCGAAAGACGACATGAATCGGCTTCCTTTTGACGTTTTAACGGAAAATTCATTATGAAATCGGTATAATTTCAAGATCATGTCCGGCAAGATAAGAATCAAGTTCTTCTTTGGTGAAAACGGATTCTGTCGCGCTTCGGTGCCGGACACAACTCATGCCTTGAGCGGATGCCCGCCGGACAAGATCTTCCGGACGATCACCGTTGAGAACACCTGAAATAAAACCGGCCGCGAAAGCGTCTCCCGATCCTGTTCCGCCAATAAAATCAACCGGATAAATTCCCGTCTTGAATTTCTCGTCCGCTGAATAATAAACAGATCCCTTCTCGCCGCAGGTAATGACGGAAACTGCCGCGCCGGCCTCTTGAAAATACTTGGCCTGATCCAGCGGGTCAGAAAGTCCGCAAATCAATCGTCCTTCGTCATTGTTCGGCATGAAATAATCGACATGCGGCAAAAGCGGCTTGATCACCTCCCAATATGGACGACGTCCGTAAAGAACGACATCAAGTATGACCTTTCCTCCGCGCGCCCGAAACTTCTTAAAGAATTCGGCCGTCGCTTCATTTTCCAAAAGCGGCATCATGAGATACCCGCCGAGATAAAGTACTTCCGCCTCTTCCGCCCAAGCGGAAGGAATTTCAGTAACGCTGAATTCGGCGTTGGCTCCTGTTGTTGTCACAAAGCGCCGGTCTTCATTTTTAACGTTAATAATCAGAGTGCAGCCGGGACTCATGCCGGGAACTTTTCGGACCCCGCCCAGGTCGATCAGCGGATGCTCAAGGGAGTCAAGAATATAATTACTGAACGCGTCATCTCCGACACAGCCGCAGATCCCCGTCGAAATTCCGAGCCGGGCAAGATTCAGCGAAACGTTTGATGCGCACCCCCCCAGCGAAAGCGCGACCTTGTCCGTTTGAATAACATCGCCCGCGCCCGGACATCGGTCGATCGGATCGCATCCGACATCGGCAAAAAGAATTCCGGCACTTAAAACCCGATGCTCTTTATTCATCTGTTCTCTCCTTTGATTGGGACATAAAAGTATTTATACAGTCAACTTTTTCAATTTCCGTTTTATCAGCCAATTTGGTTCAGTTACCGGCCGGTCTTTTTAACGCTAAACAGGAAAAAGCAAAGTGTAATCGGTATAATAATTAAACGGTTGTTAATGACAAATTTTATTATAAACAATAGAATCAACATATTTATACCGATTCCATCATGAATTTTCTGTTATAACGTCAAAAGAACCGCTGATTCACGCAGTCAATCGGCGGTGATGACCGAAAATTTAAAATAAAAGCAGCATAAAATACTCATTATAAATATGTTCATTTACAGAAAATACTTAACAGATAGGGATCTGTCAGGCGGATGATTACCGGTTCGGTCAATTTTCTTCGACAGGGTCGGCTTCGCTTTTCTTTTTCGATGAATTGTCCGGCAGCCGGTTGGCCATTAACGTAGCGACCCATTCCGTCTCGGGAAACGATTTCAAAATGATTTTTGCGATAACGGCCAGCGGCGGGGAAAGAAACATTCCGATCGGCCCTAAAAGCCATCCGAAAAAGATCAACGAGATCAAAACGACGATCGGCGAAAGATCAAGACCTTCTCCCAGCATTTTCGGTTCCAGAAAATAACCGATTCCGCAGTTGATGAGAACAAAGAAAATTGCGTCGATCAAACCGACAGCCAGTCCGTAATCCACCGTTGCCAAAATAATAGGGGGAATCGCCGCAACGACCGAACCGATATTGGGAATGTAATTCAGTAAAAAGGCAATACATCCCCAAAGGAACGGATACCGAACTTCGGATACCAGCAGTAAAACGGTAACCAGAAAACCGACCATCAGACTCATTAATGTTTTTATAAGCATATAATGCCAGATATCGGCGGCGACCTGTCTGACCCGGTCATTCAAGGAAACATCGACTTTTTTCGTCAGACGGGACGCTTCCAAAAGCATAAAAATGGTCAACAGTGTTATAATAAAGACATTGCTGGCCACCAAGCTCAATTCTGATGTCAGACTGGCCAAAAATTGGAACAATTCATGCGAACTGGCCTTCATGGCCCCTTCCGTTGTTATATTGACCGGTGCATGATAGCGATTCTTTCCTTCCGGCTCGCACGCTGCAACCATCGACATTGGTCATCTCCCTTCGGGCTCCTACCACTGCCGCCTGTCCACCTTGTTCCACACCACCACCCGCACATTCGTGGTTCTTCGCTGAATCGTGCGGGGTGCCGT
>CAZZEF010000205.1:6731-8253 GCA_964652875.1 uncultured Planctomycetaceae bacterium
GATTCTTTCCTTCCGGCTCGCCCTCGTCATTTTGGCCGTTTTCATTCACTTCGTCTTCATGTTTTGACAGGGTTCCGACCGGCGGATCGTCAAATTTCACCATCGGTTCATCATTGGTCGAAAAAAAACCGCCCGGCTTGAACGCTTCCGAAGACAATTTTTGTATTTTTCTGTTTTTAGAGGAGGTTTTTCCGGAAGAAGCAACAGAGTCCGATTCGTTTAAAGACTCGGCCCCCACTGAATTCGAGAGAACGGCGGAAGTTTCCAAGGACGGAGAAACCGCCTTTTCCTGTTGACGGTCTTGCTTTTCGGAAGCGTCCGGCTTATCAGAATCAGCGTTTTTCTCTGATTTTACTGTTTTGCCGACATTACTCAATTTTTCCGCATTGTTTATTTTACTGGACGTATCTGTTTTTATTTGATCCGAAAGATTCCTGGAAGAAGTGTTTTCCCGCAAATTGACTTGAGCGGAATTCTCGGAACTTTTTCGAACCGATGCGGCATCAGCAAGTTGTCTGACGGCATGAGACGCGTTGAGCGGCTCTCCCTTCATTTTGTCCGTCTGTTCGCCTTCAGGAACGGGGTCCGACTTTAAATAGGGAATAAAATCACCCAAATTCAGATCGTAATTAAAAAGAAGTTCATCAAATTTGACTCGATACGCGGGAAGATTTTTCGCGAAATCCGTCAGTTGGGAAGCAATGATCGTTGTTACCGTCAAACCGCCGCCGATCAGAATCAAAATAACTAGCGCCAGCGAAAGACCGTCCGGCATTTTAAGAGTGGAGCGGAGCCACTTCAGCGGCGGCAATAAAAGCACCGCTAAAAATACCGATAAAAATACCGGCGCCAGAATGATCTTCGCGGTATGAATGCCGCCAAGGATGATTATCAGCGACGCTATAATCACCAAACTGTTTCTCAGCATATTTTGCTGCGATTTTTTCCCTTTGACCGGAACTGACTGATCCTTTTCGAAATTTTGGCGGTCTTTATCCAAACTGACTTTCTCCATCGTTTTAATAATTGTCTTCTTTAAGCCGGTTGCGCTTGGCTGTCTGGCCGAAAATTCCCCTTTTCCATTGGAAACCGGGAATTTACGCGAAAAAACTTTCTGCGGACAATTTAATCCGCTGACAATACTGCGCAAAACGGAAAAGGTTTTTATACTCTCAGGCAACTTGTCGAAAACATTGTTTTTAAGGGCTTGCTTCTCCGTTTATAAGCTTACCTTGTCAATGTTATTATAATTAGGCCTCAAACGTTTTTCAAGTACAAGGTTTCATTTTCATAAAAATAATCTTTACTTTAAAACAAGAAAATTTCAAGTACCGCGCCCCTGTTTGATTCTTTGTTATTTATCCAATATTGCCCACTGTCTCCTTTTTTCCTGCTTAACACAGATCTTTTTACAAATTTTGCGATGATTAACAAAATTTTATAAGTAAATTTTACAAGTTTGGTAAAGTTTGCCGTTTATTTCGATTTTCTTTTCTTTTTGAGAAAAACGATAGAGCGAACC
>CAZZEF010000206.1:0-4462 GCA_964652875.1 uncultured Planctomycetaceae bacterium
ACAATATCTGCGTCGCGGTCGACAGCGCCATGTTGTAGTTGATCTCCGGCAGGTGGATCATCCAGCTGTCGTTCGGCTCGACGCCCATCTCGTTCAGCCCCATCAGGTACCCCTGCTTGCGGTCGCGGTTGTCCTTGTACTTGAGCGAGCCCGACAAAAACGCGATCCTCCTGCGCCCGAGCGACGCGAAGTAATCCATCACCTGCTTGGCGGCCTTGACGTCGTCCAGGCTCACCGACGAAACCAGGCGGCTGCCCGGATCGTAGTCGCAGCATTGCACCAGCGGCGCAAGCGCGTTGATTTTGCCGAGCACGTCGGGCTCGATGTGGTTGAGCGCGATCAGCCCGGAAATCTTTGCGTCGCGCAGCAGCTTCTTGACCAGCTCCACGTCGCTGTCGTAACCCACGCCGACTACGGTCGACTGCCACACGCGGCGGTCGGCCAGGGACAGGTTTTCGATGCGCTCCACGCGGGGCTTTTCGTATTTGGGCAGCCTGCCGCGCATGAAAGCGGTGTAGGTTTCGTTCATCTGCCGTTGGCTTTCAGCGGCGATGGTATCAAATACGATGCTCGATTTTCCGGAGCCGGAGACGCCGGTAAAAACAACAATCTTTTCTTTGGGGATATCCAGGGAGATATTTTGCAGGTTGTTTTGATTGAGTCCCCGGATTATGATCTTTTCTGGGTGGGACATTGCATGATCCTCGCTTTCGAACGGTATCGAATATACATGATAGCATAGTATAAAAATGTTTTCCCGACTATTTTTGCTGTGGATGGACAGCTTTGTAACGGCATGCTGCTTTCGGAGAGCGCGATATCCCTTATCCGCGTCGGGCACGGCGCAATCCATTCCGCCGCGGCGCGAGGGAGGCGAGGATTTGTAAGAAGTAAAACGCCGATTGCATAACCCGGATAAATGGGTGTTAAACAAAGCGTACGCGATAGGATTGCGGTTTGCAAACACATGCAATCCGTATTATAATATAAATCTATCGCTATCAAACTAAAATCTATCCCAAGAAAGGACTATAAGTCATGCGTGTAATCATTCAATCAGATTATGAGAAAATGTGCACTTGGGCGGCGAACTATATTATGTCCGCTATCAACGCCCATAAGGAGAGCCGTCCCTTCGTACTGGGGCTCCCGACCGGTTCGTCCCCGGTGGGCGTTTACAAAAAGCTGGCCGAGTACAACAAGGCAGGTAAGGTAACGTTCCGAAACGTCGTGACGTTTAACATGGACGAATACGTGGGCCTGCCCGCCGACCATCCGCAAAGCTATCACACATTTATGTTCGAAAACTTCTTTAACCATATTGACATCCCGCATGAGAATGTCCATATTTTGAACGGCATGGCGAAGGATCTTGCGGCCGAGTGCCAGAGCTATGAGGCGGCCATTGCATCCTTTGGCGGTATTGACCTGTTCCTGGGCGGCATAGGCGTGGACGGACACATCGCCTTTAACGAACCGTTTAGCTCGCTTGTATCAAAGACGCGGCAGAAGGCGCTGACGGCCGATACGAGAATTGTGAATTCCCGATTCTTTGACAACGACCCGGAGCAGGTGCCCGCAACGGCGCTTTCTGTGGGCGTAGGCACCGTTATGGCGTCGAAGCAGGTGCTGATTCTGATCAATGGGCATAACAAGGCGCGCGCCTTGCAGCATACGGTGGAGGAAGGCGTTTCCCAGATGTGGACTTGCAGCGCCTTGCAGATGCACGCAAAGGCGATTATTGCCTGTGATGAGGCGGCTTGCGACGAACTGAAGGTTGCAACATATAAATACTTCAAAGATATTGAGCGGAGCGAGACGCTTTGATGAACCGGCTCTATATCAATAGTTTGGGTAGAGCTTAGACAAAAGTCACACAGGAGCCATTCGCAGCCTGGGCAGCGGATGGCTCTTTGGCGTTGAGAGCGAGCAGGATACGGCGGCAATTAGGAAAGACGCGGTAGCCGAAAGCAATACGCTTAACCGCTTTGCTCTTGTTCTTGCTGCCCTCGGCGAAAGCGTTGTAAAGCGGGCAGTCGAAAACGTTGTGAAAGTAAGGCTACGGGTTATTCAACATAATGGTTAAGGCAGGACCATGCCCATTAAATGGCGATCGCTTTTCAGGAATGCGAATTAACACTTGAAACTGTTCGGATCAACGCATATTATTAAAATTGTATCCCGCATGAAAGAGGATTTTACGTATGAACTATGTTTCGACGAGAGAAGCGGCGGAGGCGTGGGGCGTGTCGCCCCGGCTTGTGCAGCGGATGCTGGTAAACGGCAGGATTCCAGGAGCAAAAAAATGCGGCGATATCTGGCTGATCCCACGTGGCGCTGAAAAGCCCGCCGATCCGCGAAAGGCGCGCAAGCTTGGCGTCCCGGCGTCGCCGCTGGCGCACCCGCATCTGCTGCCCCGCAAGTGCGCCACGCTCGCGTTTTCCACGCTGTATGACCGGCCCGGACGGGCGGATACAATCGCAGCGTCGCTCGCGGACGATGAAAATGCCCAGGCGCTGTTTACCGCTGAGCTAAGCTATCTGCGCGGCGATGCGGTGCGGGCGGCTTCTATTGCCGCGGCGCTTCTCGCGAAAACCGCCTGCTTTGATACGCGCCTCGGCTGCCTGGTCACGCTCGCAAACGCCGCCATGTATACCGGTGATTACTCGGCCTGGAGCGCGGCGCGTGACGGCATTCTGGAAACCGAATGCTTTGGCGATAGCGAAGTAGCTGCACGGGACGGCTGCTTGGCATCGGTGGACAGCGCGCTCTACGACCGGCGTTGTTTTCCGGAATGGCTGAAAGACGGATGTTTCGACGCGCTGCCGTTGGACGGCTTTCCCGCCGCGCGCCATCTGTACGCAAAGTATTACGCTGTTAGCCGCACGAGCTTTGCTTCCCTACCCGCGCTGGAACCCCTGTGCAGCCAAACCCGCGCGGAGGGCGCGGTGGGCGCGGAGCTGTACCTGCGGCTGATTGTTGCGGCGGGCTGCCACGATTGTGGCGACCAAGACCGCGCCGCGTTTCATGTATCCCGCGCGTTCGACCTTGCGCTGCCGGACGGTCTTTACGCCCCGCTTGCCGAGGCGCGCAGGAACATCGGGGTGCTCTTTGACGATATGCTGCGCGCGCGCGATGCGGCGGCGTATCGTGCCGTGTGCGCCCTTTGGGAAACGCTTATGCCCGCGTGGACAACGCTATATCAAAAGCGCATGGGGCGCGCATTGCCTGTGGAACTGACCCTGCGCGAAGTGGAAGCGGCCAAGTACGCCGCAGAAGGGCTGACCAACGAGGAAATTGCGGCGATGATGCACATCTCGGTCAACACCGTGCGCAGCCATATTCGTGCGGCGATGCAGAAATCCGGCCTGCAAAGCCGGGATGCATTCGCGGCGTATCTGCATCTGAGCTGACGGAAAACCGTGCGGCAAAATCATCCGAAAAAGTGCTGTTTCGGCTGATGCGCAAAAGGCGTTTTGCATCTATAATTATGATTGTTATTTTATAGGCTGGGTGCAAAAGACGCAAGCGACAAAGCGCATAGGCCCGGCCGGCATGGGCAGAAGGGATGAACGGAATGGTCAATCTTTTATTTCACACATCGGGGCGAAAAGCATTTGCGGCGATCCTTGCGCTGTTGCTGGCGCTGTGCATGCTGCCGGGGGCGGCGAAAGCGGCAGGAACTGTTCACGAAGTGGATACGGCAACCGAGTTGACGGGTGCTTTTACCACCGCTGCCAGCGGCGACACCATCAAGCTGACGGGGGATATTACACTGACCAGCACGTCGCGTGTCTCGTTCATTATCTATTCGAATTCTGACGCCAGAAACCTTACGCTGGATCTGAATGGAAGCCGCATATTGGTTGAAAATGGTTCTCCCGTCCCGTACTTTATTGAACTTAACGGCACGGGAACGTTGACAATCGCTGACAGCGCCGGCGGCGGCAGTATCAATGGCGGAAATATGCTTTCTTGGGGCATAATCGGTGCATACGGTTATAGCAACGTGGCTGTTACCGGCGGCGCTCTCATAAGCGCTTGCCGTGGAATAATTGGCACCAACGGTACCATTACGGTTTCCGGCGGCACGATCACAAGCACCGGCGATGATAAATCTGCAATCGCTGCCGAAACTAGCGACGTGATCGTTTCCGGCGGCACGGTGGAAGCGAGCGGCACTGGCGGAGCAGACATTACGATCAATGGGAGCGGCGGTAGCAACATTACGCTGACCGGTCTTTGTACCATCAAGGGTCAGAGCGCGGCGATCACTGGGAAACCGCCCGTGATCAACACGAGTCTTTTGACCGCCAAGGCGTCCACCGACGACAGCGGCTCGCCGCTTGTACCTTATGTCGCAAGCGATTACGCAGGCTACAAGTATATTTCGATCACCGCAGTTGCGCCGGTCATCACCACGCAGCCTGCTGCTCAGACCGTGGCAGAAGGCGCTCCTGCC
>CAZZEF010000206.1:4472-8217 GCA_964652875.1 uncultured Planctomycetaceae bacterium
AACCAAACCGTGGTCGAAGGGCAGACGGCGACCTTTACCGTAGCTGTCACGGGCGATCCCGTACCGGGCTACCAGTGGTACTCGTCCGCAAAAGGCAGAGACTGGGACGAAATAGGCGGCGAAAGGAGCAGCAGCTTTACCATTGCCGCAACAACGCTTGCCTCAAATGGCACGCATTACTACTGCACCGCAACCAACGCGGCAGGCAGCGCAATAAGCAGCGTGGCGACGCTAACCGTGGTTGCACCCGCCGGCGTATCCGTTACGACCTTACCTGCCGCCGCCTTCGTGCAGGGGAACGCGCCGGAGCTGACGGTGACCGTCAACGCGGCGAGCATAGCGGGCTTTAACGCCACGAGCAACTTCGGCGGTATCGACAGTTCGTCGCAGCTAAAGCCCAACGTCGGCACGATCACTACACCGGGTACGGACGGAAAAGTGGAGGACGGCTCCATCAAGCTCACGCTCAACCAAAGCTACCTCAATACCCTTGCGCCGGGTACGCATTCCCTGCGCATCAAGCTGAAGGGCAACCTGGCGCTTCCGCCCTATGCGCAAGCGTACATCACCGTGACCGCGCCCGGCGCGGGCGGCGACGTTGGCGCGGACGTGCCGAAGACCGGCGACGGCTCCCAGCCCGCGCTTTGGGCGGGGCTTGCACTGCTGGCGGGCGCGGGACTTTGCGTAAGAGCCTTATGCCATCGCAAGAAACGACACAGCAACTGAAGCAGCAACATCGCCCACATGCGATGCAGGAGCAATGGAACGCAGCGCAGCTATCTATTTTGTCTGAATAACGGTCGATATCCGAACTCCCGTGTCCGGAATCGGCCGTTTTCGCTAGCATAGTGCCATTATCTATACCGCTCTTTGCTGCTTGACAGCGCAGCTAACGGCAATGCCTCTGCGAGGTTGTACCATGACCGTAACGGTAGGCAGGCAATGCCAGAACAAGAAACGAACAGCGCTAATAGGCGCGCAAGCGTTGCCGCTTGAATGCCTGCGCATATTCGCATATAATGTAGCTATCCGGATATTCTGGTGGAAATTGGAAATCCCGCCAACCTACGCAAAGACACGGAAAACGGAGATGATGCTATGCTCCAAATTGCCATTTGCGACGATTTGCAATCGGAACGCGCAAGGCTGATCCCCACGCTGGAAGAATACCTTGCGGCAAAGGGCTGGACGCTTCGCTTTCCGAGTTTGCAAGCGGCGAGGCGCTGTATGCGGCGTTTGTCCCGGCGCGTCCAGTCTTGTCTTTTGGGATGTTTACATGGGACGACCGGTACGGAAGCGGCAAGGCGCCTCAAAGCTGGCGATCCCGATTGCGCTGTCATCTTTACCACCAGCCGCAAGCACGGCGCGGACGCCTTCGATGTGGAAGCGTTCCATTATCTGGCGAAGCTATACGGCAAGGAAAGACTTTTTGCTATGCTGGATAAATGGTATACGCTTCTTTGCAAGGTCAAGACTCTTTCGCCCAAACGCGGTTGCGTCGCGGCAGGTCTTTATCCGCAACATTTTCTGCATTAAGGTACGAACATATGTAGCCGCGTACATATCACAGCAGAGTTGCTGAGACCGCAAAATCCCTTTTCATGACAGAAGCCCTGCTGCCCGCAAGCGAGGTTTGCCGCCCGATCCGTGATTGCCTTGCGGCGCCTTGACCTGTTTGCGGCGTTGGCGAGGACGGCTTGATGCTGTCAAACGGTGAAAAGCTTCCGGCTGTCCGCAAGGAACAGCGAACAATTATAAATTAGCTAGCGGCTTACCGGCTGCGGGCGCTTTAACGGAGGTATCGCGATGGAATACGGGTTAGGGGGCGTATTGTTTGCTTCCTTGCAGACTGCTGTGTTTGGCACGATCCGCTATTGGCTGTTTAAGAATAACCTTCGGCTTCCGGCGAAGCTGTGCTACGCGCTGCTGTTTGTAATGTCCTTTGGCGGCGGAGGGTTGTGGCTTGCGGGCGTTTTCCCCGCCCTGCCATTCACCACGCTGCGTGCCCTGTTGGGCGTCTTCATGTTCATCGTGTCCTGCGTCCTGATCCAGGAGCCGTTTGCCAAGCATGCCTTTGCCTATGCCTTTGTCGCCGCGTATAATGCTTTGGTCGAGATATTGGGTACCTTCGTACAGGCCAAGCTCGCGCCCGCAAGCCCTCCCGGCGTGTATATCCTGACCTGCGCCCTGTTTATCGCCTTGAGCTTCATCCCCTTTGTCAAAAGCCTGCGCCGCATGGTAGACCGCCTTGTGGCAATGGACAACGACCGCGTATGGGGAACGCTGTGCATCATCTGCTTCTCGTTCCTGTTTATGAACCTGATCTCCACCTTCCCCGCCAAGCCGGAGCTGAAATATATCATCAGCCGCGTGTTGATGATGCTGGGCATGGCCGCCATCTACGGCGCGACCACCCGCGTGATGGACAAGATGAAACAGGTAGCCGACGCCCGCGCCGACCTTGCTGTCACTGAACGCCGAGTCGCCATGCAGCAGAGCTACTATGACCGCATGATTACCCAGATGGACGAGGTGCGCCGGATGCGGCACGACCTTAGGCATCACCGGGCGGCGCTTGCGGCGCTCATCAAAAGCGGCGATATGACCGCGCTTTCCGATTACCTCGACAGCACCGCCTTTGTGGAGGACGCGCCGCCTGTCACCGGCAACCTTGCCGCCGACAGCGTACTGCTTTATTACATGGACGAAGCAAAGGCGCTGGGCGTAGAGATGGAAATTGCCATATCCATCGGGCGGGAAATGCCGCTTTCCGATCCCGACCTCTGCGTGATCCTCGGCAATCTGCTGGAAAACGCCGTGGACGCGCAAAAGTATCTGCCGCAAGAAAAACGCTTAATCCGCGCCAATGCCAAGGCCGATAAAACAAGTTTCACCCTCGCCGTGGACAACCGCTTCGATGGAACGTTATGCACCGATCACGGCGCGTACCTCTCCCGCAAGGAAGGCATGGGCCATGGAATCGGCATTGGCTCCGTGCGGGCGATATGTGAAAAGTACGGCGGCGTGTTGCAGATTGAAGTGGACGGAGATATGTTCATGGCGGGGGTTAGCTGTTAGCTGATAGGCAATAGCTTGCATAATTAAATCCTCCGTCAAATCTAAATAACCTTCCTCGACAAATCTCGATTTCTTCACGTATTCGTCTCCACGTCAAAAGGAAGGTTGACGCCTCTACCTGTTTAAAATTCTGACGGTTTCGCCCTCGACAAATATGGCTTGCCTGTCGCTGATGCACATGAGCTCTAAGCTCTCAGTATATGCGGCGACGATGTTTTCCGCCGCTTTTCCCATTTCCCAATTGCCGCAATGTGGAACAACATAAAAATCGACCAAATGCAATCCGCTGTAATCGCGCAAGTCGGGCGCTTTTTCTTTGTGATCCATTATGGCGGAATAAGTGATATCCGGAGCTACAACAATAGCTCCGGCTGATTCGCCGATATAGAGTTTCCCATTATTGACTTCATCGATTAATACCTGGTCAGCGCCGCTCCTTTTCAATTCCTGCAATAAGTAAAACGTGTTCCCGCCGCTAACATAGATCATGTCGTTCTTTTGCAAAGTATTGGAGATAGTCTCTGGGGATGACGTTGAAACGTCCAATTCATCGACTACTATGCCGAGCTTTCTTAGGCTTAGCTTGCCAATGTTGACAAAAAAGCCCAGCTTTTCCACTTTGCTTGCCGTGGGTATATACGTTACCGTTTTATTCTTTAGGTTTGGC
>CAZZEF010000207.1:0-8212 GCA_964652875.1 uncultured Planctomycetaceae bacterium
TTTTGACTTTTTCTGTCAATACCAATTCCCGGAAAATCAAGTGGAACCAGTATACTTCAAACGTAAAATATCTGACACGTATCGTCTTGGGACTGGTTATCAAATGATCGATAAAATTTTCATTTTCATTCAAGGCTTTTTCCAAGAATGCGAAATCTTCCTTACTGTTGCTAACGAGTTTAACGGACGGATAAAACATTTTCGGCGGCTCATAAATATATTTTCGAAAAAAGTTTCCGAACGGACCAAAACAAAGGGGCAGTACGGCGCAAAGAAGGATCGGTACAAGAGGTCCGTATAACCGATATTTACCAATTGAAAGGAGCCGTCCGCGCAGCGTCCAGTAAGAAGCGCCGATAAACAAGACTAATGTATAACCAGCAAATATCCAAGTGACTTCTCTTAACAGTAAATGGCGATAAAAAATAAAGGACCACCATCCGCTGACGACAAGGGTCATTGTCCCTGCAATCAGCCGACTTCGAACAAGCGCCGAAAAGAAGACGGTCATAAAGAAAATATTCGCGGCCATTTCAAGAATGACAACAAGACAAAACACTGTATTGATTTTATTCATATCTAAACAAATAAAAATCAGAATCGGCAGATTTGTAAGGAACACGCAGGATCCGTACTGCAAAAGACGGATGGACCAAAGCTTTAACGGACCGATCCGTCTCTGCTGAAGAATCAGATTGTTAGCATTGAGATCGAAATGAAAAATATTAATTGCGAAACAGACAATCGCCAATTGCATTAATGTCAGGAAAATGCAAAATATTTTATTATTACTGTTCGTATCCGGCATAAACACCAAGAAAAAAATCGCAAATGCGGATATGACCGCGCAAAACAGAAAATAGAGAACAGTATATAATCGAATCTGACGTTCTCCCTGCCGAAACAGCGCGATCAATGAATAATTCCGCCAAGGCAATTTTTTATCGATCGTTTTTTTGCGTTCCAAGAGATAAAACCAGTTTCGAAGTTTACCGTCAGTTATTATACCAAGAATAACAAGAATTAATATTCTTAAAATTTGCAGCCAAACAAAATCATTTAGACCGCATGCAGGCAGACTTGAAAAATAGATAAAAAAAGATGACATAAGGAGCGCACAAAAGATTGTTTGAAAAATGGAAGAGATCTGCCGTCGGCATTGAAGCGTCCAGAAAAGGCCCCAAACGATCAGATCCAACGGTATAAAAAAAACGGAGACAATCACGCGGACCGCCCTTTGAATATTTTCCGGCTGAACAGGACGCCCCAAGGGAATAATTATTCTATCGATCAAAGAAACGATCTCTTTTGGACCGCAAACGAGAAATAATACTGTCCCGGCAATGATCAGAAGCAGAAACATATTCACCAGAATCGAAAACAGTTTTCCAATCAGAATCTTTTGCGGCGTTACCGGAAGATTACGCAGATAATTTAATGTTCCGTCCTCCATTTCTTTGCTGAAAGATGTTGAGACAAGTGCTGTCAGACATAAATAAAGTATCAACATTATTTCGACGACAGCATTATAACAAGGATCGGTTGCCGAGACAATTTCGTTGGGGATCAAACACGTTCCCAAACATATTATAGCGAATGATACAGTAATTGGGCGTGTCGTTCTGATCTCTTTTCTGAATATACTTATTATTGAATTCCTCATTTTTCTATCCTCTTTTACACATATTTTCTTATTCACTTTTTATTGTTCAAAGGAATAATGTTCAACACCGTTATAAAGGCGGAACGATTCCGGATCTAAAATGACGAAACGGACCCCCTTCGGTTTTTTCGTCTTTTCATTCAGTATTTCGCGAGCGTAAATTTTCGGAAACGAACGATCCAGTTCAGGAACATAAAAAAAATCCGCGGCCCCGTAAAATCGGGCATGTCCGAATTTTTCATTTTCGGCGATCCATCCGAGGGCGTTATCAGGTGTTTTGCTTTTTCTATATTCGGCGTTCATTATTCCGCAATCATAAAAAAGACAAGATTTTTTTACATGAACACTGAAATGAGCCTTTGGCTCAATGTCACAGACATTAAGTCCTTGATAGATAGGAGTATTCAACAGTTTCATTATCGCGCAATTTTTGTATTCCGGATCATAACGCTGAATAAGATAAGCGGCGGTTATTCCCTGAAGATGACCGAAATACTCAAAATCGGTCAAAGGAAGATCCGTTTCATCAAGCTTTTTAACATCATATTAAACCGAACTGTTCTTCTCGTTCGCGCACTCTGTTTTTTTAACAAGTTCATAACAGGCATTTTGGTTCGTTGACGGATCCGCGCCGCGGACTGCGTTCAACTGACAGAGAACTCGATCTTTTTTATCAATTTTTTCCGTTAAAGATCGCGCGGTATACAGATATTGACTCACATTATTTTTGTTGATCGAAAAAACAAGCGTTCCTATTTTTTCCTTTATTATGTTCACTTTCAATTGTCCGTTATTACTGATTCTGTTTTTGAATTCGGTAATATAATCGTCATCCGAATGTGTCGTTTGACAACGTTCCGGTTTTTCTTGCATTTTCTCTTTTGATTTGTTTATGGATTCGTGATCAGATTCCTTTTCCGGCTTTTTTCTGTTAAACGCACCGTCTTTTAACACAGTAACGGAAACACCTATTTTATTTTTATTTATAATCATCCGTTCGGTCTCGGACAAAGGGATCCGGGCAAAATCAAAGTCCCGCATCTTTGCTGCCAACCGCTGAAAAATCAAAAAGTCGTCCGTTCTATCCTCGTTGTTATAATCGACACCGTCTGTCTCAAAAGAAAAATACCGGATCTGAATGACACGACAAAGATTCCTTATATTATTGCAAAATATTTCATTATCCAATATTCCGTCTTCAAATAATTCTATAAATATTTTTCTGTCGGCGAGACATTTTTTATCATTTTTTTGTAAATACATCCCCAAAAAAGAATCGCGTTCCGCCCTTGACAGGGACAAACTTCTTTCCCTGTCGTTATTACAGGAATCAATACAGAATCCATTTATTCCGAAACATCGAGGATAAAATATTTCCGGTGTTGAATATCCCCTTCTGCAAATTTCAGGAAACATAAAACGGATACCGGCAGGAAGAAATACTGCACCGATCAACAATAGCGCAACGCTGTATTTTTGGAATCCGCGAACAGGCATAACGGAGGCCCATACGATCCACCAGGATGCGGAAATGACAATTACCAAAGTGTATACATAACCAAATAATCCCGCATTGAAAAAATCAAATGAATATTTACCGTCATCAAAGGGAGTAAAGAAAAATTCTCTGTCGCCAACGCCCCCCCAGAAAATAAACAAGAGCATCGCGGACATTCCGGCAATCAATCGACTTTTGAAAAAAGCCGAACAGAAGGCGGTAAAAAAGAAAAGAACAGTTGAAGCAGCAAATATTTTTACATAATTTTCATAACCGGCATTATTTTGTTCGCCAATCATTACCATCGCGAATACGGCCGGCTGCAGGGAAATAACAATGACTCCGTATTGATTAAGACGAGTTCTCCAAAGTAAAAACGGAGTAACCCGGCGCTGACAAAGGATTATATTGTTTACATGCAAGTCAAAATGAAAAATATTGACGGTAAAACAAAGCGTCATTAGGAACCAAGGTAAAAAATAATACGATCCGCCGTTTTGATGTGTCAAAATTCGAAACAGATAAAGTCCGATAAAAGAGAGAAGACAAAGGACAATGTAACAGCGTTTCTCAAAAAGGATCTGCTGATTCCCCATACGGCAAAGTATGTTAAAAGGTGACTCGTTCAAAGGATATTTCAACTTTACTTTATTTTTCTTTTCCGACAAATAAAACCAATTCTTTAATTTTATATCAATCATCACGCCGAGAAACAGAAGAAGCAGAATTCTTGTCATCAGAACACCGATAAAATACATCGTTGCCCCATCCTGTCCGGATCTGTATTTCATAAAAGCCGATATAAAAATCACAGACATAGGAAAAGCACAAAAAACCGTTAGAAGAATTGAACTGATTTGCCGACGGCAGCGAAGTGACCAGAAAATCCCCCAAAGAAGCAGATCAACCGGAATAAAGACCAGTGAAAAAACAAAACGCATCGCGTCTCCACCGGACTCATTTTTTAAGCGGTAAACGATATTTCTTAGATCTTCATAACCGTAAACCAATAAAAAAACGGCAACAAATAATGATAGCAGAATGAGGACGGCCAAAAGAATAAAGGCTGTTTTTCCCGCGAGAATTGTTCTTGGTTTTATCGGATAATTCCGCAATAGCAACATTGTTCCTTCTTCCCGTTCTTTGCTGAACGATGTCGCCGCAAACGCCAAAAGAGAAAGATAACTGATAAATATCATTATACAGAACGAGCCGGTTTCCCGGGCCGACGACTGCGAAAAAAACATCGTTATTCCCGCAAGAATTATTCCCCCGATGGCGAACGCGGCCAGTAGCGATCTATTTGTTTTTATTTCTTTCAATAATATACTGAAAAATGGTTGAAACATTTTCATATCCTCATTTATAATGATTTTTATATTCACATTTATGAACAATATATTTTATACGGATGACATTATAATTTTCCTGTTATTTCGACCTGTAAAAATTATGACAAGTCGTTTTTTCGATGTTAAACAGATATACCGGTCTCTTAATGAATTTTCCGTTATAACGTCAAAAAAACAGCTGATTCACGCAGTCCATCGGCGAAGAGGACGGAAAATTAAAAATAAATGCAGTATAATATATTTTTGAACAACGATACGTTATTGTAAGCTTTTTCGATAAAGGAAAATACATATACAAATTGAAAGATATACTTATTGAAATAGCGAATGCCGGTGACCTTCTTTATAACAGACTGCTTATTTCTCTTTTAAAGACGAAGGAAACAAATGATTCGCTTTTTTCATATATCCAATAAAAATTTCTTCCAATGTCGGAGCAATGATTTCCCGGGCAATCGGTTTCATTTCGGATCGCGATAAATTTTCCAGGAGATCATGACGCAGCGAACGACCGAGAATTCGGACGGTCCGGCCTTGATATTCCGTTTCCAGCGGTTCTTCGAACAAAGAAAGCAGAAGCGTTTCGTTTTGCAATGTTTGAGAAATTTCCGTTTCAAATGACAGAATTAACGACAAACAGCTCTCTTTAAGATGATCAACGGAATCGGTCAGAACGAGACGGCTCTTTTTCATAAAAGTGACAGTATCCGCGACCCGTTCGACTTCGGCGATCTGATGACTGGAGAGAAAGACGGTCTTTCCGCGGGCAGCCCGATCGACCATATTTTCCAAAATGGTCCGCCGGACAAGAGGATCAAGTCCGCTGGTCGGTTCGTCCAGAACAAGGAGTTCAGGATCATGCGCCAAAGCCAGCGAAAGCGATACGAGCGCTTTCATTCCTTTGGAAAGTGTTTTAATCTTGACCGTTAACGGGATCTCGTATGCGTGAATCATCCGCTCGTACTCATCCCAATACTTTTTTTTCTGATAGAAAGCGGACGAAAATTCACCGATTTCCCGAACGGTCATCCAATCATAAAGAACAGGCTGTTCCGGAACATAACCGGTCATCGCGCCGAGTTTAAACCGATTCCTGCGCGGATTCATGCCCAGTACTTCAATTGAGCCGGAATCCGGTTCCAAAAAACCGAGCAGCATTTTAATTGTACTTGTTTTACCCGCACCGTTTTCTCCCAAAAGAGCGCAAACCGATCCGCGTTTGACTTCGTATGAAACAGTATCAACCGCCGTTTTGCTTCCATAAAACAGAGAAACCTTGTCCAATGAAATCACCGTTTCGGAAACAGATCCACCAGAATTTGTATTATCAATATTGTCCATTTGTCCTTGTTCCTTTTTATCCTGCCGTCATTTAAATTTCCAACTGTTCCGCTAAATTTCCAACTGTTCCGCCGATTGATCCGTGAATCGACCGCACTTTTGGCGTTGGAACGAAAAATCCATAATGAAATCGGTTTGTATTTTTTCTTAGGTTATATAAAGCGATACTTCGCTTTATGTTCGTATTTATATTCAGCGACGTTCAATCCATACTGACCAGGCATTATTGAGCGTTGTCCTTTTTTATGTTCGCCATTTCCCGAAAAACAACCGCTTCGATCTCCTTGGGATCCATTGCCGAATCAATCGCTTCCTGAAGCAGTTTTTTCAGATCCGCCTCAAAAACAAGAGACCGTTCCTCTCGGCATCGCCTCGTTGCATTTTCAGAAACCGCCAACCCCATCCCCCGAACCGCATGAACAAGATCTTCGTTTTGAAGTTCCCGATAGGCACGGGAAACGGTCAACGGATTAATCGCCAGCATTTTCGCCAATTCGCGAACCGACGGAATCAGTTCGTTTTCCCGTATCGCTCCCGATGCCAGATAAAACTTGATTTGAGTTCGTATCTGCTCATATATCGGTATCGGACTGCTGAAATCGACTTTAATAAACACCCGTTCCGTCCTTTCTGATCTTTATACTGCCATTTTTAATTTTCGCTGCCGATTGGCTTATGCACCGGATGATTTTTAATGTATAAATTTAATTCTGCAATCAATTATTCTAATGTCCGCCTTCTTTTTGATTCTCTTTTGAAAGCCTTAAAGATCTCTTGGCCTGACATTGCTATTTTCAAAATGAAACTCGTCCGACATTTTGTCAGATAAATCAAATCGGGTTCAATACCCCCATAATTTATAAAACTGTGAGTCAGACAGAAATTATTTTTCAAAATTTTGTTCAAAACAAAACATACACTGTCTTATTGATGTAATACAGTATACTTGTCCAAAAAATATCTGTCAAGAGAAAAAATAAATTTTCAGCAATTCAACAGATCGAATTTCTATTTATACTGCCGACCTTTGAAATTTTTCTGTCCTCTCTCCCGATTGCTTTTGTAAATCGGAGATTTTTCGGCACCATTCCGGTTAACACATGAGGGAATCGGTATAATTTAAAAATTTTTCCGATAGTTGAACAGAAAAACACGAATGCGGATCCTCTTGGTCGATCTTGTTTTTCGGGTGTTTCTCCTCCAAATAGTCTGAATAAGGAATATTTCCAATACGGTATGTAAAAAACAAGTAAACGGGTTATAATAGGTCAAAAGATATATTATTTTGAATGATAATTTGACGCGATCAGCATTTTAAATTTTTCGTTTGTTCCCCTGATCGACTTGGTGAATCGGCTGTTCTTTTGACGTTGAAATGGAAAATTCATAATGGAATCGGTATAAAGGAAGACGCAAAACATTGATTCGATTTCATTTTGTATTTCCTTTTCCGCCATCGTCACCCTTCCCGATTTTTAAATCTGTCAGATAATAACAGAGAAGATCGTTCTGTTCACCGTAAATATTTTATTGGAGCTTCCTCAAAATATGCCGATCGAAAAAAAACAGAATTACCGGCTTGTCCTGGCCAGCCGATCGCCCCGGCGAAAAGATCTGTTAACGGAATCAGGTTATCAGTTCACGGTATTGCCAGGTCCCGATGAAGAAGACGCGATTCGTCCTTGCGAAACGCCCGAAACCTATACAGAAAGACTCGCTTGCCGAAAAGCGGAACTTTCTGCGAAAATGATCCTTTCCGGAGGCATTTCCGATCCGAACAATGTTTTGGCGAAATACCCGGACCAAGAAATTATTATTCTCGGATGCGATTCCATCGCCGTCTGTCAGAAAGAAATTCTTGGTAAACCGGTTAATCGGAACGATGCCCGACGCATGCTTCATCTTTTGAGCGGATCGGTTCATTATGTTCATTCGGGGATCTGTCTTGCTGCGATTGACGACAAACGAGTCCAAATCGGGCGAAAATTTTCCGCGGTTGAAACAAGCGAACTCAAAATGGATCCGCTTTCTGAAGAAATGATCGAAAATTACCTGGATTCCGGTCAATGGACAGGAAAGGCGGGCGCGTTCGGTTATCAGGACGGAAACGATTGGCTTCATTTGATTCAGGGAAGCGCGTCCAATGTTGTCGGGCTTCCGTTGGAATTGTTGGAAAGAATCCTGCCCTCTTTTCTGAAAAAGGAAACGCAGCAGTAAACACAACGTTTTTCAAACAAATCACAAATATTTATTGACAGTGTCTATTATTTATGTTAGCATATAATTGACAAATACTTTATACTGCTTTTATTTTAAATTTTCCGTCATCTCCGCCGATTGACTGCGTAAATCGGCTGT
>CAZZEF010000208.1:0-4202 GCA_964652875.1 uncultured Planctomycetaceae bacterium
GTTGGAATACTTCAGACGGTCAGTAAAATATTAATATTACAGAAATTGTTCAAGCGGGTAAGAGGCGATGAGCGTTTGCCGTTATTGAAAAGAATGGAATGTCTCCGATATCTAAACCGTCTGTTGATCAGGTTCGGCTTGATATCGGAAAAAGTTTTGTTTATTACCAGTTCAGTTCGGAAGCTTCTTCCCATTGTTCGTATAAAACGGCAAGGGCGTCTTCCGCTGATTTAATATCGCCATTGATTTCCTTGACCTTTTCGCCGTCGCGCAGTACTTCCGGTTTAATGAGTTCTTCCCGAAGCGACATCAGTTGCGTTTCGACCATAAAGACTTCCGCTTCAATATCCTCAATTTTTCGGAACGGATACTTTCGCTGTCGTTTTTCTTTTTTCTGTTTCTGCTTCTGCGGAGCGTCCAAATCACGAGGCTTTCCGAATTTCTGCGGAGGATCGGATTTGGGAAGAGGAGTCTTGCCGCCTCCTTTGCCCTTGAACGATCCGCCGGAGTTTTGACCTTTGGAGGGCATTTTAGTATTTACTTTTATCGGTGTTGCCGCTGTATTGGCATTTTTTACTGACGGAGAAGAAGGCGCTTTCTTATTTTGAATTGCCGGTTTAACGGGTGGTTTAACTGCCGGTTCGTCCAGAACATTCGGCTGGAACGGATCG
The DNA here is from genome assembly GCA_964652875.1 of uncultured Planctomycetaceae bacterium. Classification (GTDB taxonomy): domain Bacteria; phylum Planctomycetota; class Planctomycetia; order Pirellulales; family Thermoguttaceae; genus JAUNBG01. The sequence goes on from CAZZEF010000208.1 coordinate 672, forward strand.
GTAATGAGTCCTTTGGAAACAAGGTGCCGAAAGGTGGAATAATTTCCTTCCAAAACACGGAACCGCGCATTCGGCTGAATGATCAAAAGATGATCCGCCGTCTGATCGACGAAATACCGATCGTGACTGATGAACAGAACAGTACCGTCGAACTCGCGAATCGCTTTTTCAAGGGCGTCTCTGGCCCAAAGATCAAGATGGTTGGTCGGTTCGTCAAGGATCATAACGTTCGGATCATTGGCAGAGAGCATGGCCAGCGCCGCCCGACATCGTTGACCTCCGCTAAGACTTTTAACCGTTTGAAGCTGTTGATCGCCGGTCAGTCCGAATGATCCGAGCAAACTTCGCCTCTGCAGTTCCTCAAAGACTTTTCCTTCCGGTCGAATAGCGTCGACGACGAGCTGTTCATCGTCCAAAACATGAAGATGCTGATCAAAATAGCCGACTTTAACATTTTTCCCGATCTGAACTGATCCGTGATCCGGATGGAGTTCGCCGAGCAAACATTTTAAAAACGTCGTTTTACCGCAGCCGTTCGGTCCGATAATAGCCCAGCGTTCGCCCCGTTCGATCGTCAAAGTAAGATCCTTAAACAAAGGGGTTTCGTATCCTTTTGCAAGTTCTTCCGTTCGAAAAACAATATCGCCTGTTCGGGAGGCGGGGGGAAATTTCATGCCGGGCGTTGTGATCTTGCGGGGAAGATCGACCGGACTTTCTTCAAGCCGTTCCAATTTTTTGCGACGATCTTCCGCCTGCGCCGCCTTCATTCCGTAATGATGACGCCGAATAAAATCTTTTGCCTTTTCGACTTCTTCGACATACTTTTCATAGGTTTTGATCTGGACAGCCAGCCGCTCCTCTTTCAAACCGGTGTATTTGGTGAAATTACCGGGATAATCGTCAACGGTACCCATATAAAGCTCAAGCGTCCGATTAGTGACCCGATCAAGAAAATACCGGTCGTGACTGACCAGAATGACCGCCGCTTTTGTTTCGGCCAAAAAGTTTTCCAGCCATTCGGTAGCGAGCAGATCAAGATGGTTGGACGGCTCATCAAGGAGCATAATATCCGGTTCGGCCAAAAGAAGTTTCGCCAGTGAGAGACGATTGAGTTCACCGCCGCTGAGCATTGAAACGTCTTTATTGATTTCTTCGTCTTTAAATCCGACGCCGTACAGAATTTTCTCAATGCGGTACTCAATATTATAAGCGTCTTTATAAAGGAGTGTTTCATGAATACGGTCGAATCGGCGGGCGAGCCGGTCATGTTCGGCGGGCTCGGAAACACTGCTGATCTTTTCGGCGATTTCTTCAGCTTCTTTTTGCAGCTTGATCAGATCTTCAAGCGAGAGGCGCGCTTCCTCCAGAACGGTTCGGCCGGGAAAGACTTCCGGACGCTGTTCCAGATAACCGATGGAAATATCGGAACTTTTTTCGATGTAACCCTTTTCCGTCTCCTCTTTTCCGGCGAGAATATTCAGAAGGGTTGTTTTTCCGCAGCCATTTGGGCCGACCAGACCGATCTTGTCGCCCTCACGCACTTGAAAGGTAATATCGGAAAGAACCGGATCCGGTCCAAAATATTTTCGAAGATTCGCAACGTTAAGTATAACAGCCATAGGTCATTCAATCCATAAAAAAAGCCGGGCAGATCTCCCGGCTTCAATAAAAACAGTTAAGCCGATTTCATAACGGAATGTTATTCATTTTCGCAATAGACCGAAATGATAAAACAGAGATCCGCCGGTTGAAAATCAACTTTGAAACAACTTTGTTTTGTCCGGTCAAATGGCCGGTGAATCAATTTTTATCTCCCGTATTGAAATTGACCTGCAATGACATGTTTCGGATATTGCGGCTTCGCGGATCAAAAACACGGATATTGATCTGAAGCGATTTTAAAGGCGTTTCGTAAGGAGGCGGATAATTCTGCAGCAGGGAAGACGCAACAGGACCGTTCACCGGAATGTTATTGATCTTATTGGCGGCACTTTCACGATTTATGGGGGACTCGTTAATGCAGTTGGCGATTTTGTTTAAATAATCGACCTCGTACTGCTGGGTCCATGTATCGTAAACAGCCGGCATAAAAGGTTTTTCTGTCGATATTATACCATAATTTCCAAAACTCGCAAGACAGGACAGTTTATCAGAATTGTCGATCAGAATGGTGCCGTTGTTTTGTTTGACGCCGCCAGGATATGCGCCCAGATCAACGAATTTATTGAGCGTTTCATCCCAGCCTTTGACGTCGAACGAGATCACATTGGTGAGAATGGTGTCCTGCGCGAACAATCCGTCAATATCAAGAGACTTTTGCAAATCGCCAGAAAGATTATTGACTTGTCCCCAACAGTTCGGATCGTTCCAAAAATCGATTTTTGGAAAGCCCTGATAATTGACTTGCTGATGAGCCCCGAACCATTCCGCAAGATCATCGTCCGTGTTGCTGTTCATGTAATTTTTACCGAAAGGAACTCCGGCCCGAAAGGAATAATCGAAATAGCTGTTATTGGCTTTGCGCAAAACGGCGCTTTCCTGAAGTGTCGGAAGACGCAGATAATACCAGGCGTTTTTGATATTGTTGTTGCCGATTCCAAAAGGCGACCAGGTTTGATCCTGTCCCAAGGTCTTTTTATCGTTGGACAACGATTTGTTAACCATTGATTGCCAATAGCCGTATCGATTGGCCCGGTTGGCGAGATCCCCCAGTGTATTGGCGACAATATTCCCGTTTTCGTTCAGATGAACGGAAACATCATAAAAGCGCAAAAAACCGTATCCCCGTTGAACTTCCGCGGTATGCCCCTTGGTGGTGTCGAGGTTGAACGCTTTGATCATCTCCTGCATTTTGTCTTGTAAAACAGCGTCAGGAACGATCAGAAGGACCCGGCGGTAAAGAGTGGTGCCGCGCAGAAACCAGACTATTTCCGCGTTTTCCGACTGAATGATCTCGTTGCCGAATCGTCCGCGAAACATCTGGTTTATCGGCGCTTTGGCGGTAAACATTAAAATATCGTCCCCGTCGCTGATCGAGGTGTCGTATTTATTAATGTCGTTATCCCAGGGAATGACCGGTTCGGTAAAGCCTGCAACCGTGTTCAACAAAGAGCCTTTTTGCCATTTGTAAACAGGCGCAAACCGCGAGAAATTTGCCGTATCGGTCGTATCGGTAACAACGCAGTTTTGAAGCTGATCGTAACCATTAAGCTGCGTGTACGGAAGACCTAGTCCTTCGATATAGCAGAAGTAGCCTTCATTGGAGTTGGAGTTGCGCGGAGGAACGAGCGGAACGGAAACGGCTTTGAGATCGCTCTCCAAACGGAGCCGGGTATTCCGCAAGGCATTGCTCATTTCCATCGTACTCTGTGTTTCATTCATAATGCCGCCGACTCGGCTGAAGATCGCCGCCACTCCGTACATGAGCATCAGCATGAGCGTTACGGATATCATAATCTCAAGAAGAGTATAACCTTTTCTTGTTCCGTGAAGAATCATTCGGCGGTCATTGAATTTTTTGTTGTTATGCGG
>CAZZEF010000208.1:4212-8184 GCA_964652875.1 uncultured Planctomycetaceae bacterium
AATACTCCTTGATCTGCCCAGCGGGCAAAGAAAAGTCTTGCCCTTATTTTATGAAAAACGGATCTGCCGGTCGTTTTTTCGTATTCATCCAAATAGAAAGACTTATTTCATTTGACACTTTTTGACCAAAAATGTCAACCTTTTGTTTCATAAAACTCCCTGTTTTCAAGGAAAAAAAAGAAAATAGTCCTCTTCAATCCTTATATATATAATATTAATGAAAATTTCAAGAGAAGGAACCCCCCGGTTTTTAATTAATAGGTCATAATAAATATTTTATTGCGTAAAATCCGAGAACAAGAAGCAGGAGGAATAAAAAGGTCAGCAATCCGAAATACTTGTCGATCCAGCCTTTGACGGACGGACCGAAAACGTAAATCAATCCGGCGACAATGAAAAAACGCAGACTTCGTCCGATCAGAGACGCAAAAATAACGCCGGGGAGCGGCATGGCGACGATTCCCGAGGTGATAGTAAAAGCCTTGAACGGGATCGGAGTGAACGCCGCCGCGAACAGTGCCAAAAAACCATATTCATCAAAGAAAACATGAACCTTTTTCATATTTTCCTCTGAAATGATATTCGGAACAAAATAAGGGCCTAAAACATCCCAAAGCGCCAGACCAATATACCAGCCGAGGACTGCTCCCGCAACAGAAGCGGTCGCGCTGACAAAAGCGTAATAGAACGATCGTTTCGGGCGTTCGATCGACAGCGCGATTTGAAGTATGTCCGGCGGAATCGGAAAGAAGGAACTCTCCATAAAGGAGATGGCGGCCAGAGCAGCTGTTCCGAATCGGGAATGTGCCCAGGAAAGAACCCAATCGTAAAGCCAGCGTAAGATCTTTTTTAAAAAAAGAAATGGTAATAATAACTTCGAAAAAATGGAGGCTTTGGGTAGGTCGTCGCTCATTAGGTCTCTTGCTGTAATTTTCGGGATAATATTAATGGTGAAATTGCAGTCAATTATTGAAGGGGGGACATCGGTTTGTTGCCGGGCGGAGCCAGGGAATAATGCGGAAATGATCTTTTCCGCATTATTCATTAAAGATTTTATAAGGTCGGCGTTTTTATGCTGTCCTCTGCTATTACCGTAATGATTGCCGACTGACTTAATGACCTGGCTGATCCGTTGATAATATACCGGTATTCTTACATGTCATATCGGGGAGGGGCGGCCGCTTTGATTTCGTCGGTCGCGAGATCCTCGAATTTTTGGAAATTCTTCCGGAAGAGTCCGGCAAGTTTCAGCGCTGTTTTTTGATACGCTTCTTTATCGGCCCAAACATTTTCCGGACGAAGAACATCATCGGGAACGCCGGGACAGCAGGTGGGGACATCAAGTCCGAAAACAGGATCGATCCGGCAGGGGGACTGCGCCAGCGCGCCGCTGTGAATTCCGTCAATAATGGCACGGGTATGTTTGATCGAAAGTCGTTTTCCGACTCCGTAACTTCCTCCGCACCAGCCGGTATTCACCAGCCAGGCTTTGGAACCGTATTTTTTCATATTGGCGGCCAGCAGTTCCGCGTATTTTGCCGGATGCCAAACGAGAAACGCCGCGCCGAAACAGGCCGAAAAAGTCGCTTCCGGTTCGGTAACACCGACTTCCGTACCCGCGACTTTCGCGGTGTAACCGCTCATGAAATGATACATTGCCTGGGCCGGGGTCAGCGAACAGACCGGCGGCAGAACGCCGAACGCGTCGCAGGTCAGCAGAATGATATTTTTCGGATGATTGCCCATACACGGCTTTTTAATGTTCTGAATGTATTCGATCGGATACGAGGCCCGGGTATTCTCCGTCAGAGACGAATCGCCGAAATCGACCATTCGACTGCGGTCATCGTAAACGGTGTTCTCAAGAACGGTTCCGAAACGAATGGCGTTGTAAATTTCCGGTTCGCTTTCCGCAGACAAATTAATACATTTGGCGTAACAGCCCCCTTCAATATTAACAATGCCGTCTTTGGTCCAGTAATGTTCATCGTCACCGATGAGTTTGCGGTTTGGCTCGGTCGACAGAGTTGTTTTTCCTGTTCCGGAAAGACCAAAAAAGAGCGAAACATCGCCGTTCGGGCCTTCATTGGCGCTGCAGTGCATTGAAAGAACATCTTTTTTCGGCATCAGGTAATTCATGATCGTGAAGACGCCTTTTTTCATTTCACCGGCGTACTGGGTGCCGAGTATAATGAATTCGCCCCGTTCAAAAGAAAGCGCGACGCTCGTTTCGGAAGTAACCGAGGGCGAGGCCGGATCCGCGGGAAACTGACCGGCATTGAAGATCACGTAATCCGGCTTGCCGAAATTCAAAAGTTCTTCGGGAGTCGGTCGGACCAGCATATTGGTCATGAACAGTGCATGATAGGCCCGCTCGCAAATGATCCGGACTTTAATTCGGTTGGCTTTGTCCCAGCCGGCAAAAGCGTCGATCACATAAAGAAGTTTTCGTGTGTTCAAATAGTCGATCGCCCGACGACGGTTATGAAGAAACGCGCCCTCCGGCATCTTCGTATTGACCGGTCCCCACCAAATATTATTGACGCTGTCCGGATGCTCAACAATACGTTTATCTTTTGGACTGCGCCCCGTCTTTCGGCCGGAACTGTTCATTAAGGCTCCGGAGGAAGTAATAGCCGCACCTTCGCGAATAATCGCGTCTTCATAAAGCTGTGCGGGAGACGGGTTGCGATGAACCATGCTTACGTTGATGCCATAGGGCGTCAGGTCCATTTCGTTACGCATCTTCAGTTGTCCTTTCGTAACAATTTTAAGTTGAGTGAATTCGGAAAGATCAATTCCGAAAATTTTCAGCGAACCGCGTTGATCCGGCAAAATGTTTTCGTAATGTTACCGCATACAGCAGCTTGGAATTTTGTTCGTTTGGTTAATTTAAATATTTTATCCAATTAAACATATATCTAAAATATCTTAAGCAAATAACGCAAAACCAACTCCGAATTATACGATAGAAAATACTTTTAAACCAGTCCCCCCTTTAAAGTTCTTTTTTGTAAATGTTTAATCCTTTTGCAAAATTTGTAAAAAATTTTGAAATTTTTATAAAAAAACCGTTCTTACAGGAAAATTTTTATAAAAATAGGAAAAATAAAAGTTTTTTATCATTTATTCCGGTTTTTAGGACGAAGAGTAATAGTAAGGGGACAAAGAATTGTCTCCCGACACCAATGAGTATTTTCGATTTTCAGGAGAAACAAGGATGTTTCAGAGGATCTGCTTCTTTATTCTCGGATTGACCTTGCTTGCCGCCGCGGGCTGTCGATCCTGTTTTGCCCCTTATGACAACTGCCAGCCGACTTTCGTTCCGGAACGAGGCGACTGCTGCATGGGCGAATTGTACCGGTCCGGATCTGTTTTTGTAGATAAGAATAACAGTGTCGATCATTCTCCGGAATGCAAGTCTTGCGGAATGTCAGGGAGCAGGGAAGATTACATTCCTTCATCAGTGACCAGACTGCCGCAAAATATTCAAAATACGCCTTCTGTTCAGGTTTCCGGCGCAAATGCGAATGTCAACAGTTCGGGAGTCGGAAGTCTGGCCCCCTGGTCCTCTTCCGAAAATCAGGGAGAAGCGCAAAATGTCTCTTCCGAATTCGATCTTGATCTGAGTCCGGTTGACAATAAGACGGAAATTCTGCCCGACTCGGTCAGCGGCAACGCGCTCCGGTAGATCTCCCGTTTTTTTTGGCGGAATATATTTCACTGCTCTCATTAAATTTTCCGTGATTGGACAGATCGGCTTTATGAAACGGCCGTTTCTTTGACTCCGGACAGAAAATTTCGATTGAATCGGTAAATTTGATATTCCGCCAGCCATTTTTCTTGCGATAAGATCGGAAAGCATAACTTGTTAATAGAATCTTGTCAAAATACGAAAAATTTCAAAACCGGCTGATCCGGGAGGGCCGATTCTTGCGGAAAAGCGATTATTTTCTATTTTTTCATTCTTGA
>CAZZEF010000209.1:0-8163 GCA_964652875.1 uncultured Planctomycetaceae bacterium
ATAAAAACAACTTATAATACTGTTGTTCAAAATACCGAGTCTGCTTTTTTGCGACGGACCATCCGTGATCCAGTCCTGTTATCCGCTCCAATTATACGATCGGGGAATTTAACGTTGACTCGATCCTCATGAAGAACAAGAAGAAGATCGTTCTTTGTATTTTATTTGACTACAAAAGCAAATAAATCGAAACAGACCGGACAAAGATCAGACACCTTCCGGTAAAAAAAACCTCCGCAAGATCACCTGCGGACGAAAACGCGATGTCTCTTCCGCTGATATTCCGGAGGTTGATTTTATATTTCAAATAAAATACTTTATGCCGCAGACGAAAAGGGATCTTTCGTCAACTGGGCATCAATCGGTAAAAGAGGCGAAATCATCGACCGCCTGTGAATTACCGCTCTTGACAAGCGCGCAGTTCATATCGATCATCGGCAGACTTTTTGCGATAAAATACTGAACGACTTTCTTTTTCCGATCGCATTTCGACGCCTGACCGATCAGATAATGACCTACCAGAATGGCAATACCGGAATCGACGATTTTACGAGCGGACAGATCCATATAAATACCGCCGACACTCTTCGCGTAAGCGACCGTCTCATCCAAACGAACCCGGGCCTGAACAAGCTGATCTTTCAAACCGTCGAGAACTTCGCAGCCGTAAGAGCGGTTTTCAAAATCGGCGATATAATTCTGGAACACGCCGGAGGTAAAACCGCGAATGGCGGCAACGACCTGGAGCTGGGAAGTTCCTTCGTAAATGGTCGTGATCCGGGCATCCCGATAATAACGTTCCGCGGCATAATCTTTCATGTATCCGCTTCCGCCGAGGACCTGAATAGCGTCGGTTGAAACTTTGATCGACATCTCACTGCAATAATACTTACTCATCGGAGTAAGCATCGCGTTGAGTTTTTTAAGCGTTCTGGATTTCTGTTTGAACTCTTTCTTTTCATCGGCGGACAGAGCGTCGGCATTCCGTTCGAGAAGACGATTCACGTTATTTTCAATATCGCAAATTCGAGCGGTTTCGTAAGCAAGCGCCCGTCCGGCTTCAATCGCGATTTGCATATCGGAGAGCATTTCGGCGACGGGGGATAAATGATTGATCGGGGCGCCAAATTGTTCCCGGGACGCGGCGTATTCCCGGGCAAGCCGGGCCGCTGATTCCGCGACTCCGAGTGACTGCGCCGCGATGCCAAGCCGGGCGCCGTTCATCAGGGCGAGAACATAAGTGATCAGTCCGCGCTGACGGTCGCCGATCAAACGGCAGGGGGTATTGGTAAAGGTCAATTCGCAAGTCGGCGAACCGTGTATGCCGAGCTTCGATTCAAGATGCCGAACCTTAACAGTTGGTCCGCGGTCGCAAATAAAGAGGCTCAAACCGCGCCCATCGGCGATCTCATGTTCGCTTCGGGCCAGAACGAGAAGGACCTCGCCGCAACCGTTGGTAATAAACCGTTTGACACCGTTGAGAACCCAATCGCCGTTTTCATTCTGATCCGCGCGCAGCCGAACAGACTGAAGATCGCTTCCGGCATCGGGTTCGGTCAGGACCATCGCGCCGGTCACCGCACCGGAGGCGAATTTCGGAAGATATTCGTCCCGGATCTCGTCGGAGGCAAACGCGTAAATCGTATCGGCGATTCCTTGCAGTCCAAACATATTCATAAAAGAACAATCGCCGCGCGAAACCATTTCGGTCGCCATTGTATAGATCAAGATCGGGCAGTTGATCCCGCCGTATTTTCGCGGCATCGTGAACCCCATCAGATCGGCTTGTGCCAAACGGTCCAGATTTTTCTGAACAAACGGATGAAGTGTAACCGTCTGATTGGCATTGAGCGTATTTCCTTCGAGATCGACCGTTTCCGAATGCGGGGCAATCGTCTCGGCCGCGATTCCTCCTGTTATATCGAGAATGCGCCGGTAATTGTCAATGACATCGTCGAGATCCCGGGGCAGATAATCGGCGTTTCCGTTCGGAGTTTCCCGTTCCTGAAGCGCCGCGATTTCCCTTAAATCGAAATAATCGAGTAAAAATTGTATATCTTTGTTATCCTGGAAAAAATTGGGCATCGTTCTTCCTCAACTTGTTAAACTCTTTCTTTGAAAGCCTTAATCATCGTCGGTATGATCTGATTCAGATCGCCGACGATACCGTAATGCGCGACGGAAAAAATAGGCGCGTTCGGATCACTGTTTATCGCAATGATCTTCGCGGATTCCTGCATTCCGGCCCGATGCTGAACAGCGCCGCTGATACCGCAGGCGATATAAAGGGCCGGTCGAACCGTCGTTCCCGTTTGACCGATCTGATAATCATGACCGATAAAGCCGCCGTCAACAGCAGCGCGGCTGGCGCCAACCGCTCCGCCAAGCGCCGCGGCCAAATCAAAGATCAGTTTGAAATTCTCCTTGCTCCCGACTCCGGCACCGCCGGCGACAATGATACGGGCTCCTTTGAGATTGACTTTTCGTTTTTCGACATGACGCTCAATAACTTCAACCAACATTAAAGCGTCGCTGATCTCAACTTTTTCGCGAATGATCTCACCTGTTCTTGATGCGTCAGGAGTACGCATCGGAATAACGCCTTCCCGGACGGTCGCCATTTGCGGCCATTGTTTCGGATTAACGATCGTCGCGATAATATTTCCGCCAAACGCGGGACGGATCTGCAGCAGAAGATTATTCCAAACTTCCTGCGTCTTGCCATCGGTAACATCGCTGATCTGTAAATCAGTACAGTCGGCGGTCATACCGGACCGGGTCGCGGAAGCGATTCTCGGAGCAAGATCACGTCCGAGATTGGTCGCTCCGTAAAGAACGATCTGCGGGCGGTGTTTTTCGATCAGTTCCGTCATGACATACGCGTAAGGAGCGCTTGTAAAAAATTTCAGTTTGGGATCGTCCACGAGATAAACGTTATCGATACCGTAAGAAACAAGGACATCGGCCAGTTGGGCAATACCGCTTCCAACCAGAACCGCGCCCGCTTTAACGCCAAGTGTATCGGCCAGTTCCCGAGCTTTGCCGCAAAGTTCAAGAGCGGCGTCCTGAAGCGCTCCGTCCTGCTGTTCCGCAAAGACCCAAACTTCTCCATTCGGATTTTTTTCTATCATTATATTCCTCTTCTTTTTTCAATACTCAACCAAGGGTACGATCCGCGACAAGCTCCTGAACCAGTCCGCAAATTCCTTCTTCCGTCGGGGGAACAGAAGTGAATCCGTCTTTGGTCAGAACAATCGACTGGATCTTAAAGACTTTGGTCGGAGATCCGGCCAGTCCGCATCGGGAGAGATCGGCGTTAATATCGTCGAGCGACCATTGTTCGATCAGATCGCCTTTTTCTTTTGCGGATTCGACAAGAGCGGCCGCCTGATCACCGGTGAATTCGGCGGGAACCTTTTTAAACTTGTTCCGGGCCATTTTTTTGACGGCCCAGGGACGGGGCTCATTAGCCGTTTCGACAACGGTAACAAGAACCGGAAGCGCCGCCTCAACGATCTCCCAGCCGTTGCCGATATTTCTTTTCAGACGGGCTTTTTTGCCTTCGATCGAAATGATCTCTTCAAGATACGTCACTTGAGGAAGATCCAGTTTTTCCGCACATTGAGGACCGACTTGAGCAGTATCTCCGTCGATTGCCTGTCGTCCGCAAAAAACGAAATCGTAATTTCCGATCGTTCGAACGCCTTGAGAAAGAATATAACTCGTCGCAAGCGTATCGCTGGCGGCAGCGCGCCGGTCCGTAATCAAAATTGCCCGATCCGCTCCCCGATAAAGACAGTCGCGCAAAACGTCCGCCGCTTTCGGAAGCCCCATCGTCAGAACCGTTACCGTTCCACCAAATCGTTCTTTGATCTCAAGCGCCGATTCCAGCGCATGAAGATCTTCCGGATTGAAAATCGCCGGAAGTGCCGCCCGGTTAATTGTCCCGTCCGCTTTCATCGCCTCTCCGGTGATGTTCGACGTATCCGGAACCTGCTTTACTAAAACAATCGAATGATAAGACACAACGTATCTCCATTTATCTGCTGTTAATATTGTCTGAAAACAATTTCCAAAAATTTTCCTCTTATTCCGCCAAAATCCGTTTGGACACTCCGCCGTAAAATTTTCTCCGTTCTTTCAATAAACTTCTGAAATGAAATTTCATCTTCTCCTCTTAACGAGAAAAGTTTAAATTTCTTACTCCTGTATCTTCGAAATAAAATTTATAGATCGGCGAAACGAAATTTTCAAGCAATTCAGGATCATATCGGTCTCATCTCTCCTAAATCTGCCCATAATTTCGAATTTTGTCTTTAAAAAATACGCTTTCTGGTAAATTGCAAAAACTACGTGAAATTTACCGGAAATATTTCTTTTCGTCAAGATGAATTTTTTAATTTTCAATTCCAACTTTCTCTAATTATATATTGTCAAATAAAATTTTCTTTGCTGTTTTGTTTTCCGTTTCATCCAATGTTTGGCGCACGAATATATTTTCTTTTCTATTATTTTGATTTCTAACAAGTTACGGTTTATTCACCCAAGAACTTTTTTCGATTACCGTCAATACTCAAGAGGAGATCATTTACTCGGTACATATATTTTTTCTTTTGTTTTCCCGGAAAAATTTTTAAAAGGAATGACCTGAAGTTCACTCACCTTCTCTGTTGAATTCATTTTTATTTGAATAACAATTTCTCCGTTGTTTTTTGTATTATATACCTTAAATCCTTGCCGACGGAGTTTCATTTCTTCTTCGGAATTATTTTGAAAAGATCCGCCGCTGATAATGACGGTTTCCGGTTTGGTCCAATTGAGCAGATTCTGATAACGTTCGACTTTGCCGCCATGATGCGGGGCGAGCAGCAGATCCGTTTTGAAAGGACTTTTTTGAAGAAACGGAGCGTTATTGTCTTCAAGATCGCCCGGAAAGAGAATCGTTTTACCGGCGAACTCCAGACGCAGGGTCAAACAATACTGATTAGTATGAGATCCGTCAATACTGCTCCAGTCGATTCGCGGCGGATGAAGAACCGTCAATTCGGGATATCCGAATTGGGCAAGATCCGTTTCTGCGTCCGCATAAACAATTTCAATCATTCGATCCGTCAGGATCTTTTTCAGACGACAGACGAATTCATTATTCTTTTTAAACATATTGGGAGGAACAAGAACCCGCTGAATCGGAAAATGTTCGATGACCGTATCAACGGCGTTATAATGATCGGAGTCGGCATGAGAAAGGATCAGCAGATCGATCTGACGGACATTTTTATTCCAAAGAGTGCAGGCGATTGTATTACCGACTTTTTTCGGAGCGGTAAAACATCCGCAGTCAAGCAGGACATTTCGTCCATCAGGAAATTCAAGAAAAAAAGAAGCGCCATGACCGACGGAAAAGATGTTCGCTTCAAACAAACCGGAATCTTTTCGGATCTTTTTATCGGTCAAAGGGATCAAACAGGCAACAGCGATCCAGCAAATCATAAAAAACCAAACAGTCGTTTTCCATTTTTTAAGAGAAGGAACAAGCGTCAGCAAGATCAGCGGGAGGTAAAATCCAATGCACCACCAAAGGGGGAATCGGGCAATATAAAAGAACCCGCCGGGCATTTTCTGGGCAAAATCGACGAGCATTCTCATTAAATCAAAAAGAACATCTGTCATATCCGCAATGATCCCGGGAAAAAACGGGATCCAGGAACCGGTCAAAACAAGCAATAATGCAAGCGAAAGAATAATACTCAACGGAAGAACAATAAATGGATTGACAAGAACGGCGACAGGAGTTACCAGTGAAAGATTCCAAACAATGGCCGGAAGAAGAACAAGCCAAATAATAAAACTGGTCCAAAAAGCTTGAATAAATTTTGTATTTCGCAAAACTTTTGCGAAATCGTTCCATTTTACTGGCCTAAATTTCTTTGTCAGGGAAATGCCTGATTTTTTAGCCGCTCTGATTATTTTTTTATCTTGATGCCAAATCAAAATCAAACGAAAAATATTAATACTCTTTTGCTGTTCCGTATTGCCTCCCGGAAGCCAAAGAAAAACACCAACGGCCAAAAAGGAGATCTGCGTTCCAAACTGAAACAGTTCATTCGGCTTGATCAAAAGAATAATCAACGCCGTAAGAATTAATGAATTCAGTCCGCAACCGTTTCGATGCAGAAGTCGGCCAAATGAATAAACCAAGATCATGACCGCGGCGCGAAAGACCGGAGGCTGATTTCCGGCTGCCAATAGATAAAAAACCGTTGCGGCCATTAAAACCGGAATGGCTATTTTATCCGGCAAACCTATCGATTTAAGAATAAGCAGAACAAAGCCGCAAACAATCGCCAAATGCAGACCTGAAATAGCCAGAACATGAACGGTTCCTGTTTTTTTAAACGCTTCGGAAATTTCCGGATCAAGATCGGACCGAAGTCCAAACATCATCGCGGAAGCCAATTGAGCATTCTTTTCGGAAAGATATTTCTGATAAAGACTTCGAGCGCCGCGCCGGACCGATTCAAAATAACGTCCGACAGAATAACGATCCTTTTCCCGAATCAGTTCAATAAAAGAATCACCTTCCGAATAGATATTCGTTCTGATGCCGTCGGCCAGAAGCGCGCTTTGACGGTCATATTCATAACGGTTGTTCGGCGGGAGGACAAGTGAAAAACTTCCTTTTATTCGGACCAAATCACCTATTCGCAGCATGTCGTAATTACCGGTCAGGCGAAGCGCCGCCTTTCCAGAACAGGGAGACCAGACTCCTTGATTTAAAATTCTCTTCAAAACAAGAACCGTTGAAGTAGACCGTTCAAGAGGAATATTCACTCCCAGCGGAGGAGTTACCGGATCATAAGAAACAGGGAGTCGGGCAATCCAGCCTTCGGCGACGATCGGCGCGCCCTGTTCCCGAGCATATCGCGAAATGTCATCCCGGCGAAGGCAGTTGTTCTGCAACTGATAATCGCCGGCGAACAAGACAAATGATAAAAGAACAACTGCGGTCAGTACTGCCTTTTCTTTGCTGATCTTTAATGATCTTCCCCCGCTTCTGACTATAAAAACAGTCAAAAGAATCAGTATTCCGAAAAGAACAGAATAGATCCGGCAGGAAATCGGACAATAAGAGTCGAAAACGATCCCCGCCGTCGCTCCGAAAAAACAGGGAACAAACGGATGATAAAAATTTTCTTCCGGTACCGGCCAACTGATCCGCCGGTCATCCGGGTCAACCGTTCCGTCCTTCGGACGATCTTTGTTGATTCGGTTAAAATCAATTCCGATATTTTTCAAAATCGGCTCATTTCTAAAAATGTCGTTTTTCAGAAAATTTTCGTTCGATCCAGTCTTGTTTTCCAAACAAAAAACACAAGATTTTCCATTTGGAGCTGACCGGCTTTTTCAGTTTTTTCATTTCGGTCTTTCCAATCACGTTTATTTTTCCGCAAATTCTGAAATCAAAATGATCTTTGAAGCAGAAATGGAAACACCGTTAAATTTCATTGACTGAAAATCAGAGAAATTTTTTCAAATTGGGCAGGCTCTCTTTCGTAAGCCGTTCCGTCGAAGCGGACCAGTCGAGCGGTTCAATACCGACCCAGCCGTCGAATTTGATCTCCTTGAGAGCGGCCATGATCGGTTTGAAATCAAGCCGTCCGAATCCCGGTCCCTGCAAATTGGCATCGTTGGCATGAAAGGTCTGCATAAACGGGCGAAGTTCGGAATCGCGGATCACTTCGGGAATCGACTGTTTTTCGCTGGCGTACATTGCCTTGCAGTCGAGATGAATGGCCAAGCCTTTCGGGGCCCCCATCTTTTTAATCAAATAGAGCGCATCGCGGCCGGTCTGAATAAATTCGTTTTCATTGGGAGCCAGCGCCTCAAAAGCCAAAACGACCTTGTTCTTTTGCAGATCGGGCAAAAATTTCTCAATAACCCGGGCCGCGTTGTCGTAAGCCTCCGCCATTGAAACCCCCGGAAGTAATTTTCGCTGATTTGGCGATCCGAGAACCATATAACAGCCGCCCGTCTCCGCACAAAAACGGATCAACTCTTTAAAATAGTTGGCCGTCCGATTTTGAACTCCTTCGTCCGGCGATGTCAAATGATAACCGGTTGTTCTTGTTAAAAGACAATGAAGACCGGAAACCTGAATACCGG
>CAZZEF010000210.1:0-4130 GCA_964652875.1 uncultured Planctomycetaceae bacterium
TTTTTGTCGACGCTGGCGATTCTGTTATGCGAGTTGCTCCAGTTATAATAAAGAACGAGTTGCGCGTTTGGGTCGTCAAGCCATTTCCCGGCGTCGTTGGTCTGATAAAAAAAACCTAGACACTTATTCTGGGGGGCGGGCGCGTTGAGATCCCGGGTATAAAAATATTTGCCTTCGTTGGGGGTTCGGGCAGGAATTCCCCGCTTGCCATTGATGAACAGTTGCGCGAACAGATCCGATGAACTTTTTACCGTCTTGTTATCGGAAAATTTTTTCAATGAAACAGAGTTGGGCAGGGGAGCCGCGTATATGTTATTGTCATATTTTTTCCAGCCGGAAAGAGGCAGACCTCCGCTGATCACCGCTTTTTCTCCTTGAGCGGATCGCCAGGTGACCGGAAAATCTTTTGTACCGGAATCGCCGGGAGTAAAGATCAGCCGATCGGGAAGATAATAAATACCCTGATGAACAATAACTTCAACAGGTTCCGTCAAACCGCTCTTTTTAAATTCGCGAACAGCCTCCTGCGCTTTTGATAAAGAAGCGAACGGTGCCTGTGCGGTACCGGCTGCTTGATCGCTGCCGTTTAAAGCGACATGAAATTCTTTGGCTTCTCCGACGAGGGACGGGAGGATCAGCGACAGAAGAATCAACCAGACAGATCCCGCTGATTTCATTTTGTTTTGCGGTTTAAAGCCTTTTCGATTGTCAAAACCGGTCGGGCGGCAGGCCGAAATTGCTTTTCTGACGGCTGTATAAAATAAGGAGCGGAGGAAATTCATCTTTTATTCCTTTCAAGAACAAAGTAAGGGGGGAAATTACACCCTCGCATTTTCATTTTCCGCAGATTGACTTTGCGAGTCGGCTGTTCTTCTATACTGCTTTTAATTTAAATTTTCCGTCCTCTCCGTCGATAGACTGCGTGAATCGGCTGGTCTTTTGACGTTATAACGGAAAATTCATGATTGAGCCTGTATAAACATGCGGACAGTATAAAATACTTGTTGATATCTTAATTATAAGGATTGTCCGCCGGAAATATATAATGTCGAGAAAAGTTTTTTAAATTTTTTTGATGTTAAAACGAAATTTTTATAATCGAATCAATATCTTTATAAAAAAGTTAAAATACTGACCGATCAAGAGCCTGTTCTGAGGTCAGCTCAAAAACAAACAGCAAACGGTTTTATACTGCTTTTATTTTAAATTTTCCGTCCTCTCCGCCGATAGATTGCGTGAATCGACTGTTTTTTGACGTTATAACGGAAAATTCATGATGAAATCGGTATATATTGCTTTCCTTTTTATTTTCCGTCCTACCGCCGATTGACTGCGTGACTTGGTTCATTCTTTGAACGTTGGAACGGGAAAAAGTGCTTGAATTGAGCGGTTTTCAGTCAATATCAAAACAGGCTTTTAGAGAAAGAACAGATCTATTTCTTTTTTCCCGCGGGTGGATTAACAGTGAAGTTGAATAATTTTTCGCCTGGAATGGTAAATGTGAGCGGCGTTGAATCCAAACTTGTGTATTTCTGATCGATGAGGGAAATCATTGGTCGTTCTTTGGCTTGAGAGGCAGAAACATCGGGGTCCTTCCAACCGGACTTGACTTTTTCTTTTTCGGGAACAGCTGACGCGTCTTCAATAATGGCGCCGACGATATAAACTTTATAGGAACCGGCCGGTATCCCGTCTGCTTCCGACTCCGAACCGACAATGAACGATCCATCCTCTTTAATGGTTGCCCTGCTTAAATAGGAATCGGACACAAAATGAATGACTCCGCAGTTGAGCGGCTTTCCGTCAGGGAAAGTGACTTTACCTGAAAGGGGCTGTTTGCCGGAACACCCCGTTTCCGCTAACGTCAAAAGTAAAAGACAAAATATTGATAAATACAACATCACATTTTTTATCCGCATTGGATATAATCCTTATTCAAAATTATTATCGATATATCGGTCTCATTGATGAATTTTCATTACAAGGTTAAAAAAAACGGCCGAGCCGATTCACAAAGTCAATCGGCGGAAAATTAAAAGGAGATCCGTATAAATTTTATGTTTTGTCTTTCGAAACATTGACGGCGTAAATCAGATCGTCAGGGCATTGTAATGACTTCGCCATCATTAACGAGGGAAAGCGCGCGCAATGTTTTCGGAGGAGTGGTGACGCTCATTGCCCGAACAGCGCCATCGCCCATCAGAAAGTTGCATACGCCCGGATGCCAGCTGCCGAACGGATAACCGCGCAGAGGGGCGTTATAAGGAAGTCGGGCTCCGGAGGAGACTTCGGTCAGATCCCGGGGACGGGTAATTCCGAGTTCCATAATACCGGGGGAAAGTCCGGAAGCGGAAGCGCTTTCATAATAGACGAAAGCCCGTGCGGAAGAGGGGGCTCTTGTGTTGCCGAAAACAAGAATACTGCAATCGCCCTGATTGGCCAGTCCTTCGTTATTGGTCGTTCCGCCGTCTTCCGCGCATTTACCGACACGATTAATCGGGATATGTTTTTCACCAATAAAAAACTGATTGCTCAATCCGTCCAGAACCCAAGAGAAATCGTCGGCCGGGCCCCAGGGAAACTGTCCCGCATGAAAATCGGAAGTTTCCGCTCTTCGAAAAGGACCGCGCAAGCTGTTTTGATAAGTGGCACCAACTCCCCACCAGATATTGGTGGTCGACGCGAAAACCATTGCGTAATCTCCCAGCGGACCCGGAACAAAATTGGTCGCGGTACTCGTGTTCTTGGCGCCGTCCGCCGGATAAGTCTCTTCGCCACTTCGACGGGTCGGACATTTGTAAGTCGAAAGTGCGCCAAATCCTTTTCGTGTACTTTCTGACAAAGTGTTCCACCAGTTCGAAATAGTTGTGTAACAGGCGCTGCTGGCCTGGTAAGGTCCGACTAAGGCTTCATAAAGGGCCGGCTGTTCGATGTAAGGAAGGATAATGCCCCACATGGAACTGCGGTGTTCGTCGTAAATGTATGCTGGCGGGATCCCGTTGCGGACATCATGAAAATTGTGGATTCCAATCCCGATCTGCTTTAAATTGTTGGTGCATTGCATACGCCGGGCTGCTTCCCGCGCCGCCTGAACCGCCGGCAGTAATAGTCCGATTAAAATGCCGATGATCGCAATGACGACCAACAGTTCCACCAGAGTAAAACCTCTTTTAAAAAAGCCGGGAATGTGTTTTCGTTCAGTCATCATAGCCCCCTCTCATAAAAATTATACCTAAAAATCTGTGTATATTTTATTTGACAAATTCGATTGATTCGATTTCGACATCGGCGTGAGCACGATTGCAGGGATCGAACCAAAGTTCATTGATCAATCCTTTCCATTCAGGGGAATTGGATAGGTCGAAAATTACTTCCCGCCATTGGCCGTCACCCTGAACGGATATTTTGAGTTCGTTTTTGTGATTGATTACAAGATCCTTGTTGAAAATGGGAGAATCGGTTCGTGACCATTGAAGACAGGCCAGTTCTTTTCCGTCTGGTTTGATGCAGGTTACTTTCATTTCAACTTTCATTTTTGAAAACTTGTCCGCCCGAAATGGCTGGAGACGAATTCTCATTGCGGTATGATTTTGGTTCATTCGCACCAATTTCATTTTGCCCTCGTCCGCGCGAATTTGCGGAGCGCCGTAAGGCATGCGGTACCAGCCTTCATTATTGCGGTCGAAGGTCCATTTCGTTCGGGCGGGGATCTCCATTGCCGGATAATCGTAAGGCCCCAATCCCAGCTGTTTCGGTGTCAGATCTTTGGGCCAGCCTTCTTTCGGTTTTGCGCAAAAAACATCTCGAAACGCGTTGTAATACTTAAAGCCGTATTCTTCATTCGGTTCAAGAATACTTCCTTCCTGCCATTCATTTAATGGGAAGAAGACCACTTTTTTGATATTGTTTTTCTGACAAAATTCTTTTGCGTTCAAGCAGGCCTGACGGAACAGTTCCGGAGTCCGACCTTCAGTAACGGTTGATTGGTCAAAGCATCGGGGGCGGTCGTCATAACCGGTTGGAATGTTGACCATAAAAGGAAGATTCGGACTGGCTTTCAATTTGCCTTCCCAAATGGCGGGGATCGTTTCAACCGCGTATCGGTAAGGAGTATGAGACGGAGAGTATTT
>CAZZEF010000210.1:4140-8135 GCA_964652875.1 uncultured Planctomycetaceae bacterium
CCTTTTTTTCATCAGAAGAGAGATGCGCAAAAACAGATCTCCCCTGATAGCCGTAAGTACCCGTTTCGTTGAAACCGACTTTTTTCAAAAGATCATATTGATTGATCCCTGGATTCATGGCGACGAAATAAACGCCTTTAAAGCCAGCGGCTCGGACTTGAGCGCGGATCAGTTCCAACGCGCGTTTGATGCCGTCTCCTGTTTTTAAATTTTCGCCTTTCTTTTGGGCTTCGGCGATAAAATCGCGGTCGATATTTGCCCAAGTCCAAATTTGAACAACCGGGCAGCCGTCGACCTTATAATATTCAGGCGTTTTAAAATAATTGTCCAGCCAAAATTTGGTAACGCGGATCATGTCTTCGGTCGAGTGTGCCCCCGGCTGATTGTGATTGGCCCACATAACGCACCATTTCAGGTAAGATCGGTATTTTGCCCGATAAAACGCTTTGACCCAATGATCCAGTCTTTGAATTCCCTTATTCCAATACCAGTCGACATAAAAAACGGAGATCCCGTGTTCGGCGGCCCATTTGATCTGCCAGTCGATCACCTCCGGATTTCCTTCGTCATACCAGCCGAGAAGCGGTTTAATGTCTGGAAGCGTTTGCGCGACCATGTCCCATTCCGGCATCCATTCGGTTCCCGGATAATAAAACGCGTGAATCTCAATATCTCCTTTGACCGGGACCGGTTTCGGAACATAAGAAACTTTTTTTGTTTCATTTGCGCAAAGAATAGTCCCCATTATCAAAGCGAAGGCAAATAAAAAGAATTTTATAATGAAGGCATTCCGCTTATATTTTTTTAATTTCATTAATACACCTTTCTCGATTATATTTAAATGTTTTGTTGTTCCTGTTTTTCAAGTGTTGATCATGAGAAGCATTACAGAAGAAAAAGCAAAGCAACAGAATAAATATTTTAGACTTAAAATTTGACAAATCATATATAAAGTATATTATTTTTTATTTTATTTTTCAACGGGGTAATATTAAAAATATGCGACAATAAAACACTTTCTCTTATTATTGATAAAAAGATCTTGTTCTATTGTTTTGAAATCAATTATTATATCGATTCCAACATGAATTTTCCGTTATGACGGAAAATTTAAAATAAAAGCAGTATAATACGCTCTGGAAGGAGAACTAAAAATCAACATTTTTAAATTAAAGACTGTAAATTAGAATGATCATATCAAGAACACAAAAGAAGTATTATTAATAAAAATATATTAATAACAGAAGGATAATTACAATGAACTTGACTTGTTTTTGTCCGAAAATATAATAAAATACGACAAGCGGAACTGTTTCATTTTGATTTATTGTTTTTGTATTGAAAGGAGGAAAAGAGAGGGAGACCTTAACAGAGTCCAGACAAAAAACAGTTTATGCAGGAGACTTTCGACTTAAGATTTTTTATGAGGATTTGAGCAAGAATTGTTATTTCGGCAGGAGTGATCCTGTTATTTTGAACCCCCTCTTTTGCCGAATAGGGAAGTCTTGGCGTTACCTTTTATTCTTGCAATTATCTGCGGCAAGTGCAAGCGAAAGGTTTTCATCCGACGATCCCAAAATAATTTTATCAAACGGAATATTTATACTGCTTTATACTGCTTCCAACATGAATATTCCGTTATAACGTCAAAAGAACAGCCGATTCACGCAGTCAATCGGCGGAGATGGCGGAAAATTTTAAAAAAAAACAGTATAAAATGATGTCCGTATGTTGATCTGGTATTTATATTGAGATCTTCAGCGGTTTTTCAGTTGTCGATGGTAATATTGATCTCTTCCGGTCCTATTAAATAAAGTGTTTTTTCGGTTATCTCGATCTTTTCAGAATTTAAAGAAACAGGTTTTCCTGAAAAGTCGAATGATTCAGAAATTTTTCCTGTTAGTTTTAATGTTCCGGCAACATGTCCGTCAAGATTCCAAATTGCCCAGCCAACGCGGCCGTCTGGACGTTTCCAGGAAAACATCATAAGACCGTTTTCATTTTTCTTCTCCGTCAAAGGAATGGAACCCGCCGGCCGGGCCTTGGTTAACGCGGAAAGCGCAATATATCCTGATTTCGGCGAAAGATCGTTATGAACCAGTCCGAAATGATCTTCCGTTTCTTCCGGTTTGGTTTCACGTGCCTGAAACTGATAGGTGAAAAACCTCTCAATACCGGCAGAAAAAGCGATCAAGTATGTTTGCGGAAGATAGGTTTCGATCTCCTCCGAAGTCGCGTAAGCCCAGGAAGAAGAGTCATAAAGAGTGTAAACAGCAATGTTTCCTTTTAAGTCACTGTTAAAACGATAAATTCCCGCGACCGGTTCTGTAAAATCGCCTGTTTGACCTAAAAGAACAGGAATCAGACGATCGCCTTCTTTGAGATATTTGGATCCTAAAAACAGATCCGCTTTTCCTTTGTTCGTTGAAGAATTAAAAAATTGGGAGAACGTTGGATCGGAAAAAACACGATCCGCTTTTTTAGGAACTTTATTGTCGAACCACCAGGCGTGTACATCCATTCGGAAATTTTTTCGAGAGGCCATGGCGCTGTTTTCTCCAATCGGACTTTCTTTCATACCGGGAACGTGAACATTGTAATAGCAGGGAAAACCGCAAGTAAAAAACAGTGTTCCCCCTTTTTTAATGTAATCATAAAAGAAATCAAAACAGGCAACGGGAAAGTTTTCGCGAGGCGGCATAATTACATAAGGCACTTTTGCCGGATCGAGCTGTTTCAGTTCATCAATTTTTACCGGAACAAGACGGACCCCTTGGGGAAGATAGTTTGCGAAGATCTGAAAATTTGATTTTTTACATGAATTCAATTTAACAGGATCATGAAGTATCGCGACTTCTTTTACCGGCTTGTCAGGACTGAGAATTTTCCAGGCGGCGTTAAAAAAACCGCGAAGTTTACCGGTATCCGGTAACTGATGGTCGGACCAACCCATTTCCGTAATCCAGATCGGATGCCCGCCCACTTTGTATTGGGTCAGTAAACTTCGGATTTTGGCGATATCATCATAAAACTGATGAATCGAAAAATTGGTATTCATGACATTTCGATACGGATGAATGTTCATTATATCGAACCATTGGCCCGCTCCCGCTTTCAAGCAGTCTTCGATATATTTATAGGGAATTCCCGCTGTTCCGCCCAGAAGAATTTTAGCATCCGGATTGGCCTTTCGAGCGGCTTCCGCGGTAATTTTCAAAAACCTGGTGTACTCTTCCGGATCAGGTTTCTTTTTCCAAAAACTTTGTATGTTTTCTTCATTCCAAACTTCCCAATAATTAACGCGCCCTTTATATCGGCTGACGGTTCGTGTGACGTATTCGGTCCATTTTTCTGGATAATTGTAAGCGGGCTGTGCCCAGGGGACACTGTAGCCAAGAATACCGAGGATCTGAATATTACGTTTTCCCGCCTCTTCGACAATTTTATCGTATTGGGAATAATCCCAATTCCCTTGTTTTTTTTCGATCAGTGTCCAATAGAAATCGGATCGCATCCATCCGAGACCTCCTGCCCGCATCAGATCAAGATTTTTAGGAAAATGAACCCATTCTTTCGGCACAAAAATATGAGAATGCGAGCCGTAAGGGGACGAATTTTGCGCTGAAATCTCTTTTGAACCGACGAACATTAATATCAAAAGAAAGCAGGTCAAAATCAATTTAAACACGTTGGACTTTGGTTGAAAAAACAGTGTCATTTTTGTTCCTTAAATTTGTTATGTATTGTTGATATTGGAATATTTTGTTTTCCTGTTGACTGATTTTGCAAACGGACCGTTTGAGAAAGACAGGAACAGAAAACAGAATGAAATCAACTGGATCTGATATCATAATATAAATTTTATCCAATGTCAAATTAACCGGATCCGAAACATGAACATAGAAAAAATGAAGTTTGTCCTGTTTTAGGAATAATAAAATCGTTGGTATGGATAGGATATCGGCAGTTTCAGCGGAGAAAAGTAATTTGGAATG
>CAZZEF010000211.1:0-8091 GCA_964652875.1 uncultured Planctomycetaceae bacterium
GCTTCAGTTGCAACAGCCTGTTGAGCAATGTCATCAACCTCGGCATCCAGAGTAATAGTACTCCAGTGCGTATCGGCTAACGGCTCATGCTCTGTGCTCTCGACCTCAAGCGTGTCAGCAACATCCTGCTCTGCCAAAACAGGGCCGCGGCATGTATTGATCAGAAAAGCGCCGTCTTTCATTTGGGCGATTCGATCCCGATTGATCAGGTTTCGCGTCGCGTCACAAAGTGGACAATGAAGAGAAACGGCATCGCTTTTTTGAAACAGATCGTCCAGAGGAACGCAAAGAACACCGTCAACCGTTTCACTGGGGACAAGATGCGGACCATAAGCGACAACGTTCATTCCGAGAGTTTGAGCAAGTCGGGCCATTTTTCGTCCGATCGATCCAAAGCCGACGATTCCCAATGTCTTACCGGCCAATTCGATCAAGGGACCCTTCCAGTAACTGAAATCGGCGCCGGAACTCCAATCGCCGTTTCGTACCGAGAGAGAACTTTCCGCAACCCGGCAGGAGAGATTTAAAAGATGCGCAAATGCCCATTGCGCGACCGAATCGGTACTGTAACTGGGAATATTGCAAACGACAATTCCTCTTGCCCGCGCCGCTTTCAGATCAATGACGTTGACTCCGGTCGAAAGAAGCCCAATGTATTTCAGATCCGGCAGGTTTGAGAGGATTTCTTCCGTCATCACGACTTTATTAACCAAAACGATCGGCACTCCCTGGGAACGGGCAACGATCTGTTCCGGTTTTGTCCGGTCATAAACGGTCAATGTTCCCCATTTTTCAAAAGGGACCCAGCTTAAATCGCCGGGATTCGATGTGTAACCGTCCAAAATGACGATTTTCATTTTATTAACTTTCTCCGATTGCGGAAACAGATCCGGCGCAGGCCGAATGATATTGCCGATTAAACACAATAATATTTTATATTAATGAATAACGACTCCGTTAAACAGCGGCGCCGTCTTCATTTGCTGACGGATCAAAAAATGTTCATCCATTTTCCGAAAATGATCTTTTGAAAGATCCGGCTGATCGAGTCGAAATTTTTTTGACTGCTGCGCAGCGAATCAAAGCAAACGCAAGATCGAACGAATAAAAATCAAAGCGGAAGAAAGATCCTGCGAACAGAAGATTCAACGGAGGACGGATCAGGAAAACAGTTTTTCCAATTCGGACTGCAGCTGGGATTCAACCATTCCTTTGACCATAACCGCGACAACCGGCAGATCCAGACTAATGGAAGCGTCCTGATCTTCAACGTTGATTTCTCCGTCAATATTGTGACCGAAGATCTGAATGGAAAAGATACAGTTACTGTCAGTAATCCAGTTTTCCTTGGAAGAAGAAAGAATACCGGCCTTGGCGATCTTTTCTTTTTCAACCGCCGCGTGCATTCGGGCAACAGCTTCTTCTTTTTTCAAACCGTGATTGTAAACTTTTGTTATTTTGGGCATTTATTGTTTCTCCGAATATCGTTTGTCTTTGATACCGCAACCTGTTTTATTCTGCCGACATTTTAAATTTTCTGCCGATTGATCTTGCGAATAGGCTGTTCTTTTGAAGTTGGAACGGAAAATTTATAATGGAACCGGTTGTTTTTACTCTATTAAATATTATTTTGTATTTTTATATATTGTATTCAATAATGAACCTGCGGCAAGAAAGAATCCGCAGGTCATTCCGAGAGCCGCAATTCCGGTGAATACATTCCGGGGGCGCGTCTTCTTTGGTACCGGTCTATATTTCCCGAACCTGTTTCTGATCCCAGCTTATCGGAAACAGGCAGTCAGTCCAATTGGGATCAGTGATTAAAACAGGGCTGATTGAATATTATTGATCAGCATAAGGGCCTGTTCTATTTCTGCTTTTTGACGGACGGGATCTTCCGGAATTTCTCTTTCGATCGTCAAGGGACCATCGTAACCAAGCTCCTTGAGCGTTTTAAGAAAAAGACCCGCATTGACCTGTCCGGTTCCGAACGGAACTTCGCAGCCCCAATCGACGCCGGGCTCGCCGGTCGTTTTGGTCCCGTCCTTGCAGTGAACACTGCGGACGTATTGGCCGACCGCTTTGAGTGACTCAATGGGATTACCCATTCCGTAAAGGATCAGATTGGCCGGGTCGAAATTAATGAAAATATTATCGCGTCCGACATCGTTAAGGAACGCAAGCAGATTTTCCGCTTTCTCCTGTCCGGTTTCCAAATGAAGACGCTGACCGTTTCCCTTAAGATAATCGCAAAGATCCTGAATGGCCTTGACCATGTCCCGATATTCGTCCGACTGCCGGTCATGCGGAACAAATCCGATATGAGATCCGAGCGCCTCAACTCCAAGTAATTTCACAAAATCGGAGATCTCGCGGGCTTCGGCCAAACGGGCCTGACGTGTCGCGGCGGGAACAAAACCAACCGTTTCGGACGCTATTTTTATCGTTTCGTAACTTTCGCCCTCAAAACCGAGAAAAACACAGGAAACCTCGATCCCGTATTCTTTCAGCCTGGCTAAAAATTTATCCGCCGTCTCCCGGGTTCGCGATTCTTTATGCGGTGTATGAACCTGAACGCTTTTTATGCCAAGCTCATGAGCAACTTCAAGTTTAACGCCGAGTCCGGCATCGACACTGACAAAAACTCCAACAGGCCACTTTTCCATCTCGTTTCCTCTGCTGATTTACTTTCTTTACCGGTTTAAAACAATAGATATAAATAACTTACGATATTAATAAAATTTTGTTTGCGCGACCTGTTAAAACAGACCTGATTTGTCTGAAACTGTTTATTTAACCAAATTTAACCGAAATAGATTTTTTGATTATTAGTTCAGGCAATAAATATAGTGTCAATAACCAAACAGCTTTGCGGTTTTATTTTCCAGACTCCTTGAAAAAGGGTATTATCGGAAAACAGAAAGCTCTTATGGAAATTGATACAAGATCGACAGGACGAAAAATACAGACTGAAATAATTATACCGGATAAGTTCTCCGATTTCAAAGGGGCAACACTAAAATTTTCCAAAAAAGCGTCAGACTTTCGTGACTCTCCTAAATTTATGATGAAATTCTTTTACAAAACCTTTACAATAAGGATAAAATATGTAAAATTTTAGTATTACGTTGATATTGTTGTCACGTCTTGTTAATACTTAAAACGTTATTAGAGCATAATCAGAGCAAACAATGGAGGCTAAATTTATGCAAGAGGAAGAAAAACTGCTCGCACCCCCTGCGGATAACCGGATCCAAGGCTTGTCGGCCCAAGCTCTTTATGATAAATGTGTCGCGTTAACTCATAATATATGGTGGAGCTGGCATCCGGAAGTTGTCAACCTGTTTCAGGCGCTGGAACCGACCCGTTGGCGTCAGTTAGGACATAATCCAATCGCTCTGTTGAGAGAATTTACTCCCGAACGGCTGGAGCGGCGGGTTAATGAACTTGTTTTGCATACGCAAATCGATCAGGCTTACCGGCGCATGCAGAAATACATGGCCGAACGTCCGTTATGGGCCAAACAGAACGCCTCCTGTCTCGGAGCCAAGCCGGTCGCCTATTTTTCGCTTGAATTTGGTCTTCATGAGTCCGTTCCTATTTATTCCGGCGGATTGGGAATTTTGGCCGGAGATCATATTAAAAGCGCCAGCGGACTTGGGATTCCAATGGTCGCGGTCGGTTTGTTTTATGATCAGGGCTATTTTCGTCAGCATCTTCGGGAAGACGGATGGCAGCAGGAAGAATACACCGACACAAAAGTTGAATATCTTCCGTTTGCGCCGGCTCTCGATAAAGATGGCAAAAAGATCACCGTCAAGGTCGATACGGAAAAAGGACCGATTTACGCGAAAGTTCGAAAAATGACCGTTGGACGCGTCGATCTCTATTTGCTTGATACCGACCTGGAAGAGAATTCGGCGGAAGATCGCGAGTTGACCAGTACTCTTTACGGCGGGAACGAACGAACCCGAATACGTCAGGAAATTGTATCTGGAATCGGCGGAGTTCGGGCTCTGCGCGCATTGGGGATCAAACCGGGGGTCTATCACCTTAACGAAGGTCATAACGCGTTCGCGACCTTGGAAGTTATTCGGGAAAAAATGCAGGACAGCGGTCTTTCTTTTGAGGACGCGCTTCGGGAAACGGCCCAGCAGACGGTCTTTACGACTCATACTCCGGTTAAGGCCGGGCACGATTATTTCAGCGCTGATCTGATCCAGGAACATTTGGGTCCATTGCGCACGCAGCTCGGGTTGACCCAGGATCAACTTTTGGCGCTCGGACGGAGAAATCCGCTCGATAAAGAAGAAAAATTCTGCATGACCGTCCTTGGCATGAAGCTTTCCCGATACGCCAACGCGGTCAGTTCGCTTCACGGAAAGGTTACGCGCCGTATGTGGCGCGATCTTTGGCCTAAAAAAGACGAAGAAGAGATCCCGATAGGACATATCACCAACGGTGTTCATGTTCCGACCTGGATGGCTTATCAGATCAAGATCCTGTTCGAACGGAATATGCCCGGATGGACCGAAGAGTCCGCCGATCCCGCCGTTTGGTCGCAGGTTTACAAGATCGATCCCGGTGAACTTTGGGAAACTCACTGCGCGCTGAAACATCGTCTGATCCTGTTTGCCCGGCGGAGGATCATTCGGCAGCTTCAGTATTTAAACGCTTCCGAATCCGAAATTCATGACGCGGACAGACTCTTTGATCCGACCATTTTGACGATTGGGTTCGCCCGGCGTTTCGCCTCTTACAAAAGAGCGACCCTCGTTTTTCAGGATCTCGACCGGCTTGACCGGATCGTGAATGATCCCGCGCATCCGGTTCAGTTTATTTTCGCCGGTAAAGCGCATCCGGCCGACAATCCGGGTAAGGAACTGATCAAAAAAGTCATTGAAGTTCGAAACGATCCCCGATTCCGCGATAAAGTTATTTTTATTGAGGATTACGATATTAATGTCGCCCGTCATTTGGTTCAGGGAGTCGATGTTTGGCTGAACAATCCCCGCCGACCGCTCGAAGCTTCCGGAACAAGCGGACAGAAAGCGGTTCTCAACGGCGTTTTGAATTGCTCCATTCTGGACGGATGGTGGGCCGAAGCTTACGACGGGACCAACGGTTTCGCGATTGGAAACGGAAGTCGGCACGTCGATGACGCCATTACCGATCAGCGCGATCATGAAAGTTTGATGAACGTACTCGAAAATGAAGTTGTCCCAATGTTCTATAATATTGACGAACACGGACTGCCGCATCAATGGATCTGGTACATGAAAAACTCAATCGCGACTCTTGCCTGGCGTTTCAGCGCGCACCGAATGGTCGCCGATTACGTGACCAACGCTTACGTCCCGGCCGCCGGCGGAACAAGCTGCGATATGAGATGATTTTATTTCGATGAGATGATTTTATTCCGACGGCGGAAAGATCCTGTTGTGTCGCTCCCGATCCGTTTTGCGCGATTCGGGAGTTCTTTTGATTGTCTCCTGGAAAAATCGTTGTAATTGTTATGAAAAACAGCCGCCGGTTTTATTCTGAATATTATTCCGGCTTTTACGGATCGGTAAGACTTGAAAATTTTATAATGATGAATTATAAAGGAATGACTGATCTCAGCAAACAACACCCGGACACAAAATTGTTCTGATGTTTTTTGCTGTTTTGACCTTATTTAAAAACTGGAAGCGAAGATGCTGCGAAAAAGAGGAAAATCGCGACGCACCGTTCTTTATCGGGACGGTTTGATTTTTATGACCCTGACCGCCGTTCTCTTTTTGGGATCCGTTGCCCGGGAAGTGAATCTGCTTCTTTTTTTCGCCTCTTTGCTGACCTCTCTTCTTTTTCTCGATTATTTTTTCGGACGACGTTCATTGCGAAAGCTCTTGGTCCGCCGTTCACTCCCGACGTTGATTCATGCCGGCGATTCTTTTCTTGTGACCGTTTCAATTGAAAATGCGCGAAAAAAGAGTACCGCCTGGTCGATCCTGACGGAGGATCTGATCGTTCCCGATCCTTCTGTTTACGGGAACTCACCTCTTCAGGGAAAACGTTTGAAAATATATAGACCGGTTTGTTATTTTGAAGAGATCCGCTGCGGTCAGGTGATAAGAAAATCTTATGCCGGTCAGCTTCCGTTGCGGGGAAAATATGATTTTAAAAGTTTGACGGTATCCACCCGGTTTCCGCTCGGCTTTTTTCGCTGCGCCCGGATCCATAACGAACCGAAATCGATTCTTGTTTTTCCGAAAATCGGAAGTTTGACCAAACAATGGTTCAGCTATTTTCGTTTGCAGTCGGAAGAACGCAGTCGACCGCGCAACGC
The DNA here is from genome assembly GCA_964652875.1 of uncultured Planctomycetaceae bacterium. GTDB lineage: Bacteria > Planctomycetota > Planctomycetia > Pirellulales > Thermoguttaceae > JAUNBG01. The sequence continues at coordinate 6,329 of CAZZEF010000211.1, forward strand.
AATGTCAAGAACGTCCAGTGAACTGGCCGGAATAAGGAACTGGCAGACCGGGGATGCCCGAAAATGGATCCACTGGCCGGCAACGGCGAAGCATCAGAAACTTCTGGTCCGTCAGTTTGATGAAATGCAAAATCAGGATGTCGCGGTTATTTTGGACCTCTTCAATCCGGATCTGCCGTCGCTTGAATCGTTTGAAAATTCTGAACTGGCGGTCAGTTTTGCGGCAACACTGATTCGAGACTTCTCCCGCATGCTTTCCGGATCCGCTCATTTTGTCGGAAATGCCGAATTGCCTCCCGGCCGCGAAGGAATTATTACCGGAAAGGTAAGTCTTCCGCTTATTCAGGCCATTATGGAAAATCTTGCGTTGGCGCATGTGACGAAAGAAGATCATCTGGAAGAATGTTTGCAGGAGTTGTTTATGAAGATCCAGGGGAATAATACAAATATCATTCTTGTAACAACTTCTCCGCTGGATCCCGCCGCTTCTGATCGTTTGGCTTCCCTGCGCGCCGGATTGCGATGGAATCAGAATCTGTCAAAAATGATCGTTGTTGACAGTTCAAGTTCTGAATTTTCCAAACTGTTCGAAGTCGGGCAATAGGATCTCCGTTGGAATTTCATATCAATATTGACGGCTCGAATAACGTATGAATATCGGATTTTCAAAGATGGACTTGTAACACCGCTTGTCTCTATTTCGGTTGGGGCCCGCTTGTTTTTTCTAATGTCAATTGACGGAAATCGCGAAAATTTTTAATGCGACGACAATATAAAAGGTCTTTTAAAGAAAACGAATGATTCTTGCCTGTTTCGCCTTGAACCGGCAGATAAATTTGTGTATAATTCCAAGAATGAAATATATGGTCCGTGACCGTCGCGTGTAATCGTCTGCCAAACCGACGTCGATTCTATGATAAAATTTCCAATTTAACGTTAAAAGAAAACCGATTCGCGTCATCAATTGGCGAAAATTTTAAAATAGAAGAAGTATCAGTAAAGCGGCAGCAATATTTTTATTGGCCGATAGAAATACGGCGGTCCGGTTTGAGATCCTGTTTTATTAAAGTCCTGTAAATTATAACAAACGCGCACGGATCGGCGGCAAGAAGAAATTATTGGTCAACGCTGATAGCGGAACTCGTTTAAAAGATCGGTTCGAAGATCTTCCGTCGGCGCGAAGGATGAAAAAATGAAATTCAAGGCGGTTGCCCCTGAATTCCGCTATATCAAGCGGCTTCAGATGCTCTTTGATTTTACTAAAACGAAACCGGCGGAGCCTGAACTTCCGGACTCGTTCGAATGGGTTCCCTGGTCAACCAGGAACACGGAAGATCTCGGCCGCGTTCTCTATCTCGGATTTCGCAATGATCTTGACGGCTCAATTTTTCCAACGTTTCGACAATACGACGCCTGCCGTCGACTGGCTTATCAGCTGGCCGCTGAATCGGGGTTTCTGCCTGAATCGACTTGGCTGATCCGGTACCGGTCGGAAAAAGAGTCTTCCTTTTGCGCCATGATTCAGGCAAGCCGCAACTCCAATTTCAACGGAACTTCGGGAACAATTCATAATATTACCGTTGTCCCCGGTTTTCGGCATCTTGGATTGGGACGGGCCATTGTCCTGAAATCACTGGCCGGGTTCAGACTCAAAGGATGTTCCCGTGTTTTTCTTGAAGCGACCGCGCAAAACAGTTCCGCGGTCAATATGTACCGGCATATCGGTTTTCAGGTCTGCCGGACCACTTACAAGGAAGTCCTTT
>CAZZEF010000212.1:0-1434 GCA_964652875.1 uncultured Planctomycetaceae bacterium
GACATCCCCGGTCCGATTGGAGACGCCGATGACCGATCCGCATTTAAAACCGCCGCCGCCAATGAGAATACTGAAACAGGAGCCATGATGACCTCGTCCACCAAACCAGGGAGGCTTGCGGTCGATTTTTGGGGTTCGTCCAAATTCGCCATTCCAAAGAACAATCGTTGATTCAAGAAGATTGTGGTCGCGCAGATCCTTAAAGAGCATCGCCAAGGCTTTGTCCCATTCGCCCTGGCGTCGGGTCAATGTTTCAAAGTGCTTTGAATGGGTGTCCCAGCCGCCCAGATTAACAGTTACGTAAGGAACGCCCTTTTCGACAAGACGCCGGGCAACAAGACAGGATTGACCGAAAGACGTCATTCCGTAAGAATCCCGAACAGTTTCCTTTTCATTGCTCAAATCAAAAACTTTGACCGCATCGCCGTTAAGCAGTTCATACGTTTCCTTGCGCATAATATCGATGTTCTGACAAAGCGCGTTGCCGTTCATGTATCCTCCGAGTCCGACCGACTCAAATTCTTCCAACATTCGACGCCGGTGTTCTCGTCGTCTTTCGTCAATACCTTCAAGAACGTAACCGGAAACAATGAATTTTTTTGCCGATGGATTTCCGCCGGTCTGAAGAGGCAAATAACGGGGACCGAGAAAACCGGATGGGGAGAAACGGCTTCCCATTCCGGTTAAGATGATCTGCGGAGGAAGAGGAAATTTATAATCACCGCGCTGTTGTTTAATCATTCCGATCACGGTACCGATCATTGGATAAACGGTATGTCCGCCCGGTCTGCGTCCGGTTCTCATCGCGTAAGCGGCTGTTTCGTGTCCGAAATCTCCGTGAGCAATTGTTCGAATGATCGAATAACAGTCAGCGACTTTGGCCAGCTCCGGCAGCGATTGACTGATTTCGATTCCTCCGGCGTTGGTCTTGAGAGGTTTGTCCCATTCTCCGCAGTAATCAGGACCCGCGCCCGGCTTCGGATCAAACGTTTCCAAGTGAGACGGTCCGCCATCCATCCAGATCTCAATAACGCTTCGCGCTTTGCCGAGCGTGAACGCGGGCTTTTGGAAGTCCGCCGGAAGAGACCCTTCCTTTTGCGGAACCGCTCCGTAAACCGAATTGGTCAGTCCGTGCGCCAGAATCGGAAAACCTGACAGCCCCGACATTGTTTGCCAAAGAAATGTTCGTCGATTGATCATGTTGTCATTCCTCCCTTCGGTCCGAAAAAAGAAACGGTCGTTTGAACTTGCGCAGGTTCTGGTCTGTCCGCAAGCGTTTATCCGTTCATTCGGTCAATGCCGGAGTAAAAATTCTTTTGAATTAATCAGCATCCAGGCGGTGTCTTCCAAAGCATCAGATCCTGATCCGCCGGTATAAATATTGAATTTCGTTCGTTCCGCCTCGCTGGCCGGTCTTGAAAGAAAGGTCAGCCA
>CAZZEF010000212.1:1444-8069 GCA_964652875.1 uncultured Planctomycetaceae bacterium
TACCGAAATTTACCGGCGTTCCAAAGCTATCGCCCGGAAAACAGAAAGGTCAGCCAGAGAAAATCAAGGTCGGGAACCAATTGTCCGTTTTTATCTTTGACTCTTCCTGTTTTCCGGGCGATAGCTTTGGAACGCCGGTCAATTTCGGTAGAATTGATCAGAAAAAGTCCGTGATTCCGGTTAAAATCCCGGCTTCGGTCGGAAAGTCCGCCGGAATCTCTTGTTCCGCGATTGAACATTTCAAGAAAACTGTTGGTTATACCGGAGTCGTAAAGTTCGACAGTTCTGACTCTCGTCGGAACTCTTGTATAAGGTTCCGGGGCGATATTAATATAACTTTCCCGATAATCAAAGATCTGCATAAAGATGTCCTGAAGAACTTCCGCTTCCAAACGCCGGACGGGATAAGCGGCGAAATACTTGTCGGCGTCCCGGGAAGAGCAACGGGCGATCGGCGATTGCTGATACGTTCGCGAACTCATAATGTATCGGTAAAGCTGACGCAGATCATATTTCGATTGAACCAGATATTTGGAAAGATGCTCAAGCAGACCGGGAATTGCAGGAGGATTGTCTGTTCGACAGTCGTCCGGCTCCTGAACGATTCCGTATCCGAACAGGCGCGACCAGATCTGATTGCAAATCGCTTTGGAGAAAAACACGTTATCCGGTTGAATGAGCCAATCGGCAAAGATCTGGCGGGGATCCTTTCTGTCGGGAATTGGGATCCGCTGTCCGTCGGGCATAACCGCTTCTTTGTAACGGAGCGGGTCCCGGCTCCAGTAGACGGACTCTTCCTTCCATTCGGCGGTCGGTTTATAAGCGACTCGCGAAAAAAGAATCGAAAGCCAACGCTGATCTGTTTTTGACATTTTATCGTAACGACAGGCGAGAAAAACGCGGCAGACATTGGCGGCGAGCGTTTCGGGATTTTTGGCTGTAACCGCGCGCCAGAAATTGACCGGGGGGTCACGAAAATTACTCCCGCTGGCGGTCAAAAGATCCCGCGCAAAATGATCATATGGTTTGTTGGTTCGAATTGATTCATAAATCCATTGCGTATAAACGGCGGCTCCTTTCGGCCAAAGATTGATCGGAAACTCCGATTTAACGCAAAGAAAATCACCCCAACGCATTGTTTGGTAAAGACAATAATCTTCTGTTTCGAAAATGTGTTCAATCAGTGCGGCCCGTTTATTCGGATCGCTATCGTTCAAAAAGGAACGCGCCTCCGCCGCGGTTGGTATTCGTCCGGCAAGATCAAGCCAGGCCCGTCTCAAAAAAACAGCGTCCGAACATCGAAAGGCGGGCAAAAGATCTTTTGTTTTTAAATGGTCAAGGACGATTTTATCAATTTCGTTGACCGGTTTGAACTGATCATCGTATTCGAAGGAGGCGCGGGCTTCCTGTTCCATCTTCTTTTTCCCGCTTTTTTCAAGCTCTCCGAAACTGGTTCGTCCATCTTGAGTGGGCTCCAGTCCGGCCCGCTGGAGAAAAGGATCCCGCTGCGCCAAAAGATCATTTCTTCCGGTGAAGAGCAAAAAAAACAAAAACACAAAACCGGTCAAAACGAAGCAGATCGGTCGGTTTAAAGTTAACAAACAGATACCTTGCGATCTTTTTCGTTTTACCGTTAAATATTCTTTCCATTTTCGAAAACAAAGGGGAGTCGATACGGAAGATTTTTTTTGCTTGCAGTATAAATAAAGCGGTTTCATGATCAAATTAAAAGACCTCCTGCGAAACAAAATTTAAAACCGGCTCGAAAAATAATCAGGGTCAAAATAAGTTCTTCTCTTTTTATTTTAGCAGTCAGGAAATGAATTTTCAATCTGAAAAAACGATATTTTAAACGAGTTTGTGAAAATATTAACCATATTTCCCGGCAGAATCTGAAAAATACAGGTTTTGTAATGAATTATTCCGTTGCAGTGTCAAAAGAAAAGTCCCTGCCGCAAAGTCAAACGGCGATAAACCCGGGAAAATTTTAATGAGTTCTGCGTTCCAAACAAAGCAGAATAGATCTCTTGGATCGATCCTGTTGTAAATATTTTATTCGAACGTTAAAAGAAGAGCCGATTTACGTTAAACAATCGGCTGAAATGACGGAAAATATCAAATTTAAGAACAGTAAAATTGTTTTTTCAAAGTTCGATTTGGTATTTGGACTTTACTCCATAAATTCATCAAGATGCCGGGCGACCAGAATTTCGCGGAATTTTTTCAGGGCTCTCATGTATCGAACACTTGCCGTATTGGGCGAGATCTGAAGTTCTTCTGCCGTTTCCGCGTTGGAAAGTTGTTCAAAATGACGCAAAGAAAGAATTTCCCGATCATTTTCGTTCAGTTCGTCCAGCGATTGGCGGATCAAACCGATCAGTTCCTGACGCCGGGCCGCTATTGACGGCGAAGTCAGTTTGCCGACGAGAAAACCTGACATGGACTGAACATCCGATTGCGGAGAAGAGGATTTCGCGTAAATGGAAACTTCCCGGGCAACATTTCTTTTCTGTGTTTGAAAATAACGGCGATGAAACATGATCAGCTGCTGACCGACGATCAGACGAAGCCAGACAAGAGTCGAATTTTTGGGCATTGAAACATTGGAACGAAGCTGACGGCAGGCTTCAATGAACGACTCTTGAAGAATGTCGTTCGGCTCAATTTGACCGCGGATTTCCGGACGAAGTCGAATATCAATCATCCGAAGAAGCTTGTCCTGATATTCTTCAAACATTTTTGTCAGATCTTCCCGGATCTTTTCTTCCCGATCATTGCCGGTCAGTCCTTCAAGACTTTTGGCAATATCATTTTCCGTATTCGGTGTTTGATCTCCATTATCGGTAAACTCTTTCAAAAATGTCTCCATCACTCTTTCCTTTATTGGTCGATTTCTCTTGACTTTTAGAGAAGATGCCGTTTGTCCGCTGTTTTTTACGAACTCCGGAATGCGCTGTCTTATTCTGTCCCGTTTTTTTCATCGCCGGTTGTTTTCCGGAAACGATTATTCTTCTATCATGAGATCTGAAAAAAATGCAACCGGCATGACTGTCAGAAAATATTTCATCCTCATGAAACAGTTGTAAAAAAATAAGAAAAACATTCCGTGTTCGAAATCAAAGGGCCTTTTGTTGGTCAAAAAATTTCTTCTGAAATTTACAATAATTGGGGTTGGCTGGTAGAAAACGAAGAATTTTTCGATGAAATATCCCAAGATCTAAAATATAACAAAGATCGTTTTTTTAAGCAATATCGAATTTCATATAAATGCGCTTTTTATACCAATTTTAATAAGGATTTTCCTTTCCAATGTCAAAAGATCTGTTGATTAACGCAGTCTATTGGCGGAAATAACAGAAAATTTAAAAGAGAGCGGCAGAGAACTGTTTAATTTTTACATTTCGGAAGAGATCATCGTTTTCGCCGGTTGATCTTGACAGAAGCAAAATGATCGGGTTTAATTTTTAAACGAAGAAGAGAAAATTTAAAATGCAAAAGAAAAACAGTTTTTAAACTGTCAACAATTTAAATTATTCGCTGTTGATATCTTAACGATCTGTTTGTTTGACAAGAGAACCGAAAAAGTATATGGATTTTTCATTCTAATGTTAAAAGAACAGCTGATTCGTGCAGTCAATCTGCGGAAATAACAGATAAAAAAATTGCGGACAGTATAACAGAAATCAGGAGAAGAACAAATGGGAATTCTTGAACAGTTCAATTTGAAAGGGAAAAAAGCGCTGGTTACCGGCGCGTCTGTTGGTATTGGACGGGGGTACGCGGTTGGATTGGCGCAGGCTGGTGCGGATGTTGCCATTGTTGATATTGATGAGCGAACCGGTCAAAAAACAGCGCGAGAACTGAGCGATCTTTACGGAGTTGATTCCTTTTTCATTCATTGTGATGTAACAAATCAAAAAAATGTTGCCGAGATGGTAGAGAAGGTTGCTGAACGGTTCGGCCGTCTTGATATTGGAGTCAATAACGCAGGAATAGGAATTCTTGGCGCCGATGAAAATTACCCTTCTTCTGACTGGCAGAAGGTCATTAACGTCAATCTTTCGGGCATGTTTTATTGCGCGCAGGCGGAAGCGAACGTTTTTATTCGGCAAAAACAAGGAGGCAAGATCATCAATACGGCATCCATGTCCGCTCGAATATGTAACTGCAACGCTTCTTACAACGCCAGTAAAGGAGGGGTGGTCGAAATGACGAGAATGCTTGCCGCGGAATGGGGACAGTATAATATTAATGTCAATTGTATCAGTCCGAGTTATATTCTTTCGCCGATGCACGCGTCGACGCCGATGGAAGTTCGGCAACGGATCCGCGAGCTTACGCCCCTTGGATATGTTGAACGCCCGGAAGATCTTTATGGACCGATTGTTTTTCTTGCTTCTGATGCTTCTAATTATATGACGGGAGTCGATCTTCTTATTGATGGCGGACATACATTGAATAATTGGCTTGTACCAATGAGTAATCGGGCGCTTCCGCCGCGGGTAACACCGGAAGAAGAGACTGTTGCGCTCAAACACGATTTAACCGCGTTAGAAGTATCTTTTGATGATAATGGAATCAATGAAAAACTTCGTCCAGAAATTGCCAACGCGTACAAGGCCGCCTTTGGTTTGAAATAATTGAGAAAATGCTGGAATTGTCAATATTTTAAATTTTAATGGGAAGGCCGGTCGTGCCGCAGATAGTCGGCTTTCCCCCAATAGGATTTCTTTTATCGGCATTAAAATAAATTTTTCATTCATCAGAAAAGATCAGTTAATTCGCGAAATCAATTGACGGGAGTTTGGAAAAATTTTAAGGTTGTCAATAATTAAACATCATTTTCTGTTCTTGGTTCCTTATTGTTTTTATCAAAAATCTGCAATATTCTCTATTTTGGTTCAATGATAAATTTTCCGTAATAACGTTAAAAGAGCAGCGGATTCATGAAGTCAATCGGCGGAAATGACGTAAATTTAAAAAAAGAGCAGTATAAATATTCTTAAGCTGTTTTAATACTTGATATTTCGAAAGCGATTGTTTCAGAGAAGAAAAACGGGCAGGGGCTTAAAAGAGTATTCAAAATTATATGCGGTATTATTTTTGTAATATCGAAGGCGTGTCAGGAAAAAAACAGAGATATATCGATTTCGTTCTAATCTCAAAAGGAAGAATCGTGTTATGAATTCAATTGACGGAATCACTGAAATTAATGACGGCGCATAAGAAACATGAAAGAGATATCGATAAAAATCTGAAGAGAATATAAAAAATACAAACGGAAAATATCGAGAGAAAGAAAGAGGAAGCATAGGCTAATACAGATGTTAGAAAGCAGGATAAAAAGATTGCTATTAAAGTTCAAAATGGGATAAAACCCGAAAAAAAGCTCCTTTTGACTGTATCCGAAACGTCCGATAATGTTTATTATGTTCGGTTGATGGGGTTGGCAAATACAAACAGATAAAGCGTAAAAATAAGCGTAAAAGGCGAAAAAATGGATCTCCTGCAAAACTCTGAATTAGAAAATTACGCTATTTATCGTTCAAAAACAATTTATAAATAATATAGCAATACTGACGGAATGGTTCATAAATCGCCCTTATTCGATTGTTATAGATAAAATCTAAAATTAAAAGCAGAAGATCCGGAATGTTGGAAAATTTCTCCTTTACTTCCCGGCAGACGTTTTCATATGATTCGACATTATAACTGACATTATTCTGGAGATGATCAATTTTCTTCGATTTTTAAACCTCTCCAAAAATTGTTCAATTTCCCGAATCCGAAATTTGGTGAGTTTCAAACAGTTCAAGACAAAAAGAATTGTTATTGGACTCAAAAGAGATCGCTTGTCGTTTAAGTAAAAATACGGAGTTGTTTTTTCGAACATACAGAACGGATGGATAATTTAATGACTCAATCCGAAACCGCTGCCCAAAAAGTTTTCGTTCGATCTGAGCGACCAGAAGCGGTGTCCAATTTGATAATAGCGGTCTTTAGCTGGACGCTTTGAATCGGCCTGGGTGAAATTTAATTTCGATCTTGTACTTTTGAACAATAATATTCTTTATTATTTTTCTTTAATCCCCTGCCCCGCACTGTTCCCCTTTTTTAATTTCATTGGAACTTGTCTTACGGTCGAATGTTTTTCGGACAATGATTTTATGCCATAGGGCTTTTTATATTGCTCTTCTTTTGAATTTTCCGCTATTTCTGCCGATTGACTCCATGAATCGGCTGTTCTTTTGACATTAGAACGGATAATTCATCATGGATTCGGTATACTTGGTTTAAATTTTGACAAAAGCGTTTTCCAAATCTTATTTATGATTTTTGAGAAACATCGGTTGATTTCATTATTGTATCGACTAAAATTAAATTGATTGAAGCCAGTTTGCTAAAAGTAATTTAATTGCGCATGACAGCGGATCGAAAAGTCCGCTCTCAGGAAAGGGATCACTCAATGAACAAATTCAGTCTGTCAAAAAAAGGATTGTTATTCGCATTGGTATTTTTGGGTATTGCGATATTTTGGCCAAGCTGGGGGCTGTCAGTGACTTCAGAGACTATATTAACGGGAACAGAACCAGACGTAAACGGTATATGCCGAATCGATTTTTCG
>CAZZEF010000213.1:0-1705 GCA_964652875.1 uncultured Planctomycetaceae bacterium
CCGGGTCTTTTTATGCCAAGCAGCGATCATCGGATAGGCACTCGGGGCGTAAAACGACTCTCCGCCGGCGGTTGCGATACTTCTAAAGAAGATCAGTCCGATCAGTCCGGAAGCCAGTCCGGTCATTGCCGTTGCGGCACTCCAAAATAAAATACAGAATGTAATGATCCATTTTTTGGAGAACTTGTCGCCGAGCCATCCGGCAAAAGGCATCATTAAAGCGAGCGTCGCAAACAGAATAGTTCCGGTCAGGCCCATCTGCTGGTCGTTCAATCCCAGTGAATCTTTAATCGGATTCAACAGAATGCCGAAAATAGCCCGGTCCGCCTGATGAAAAAAGAAGGCCAGACAAAGAAGAACCATCAGCTCCCAGCGATAGCCGGCATAAACCTTGTTGTTCATGAGAGATCTCTTTCCGTGTTGCGCTGTTTATAATATTAAATATCGATATCAATGGGCATATGTTGGGCGGTCGTTCCGCCATCGGCGACGAGCCGTTCACCCGTCATCAGTCTTGAATCATCGGAAGCGAGAAACATAACGACGGCGGCGATATCGTCGGGATAAGCTTCTCTTCCGAGCGGGACATTTTTGCGTCGCCGTGCCTTGAGATCTTCCGTCAAGTCGAGCCAGCGGTCGGTGTAAATATAGCCCGGCGCGACGGAATTGACTCGGATTCCGTAAGGGGCAAGATCAATGGCCATTGACCGGGTAAGGGCGTCAACGCCTCCTTTGCTGGCGCAGTAAGCGGTTCGGTTATGAATGGCGCGAACAGAAACATTCGAACTGAAATTGACAATGACACCCGTTTTCTGATTGATCATCATTTTGGCCGCTTTTTGGCCGCAATAATAAGTCGCGTAAAGATTGGTTCGAAGAGTTTTGTCGAATTCTTCATAAGGAAGATCCAAAAAAGAATAACCGCAGCATTGAATAACGGCATTGTTGACCAGAACGTCAAGCCGTCCGGTTTCTTTTTGGATCCGGTCGAAGAGAAGATCAATTTCGGATTGTTTACTTAAATCAGCAGTAATTGGCAAAAAGTTGGAGAAACCTTTTTCGCGAAGAGCGGCGGCGCCTTTTTCGGTTGAATCGGAAGTTGATCCGTTCGTTATGACGAAAGCTCCTTCCTTTAAGAAACATTCCGCGATTCCGAGCCCTGTATTCCGGCTGGATCCGGTAACCAAAACGATTTTGTCTTTAAAGCGCATTACTGGTTCCTTTCCCGTTTCTGTTTATAACGCTGACAGGCAGATCATTAAAATTTGTTTTCATTTGGATTAATAACGCAAATTTCGCCTGGATATACTTCAAAATTTTATGCATAAAGGGCTTTTATACTGCCGCCCTCTTTCATTATTTTTAATTCGCTGTTTTTCTACCGTTTGACATGATGAACCGGCAGATCTTTTAATTTTAATCGACAGATCTATATTGAAATCGGTATAATAGCAGACTTGATATTGATCTCTTCAATATATAGTCAACAATGATAACCAAAAACCAGCGATTCAGACGCAGAGGATCAACGGCGGCAAGATCGAAAGAACTCAATGATGCGGGCAGGATCCCGTAAGAAAATCATTTCGTCAAAACTGTTATTTTATCCGACCATCGACAAGTTTGCAAGTAATCTTTACCGGTGTTCTCTCTCTTTTCTTGGGAAAACTATCTTTAGGAAATACCGGATTAAGGCCGGATACAA
>CAZZEF010000213.1:1733-2582 GCA_964652875.1 uncultured Planctomycetaceae bacterium
GTTTTATTTTTGTTTGAACGTGCTTGTTTTCGTTTAGTCCTTTTTATTTGAAAAGTTAAAAAAGGATAATAAGTCACTAAAATTTAAAAGTGATACTGTAAGCGAAACGTGTTAAATATACAGGAACATATTTAATAAAAGCGGTTGAATCAAACAATAAAATAAGACTGATTGGAACACCAATTTTTTGCAAGAATTCAGAAAGGACCCCTTATGAGAACTTTTTATATGATTCCCGTCGTTTTGTTTGCCGCGCTAATTTCCGTTCCGCTGATCAACGCGGATGAAAAAAAAGCCGACACACCGATTCAAAAGGCGGAAATGGCCGCTCCAGATGATCAAAAAGTCAACGAATGCGCCGAATCGACGCTCTCTTGTATAATGTCTTGTCCCGAATGTTCGATCTTTGCCAAAGCCGTTCATGAATCAGGACTTGAGGAAAAAATAGCCGCCGCGAAAGAACTGACGGTTTTTGTTCCGACCAATAAAGCATTTGAAAACTGGAGTAAACAGGATCTCGACGATCTTTTTAAATGCAAGGCCGCGCTTTCCGCTCTCGTTTTGAATCATCTTTGTCCAAAAACTCTTTCTCCTGAAAAATTAAAGGAGATCAAAAAGGCGATTCTTTGCTGCAATATGAAAGACGCGGAAAAAATGATCGGTAAAGAACATGCTGAAAAAGCCGCCGATTGCTGCAAACAGATGAAAGAAAAACATCGAATGTTGCATCAGGTTTGCGATAAAGACGGTAAACCTTGCTGCGGATCAGGCGGAATATGTCATTCCGTTAAAAAATATCCGTCCGGTATTGTTAAATGCAATAACGGCTACGTTTACGCGATAAATAAA
>CAZZEF010000213.1:2592-7624 GCA_964652875.1 uncultured Planctomycetaceae bacterium
GAGTCTATCGCGAACTTCAAGCGGAACAACAAGCGGAAGATGCAGAACCCGTTGTCGTTGTTGAAGAAGTTGAAATTTCAGCGACCGCCGTTCCTGAAAACACTCCCGCCGCTGAATCAGCTCCGAACGCATCTGCTCCAGTTGACGGGACCAAACCCGCCGTTGGTCAAAAACAGGATGATCAAAACAAGGACAAAGAAGAGCCTGTCAAAGAGCAACCTTCAAAATAATGCAGTTGTATCGATTGTTTTTTGTTTTTTCAGTTCAAGAGTCAAAAGAAGAGCCGCAGGTTTACGAAATCATCCGGCGCTGAAAACAAAAATCGAAGATGTTGGCGGGATAAAAGACAATAGACAAAAAATGTTTAAAGTGCGATAAACAAAGTACTGCCAATGAAGACGGAATCATTTTGATCACTGTTTATTCAGGGATGAAGATGATTCCGTTTTGTTTTTAGAAAATAGTTCGCGATAATGAAAACAGTATATGTTATGAATAATAACACAATAAATATGAATTGATATCGGTCCTTGAGGCGAAACGATAAAATTTTTATCTGAATCGTGAATAATTACTTAATAAGCGTTTTATTTTGTCAGAATTGTATATCTTATAAAAAAAGAAGATTCCCCCTTGATTTTCAGAAAAAGATACAATATTATATAGATAAATATTTAACTGCGGATTTTTACGCAAGATGATGGTTGAAACGGAAACTAAATCTACCGAATCCATCAGATTGATTTTCTCTAACGTCGAAAGGCAGGCCGGATTGCGAAATCAACTGACGGGAAAATTTATACCTGTTCAAGATGAAATTTCCGTTATAACGCCAAAAGAACAACCGATTCAGGCAGTCAATCGGCGGAAATGACGGAAAATTTAAAAAAGAGCAGAATAAAGAATTTGGCGGGAAAATACGCGGACCAAGAGCTTAAAATCAAAAGATCCATATTTCGGGTCGGTAAACGTTTTTTGAAGGAAGAGAAAATGTCATCAGAAATTGCAAAAGTAGGAGCGGAAGCGAAACAATTGTCCGAAAAAGTCAATCTTCTCAGACAGGAGATCGGGCGCGTCATCGTTGGACAGGAAGAGATGGTCACCCGTCTTTTGGCCGGACTTTTGACCGGAGGACACGTTCTTTTGGAAGGCGTGCCCGGATTGGCTAAAACAACGGCGATAAAAACGTTGGCGGAAGCGTTGGCAACGAAATTTCAGCGAATTCAATTTACACCAGATCTTTTACCGGCCGACTTGATCGGAACGATGATTTATATGCCGTCCGAAGGAAAATTTCAAACGCGCAAAGGACCGATTTTCGCCAATTTTGTTCTGGCGGACGAGATCAATCGAGCGCCGTCGAAAGTTCAGTCGGCATTATTGGAAGCGATGCAGGAACGGCAGGTAACGATTGGGGAAACAACCTATCCTCTTAACGGGATCTTTCTTGTCATGGCGACGCAGAACCCGATTGAGCAGGAAGGAACATATCCGCTGCCGGAGGCGCAAGTGGACCGTTTTATGTTGAAATTAAAGGTTGATTATCCTGATTTTGACGAAGAGCGGCAGATCCTGGATCGAGCTCTTGAATCGAAGCCGATTGAAACGAAACCTGTATTAACGGAAGAAGACATAAGAATGATGCAGGATGTTGTCGGCCGAATTTACATTGATCAAAGTGCGCGGGACTATATTCTTCAAATAGTCGAAGCAACGCGGAATCCGGGCAAATATCATCTTGACAATCTCAAACCGCTTATTGATTTCGGCGCATCGCCCCGAGCGTCGATTTTTTTGGGAAAAGGCGCTCGCGCAATGGCCTTTCTAAACGGTCGCGGTTACGTGACTCCGCAGGATATCAAAGATATTGTTTATGATGTCTTGAGGCATCGGGTAATTCTTTCTTATGAAGCGGAAGCGGAAGAGATTTCTCCGGAAGATGTCATTCGGATGGTTCTTGACGCTGTTCCCGTTCCGTAAACAGGACGTTGTTTGGAAAAGATTGTTTCTGTTGCCGCTGTTTTCATTGTTTTTGTTATTGGGGGAATCCTCTTTGTATTTTCGTTCTGAAGACATCAGAGCAGTCAGTTTCTGAAGTTAACCGGCGATAAAAAACGGAAATTTATCGGAGGTGACTGTCAAAACGGATCAGCGGTAAAGAAACATGTATAATAACAGCATCCGGTCGGACCGGGCTAAGGAGATTTGAATATGACGCTTTCAGTTAACGAACTTCTTAAGAAAGTGCGCCGTTTGGAGATCGTTTCGAATCGTTTTGCGAACGATCTTTTTGCGGGTCAATATAAAAGTGTCTTTCGCGGCCGCGGAATGGAATTTAATGAAGTCCGTGAATATCAGCCGGGCGATGATATTCGATCGATCGATTGGAATGTAACCGCTCGGGCGGGCCGTCCTTATGTCAAGCGGTTTATTGAAGAGCGGGAGTTGACGGTTCTTTTTATGGTTGACATTTCCGCGTCGGGCATCTTTGGAACAGATCGGGCAAAGTGGGACGCCGCGGTCGAAGCGGCCGCGACCTTGATGTTTTCCGCTTTAAAAAACAACGACAAAGTCGGTCTGTTGACGTTTTGCGATACAGTAAAGAATTATTATAAACCGGCCAAAGGGAAAGCGAATATTCTGCATTTGATTCGCGAACTGATTCAAGCGGAACCGATTGCCCGGCCGGCGGATTTCAACGCGGCACTTGAATACGTCAACCGGGTTCTTAAAAGAAGAGCGGTGATTTTTTTATTAAGCGACTTTCTTGTTCCCGAACCCGGTCGGGAACTGATCATTTGTCGGCGCAAACATGATTTGATCGCTCTTTCGACCGTTGACCCCGGTGAACGTGAATTTCCGGAGGTCGGTTTTTTAACACTGTTCGATCCGGAAACAGGAAACGAGATCGAAGTCGATACCGGAAGCCGCCGGGTTCGTCAGTTTTTGGCCGAACGAATGCGGTTTAAACGAGAAGAGGTTGCCGAACGTCTGAAAAAATCAAAAATTGATCAGCTGGAAATCGGAACGGAAAAAGATTTTACCAAAGATTTGCGTCATTTCTTTAGAGCCAGGGCCAAAAGGGCACGTTAATCTCGCGACCCTCAATATATTGGTGTTTATTGAAATGTCGCATCATTGAATCGCGATTGATCATTTTTCGCTTTCGAAAAATGTCGATTAAGATTTTTATTGTTATACCGATTCTTTTACAAATTTTCCGTTCCAATATTAAAAGAGCAGCCGATTCACATTGATGATCGGCAGGAATTGGGGAAATTTAAAAGGAGAACAGTATAATACAGTTGTGTTGTATTGAATGTACGTTAAATTTCTGTCCGACAGTAAAAGAACAGTCTGTTCATGAAGTCCGTCGGCGGAAATGGAAATTTAAAATGTCGGACGTATATAATTTTTTGAATGGATGACAAGCGATGAAAAGAAGACCGTTCATCAAAATAATAAAAGAAAAAACAATAAACGGAGCGATACTTTCGTCTGTCTTTTTTTTATTGGCGTTTTCCGCTCTGTTGGGAGCGCAGGAGATCACAGGAAGCGGTCGGACAGTGCGGGCGGAAAAGGAAGACATTGCGGTTCAAGCCGGATTGGATCCCGAATCGCCCCGACTGACGGACGATGTTGTTATGACCGTAACAGCGGACCATTCGCCGGAATACAGTATTGAATCTCCGATTTTTGGAGATCGATACGGAGGTTTTGAAGTTCTTGATGTTTCGTCGGTTGAAAACGCCATTAGCGGCAGCCGTCAGACATCCCGATTCCGTGTTCGTCTCCGTCCTTCCGAAAGCGGAGATCTTTCGTTGCCGCCGATCCCGTTGACCGCGGTCAAAAGCGGTTCGAACGCGAAAGTTTCTCTTATTATTCCGCCGGGAAAAATTACTGTTCGGTCCGATTATGATAAAAAAAAGGCCGATTTGAGCGATGTACAAGGTCCGTTCGGCGTTATTAAAAAATATGCGTTTCCAATTGCCGCCGGAACCGTTTTACTGTTAATGATTCTTTTGCTGTTTTGGCTCATCGTCCAAAGAAAGAAAAAATTAACCGAATTTGTCGAACCGGTTATTCTTCCTTTTGACAAGGCTCTCGCGGAATTGAATACACTGATGGAAGAGAAAGTATACGTTCGGGATGTTCGGGAATTTTATTTGAAAATAACAGGAATCGTTCGTTGGTTTATTGAACAAACGACCGGATTAAGAGCGCCGGAACAGACAACGGAAGAATTTCTTTCAACTCTTGCCCGAGCTAAAAAGAAAAACAGTATTTTTTCCGATTCGATGAAAGATCATTTGAAAAAATTTCTTGAATTTTCCGATTTAGTCAAATTTGCGAAATTTCGTCCAACGCTTGACGAGATCTTTGACGCTTATAATAACGCGAAGCTGGTGATCGAAACGCCATTGGAGACCGGCGGGGGCGGGGACGATTCCGGAACCGTTCTTTCGTCGAAAGCGAATATTCGAAATGAAATCGACCGTCAAGAAACAGTGAATGAAAACAAGACAATAGATACGGATGAAACGGTTAGCGTGGAAGGCGGTAAAACGTATGTCACCGAGGCGGTATTAAAAGAGAATCGATTTAATAAAAATATCTGTTCCGATAAACGCGATAAGCAGTCGGAAGAAAATTTTTATGAACCGGAGAAGTATATTAAAGAAAACGGAGGGGAAAAATGATCTTTCGATTTCAGAATCCTCTTTTTTTGATTTTAGCTCTTGTCGGAGTCGCGGTTCTTTATTGGCATATGCGAAAACGGAACCGGCAGGTATTTGTATTTTCGACACTGAGTGAATTTAGTGGTTTGCCGGGAAGCTGGGCGGATCTTTTAAAACCGTTTGTTCGCGGATTGGTTTGGGTTGGTGTTTTTCTTCTTGTTATCGCGCTTGCCCGGCCTCAAAAAGGTCGGGAAGAGTTTCGGGTTCGAACGGACGGTATCGCTATTGCGATGTGTTTGGACCGAAGCGGATCAATGCAGGCGATGGATTTTGTCGTTGATCGGCGTCAGGTC
>CAZZEF010000213.1:7634-8035 GCA_964652875.1 uncultured Planctomycetaceae bacterium
GTTGTTAAAAAAGTTTTTCGCGATTTCATTCTCGGCGATAAAAAGTTTGAAGGGCGCAAAAACGATCTTGTATCATTGATTGCGTTCGGGGGATATGTTGATTCGATCTGTCCGCTGACGCTTGATCATCAGTCGCTGACCGAGATGCTGTCAATGGTTGAGTGCCCCAAGCCGCTGGTCGATCGGGAAGGTCGTCCGATTCGTTCTTCCGTTTTGGAACAGGAATCGGCAACAGCGATTGGAGACGCTCTTTTAACCGCGGTCAATCGTTTAAAAGAGTCGAAATCGAAAAGTAAAGTCATTGTTCTTCTTTCAGACGGTGTTCAAAATACAGGAATTGTAACCGCGGAAGAAGCGGCAGAAACGGCCAGAGAGTTTGGAATTAAAGTTTATACGATCGG
>CAZZEF010000214.1:0-2652 GCA_964652875.1 uncultured Planctomycetaceae bacterium
GATCTCTTCCGAGAGTAAAAACAAGAGGTTTTGTTATACTGCTTTTATTTAAATTTTTCGTCATCTCCGCCGATTGACAGTGTGAATCGGCTGTTCTTTTGACATTATTACGGAAAATTCATGATGAAATCGGTATAACCTTGCTCTTTGTGCGGACTTATAAACATCTGATGCGTAAAACACGGACTTCATATAAAACCGCGCAATAATTCAGCAAAAAAGTTTGCGGTAAAATTCCGCTTTGAGATCAAGAGGAGCGGGCCAGGCCCGCGAAGTTGACGGCATTCGCCAGATCTGAAGATCCCGATCGGCATATTCTGTTTCGATCTTTTCTCCAATCGCGGGAATTTTCTTTCGCAAACATCCGGTAATACTCAATATGGTCTCAAGCGATTTTTTACCTGTCGCGGCAATCGTTCGACAGGACGGTATTTTCTGAAGAAGCTGATTCAGATCGACCGGCTCAACGATCTCCAGTTTATCGTCCGACGCGTTTTTCTCTGTCCGAATGATCTTGACCGCCGCGTCAAATATCCCTATTTTCTGATCAGTTAAAAATTGTTCGATCTCTTTTTGATCAAAAAAAACTTTTCCATTGACGCGCCGGACAAAATGATCTTTGTCATTATAAAAGATCAATCCGAACACCCGCCAAAAATCGTTTTGCGGATTCGGATAAAAAAAATTCATCGACCAACGCTTTTCCGGCGGCGGAAAACTTCCTAAAAATAAAAGGATCGTTCCAGTCGGAAGAAACGGCGGCCAAGGATGAATTTCAACAGATGACATAAAAAACGCCTGACTGACTTAACTGAATTGTTCGCGTCTGCTAATCAGCAGACGCGGTCTATTATCTCTTTTTGATCATGAGATCTTTCGCTCAACGCCAAAAGAAGGAGTGATTCACAATGTCACTCGGTCGAAATTACGAAAATTTCCCATAAACTGTCAGGATAAAACAGATCAAAACGGTTATTTATTATTTTCGTTTTTCATATTCGTCAAAATACTTTGACCGCAATTCGGCATATGATATCCATGGGTACAGCCCTGATTAAAGATCAGTTCTTTAGGACATTTAAGATTATTATAAAGAACAACCTGACCGGAGGGCGGACAAACATAATCGCCCAAGCCCGCGGTAAGCAGCATTGTTCCGCGATACCGTTTGGCATGATTGCAGGGATCAAAATATCCGAGTGCTTCCGTCCATTCGGGACGCCAGCCCGGAAGACGTTTCATCTTGTTCGGTCCGGAAAGATCAAGACACCAGGCGACACTGGCCTTGCAGACAGTAACATCGGAATCAAGACCGGCCGCGCTGATACATTGAAAACCGCCCTGACTGCCGCCGATAACGGTCAAATTTTTACCGTCCCATTCGGGCAAACTTTTGACATATTCAAGAGCGCGAATCACCCGAAGCATCATTCCGTTGAAATAGGCTGTTTCCGGCTTTTGATTTTCTTCCTTGTTGAATCCGTATCCCCGCAACGTTGTTTTGGCGAGATTATCATAATATTCCTGCGGCTGTCCATTTAAATATCCGTGCGCGTTAATATCGAACGCAATTCCTTTTTTACCGGCCAGCGGCTGCTTGTTCGCTCCGGAATACCCGTATCCGTGAAAATAAACCGTTGCGGGCAGTGTTTTGGCTTCGGCCTTTTTCGGTTTGCAAAGATACCCGGAAACAGGCGCGCCGATGCAATCGATTTTGACATCATAACAGACAACATCATTGAAACCGGAATTGACTTCCGTCTGTTGAACTTTCATCGGAACTTTCGCCAAACGCGATTTCTGTTTGGCCCAATACGCGTCAAAATCCGCAGGTTCAGGCGCCCCCTGAATTTGGTCAAGCAAAACGCCCGCACCGCCATAAAATTCAACGTTTTTGCAATATTTCGGTGTCGGAACACGCGGAATCGGCTTTCCGTTCGCATCAACCGCCTTGGCAAATATATAAACAAAGCCAGGAACTATGATTTTGGTCTTGATCTGAACAGGCTTCTTTGCATCGGATATTGCCGAACCATTGATTTGCTGACCGTCATCCCCCGTTCTTGTCCAGTTGAATTTGACGCCGGATACTGCCTTGCCCTTTTCAAGTACCTGAATTGAAAAGACCATCTCTTCTCCCGGCTGATAGCTCAAAGGATCCTTGTCTGTCGTTCCAAAAAAACTGAGTGACTGCTCCGCGAACGCCGCTGCCGTCATCATCAGCAGAATTACCAATACCGCCGCTGATTTCTTCAACATAATAATATTCCTTTCTCTTACTCCGTTAACTTTTGATATTTCCCGTTTCGCCTGACGATCTTGATTTCCGGCGCTGTGTCCGTTTCCGTATCCGGCGAGACCGCGAAAAACCTCCGTTTCGAAACGATCTGTTTACGGCAGATCTTGCTTTATTCAAAAGCAAACATATTCCCGACAAAACAAATACTGCCGGGATCTTAAATTATCTGATTTCACCTATTGATTTCCGGAACCGATAATCGTTGGACGTCTGATCAAAAGATCTATAAACCGATTTATAACCCGGAATGCAAGCCGATAATAAAATCGCCGTCCGTTTTCTTTAAAATAAAGGTGCCGTCCAATCGCGGAACAACGTTTTCCGTTTCACCGGTCGCCAAATTATAGGCGATA
>CAZZEF010000214.1:2662-3021 GCA_964652875.1 uncultured Planctomycetaceae bacterium
CGGATCCGTCAGTTTCAGTTGCGCGGTATCCGGCTTGTTATCCCGAAAATAACGAGGTCGGACAGGATCGGCGGAAAAATTGCGAACTCCTCCTGCATTATTCCGCAAATAAAGAAGGGCTCGCTTTTCATCGTTCGAAACAAGCGTTGCAAGATTCCAGCCGACGGAAGGAGCCGCGACCGTTGGCTTCAGCGTTTCCGGGATCTTTTCCTCTTTGTAATCAAGACAGACGGCGTATTCTTTCTCTTCCCCTTTCAAAACGCAATCGAAATCGCAGCCGCGTTCCAACAGTTTTAAAACCAGCGCCGCTGAAGAGGGATCAACCGCCAGTTCACCATCTCCGGACGTTAATTCAGCGG
>CAZZEF010000214.1:3031-8009 GCA_964652875.1 uncultured Planctomycetaceae bacterium
AACAATCAGTGCGACCTCAGGCCTTTTTCTCGGCATTGCCGACAAATCAATTTCAACCGCCTTGAGCGCGACCGATATTTTATCGATTTCATTGGCAATCGGTTCATTCAGCAGTGTCCAATACATGAACGCAATGCCGCCTGCGCAGAAATTACCCCAAATATGATCGCGAATTCCTTGAACTTCTTTGGACAATCGCGTCTGTTTATCTGCCGCCTTAAAATCGTAAACGCCCCCTTCTCCGGTCAGAAACGGACGTCCGGCCAACCGGGCCCAATTCGCCTTGAGAATAATAAAGGTTCCTGTATCCGCATCGGCGAACCCATTGTTGTATGTATGATACGCGAGTAAATCGCAGAAAGAGTTTCGCCATTGAATTCCCCGGGCCCGGGTCATTGTGTCCGGGTTCCCCAGTATAAGCGTTTTTGGATCAATACTTCGAATCAGCTCCGTCATTTCCCGGCACCAATCGTCTCCGGGATATTCATGCATTTCATTTTCAAACTCATAACAGAAAACAGCCTCCTGTTCCGCCAGAACGGGAATCAGTTCACGAAGATAATCTTTTTGACATTCGCGGACATCCGGATCCGAATAGCGCCGGGCCAAACTCGGAACGATCTCTTTGCGGACCAGAAATCGGGCCCGATGCGGCGGAAGCGCTTCGAGTTCACTGGCCGTATAATGCGGAAGAACGATCTTTTCAAGGATCTCGCTGTTTATGTAAGGAGGCTTCAAATAATCTTCCAAAAGAACAATATTAAAACGTATGCCGTATTCATAACCGATCTTCATATAATGAACAACCGCGGAAAGCTGTGTTTGATCGACTTTGCCGACAAGATCCATATTCCGCAGCATGAGCCGAATGGTATTGATCCCATGTTTTTTACAATGTTCAAAATACAATCGGACATTCTTTTCAACTTCCGCCTTCCAGGGCCAGCCGAATACATACGGTTTCGATCCGCAAGGGAAAAGATCCATTGACAGGGTCAGCCCGCCGTTGCCGATCGGTTTATGCGGCCAGTTTCCGTATAATCCGCCGACCGCCAAATAAGGAGATCCATCTTCCCGGACAGTAAAACCATTCGAGTTCAAAAAGACGCCGGTCGATCGGTATTTGACCGGAATGATTTCCGTCCTGCCGGTATTTCCTTGTTTGTCGATCAATTGGACGGCAAGTTTTTCCCGAACCGTTTTCTCTTTGAGTTTAACGGAAAAAGAAGCGGGACACCCAGCAAGTCCGGCCGCGGAAGATACCGCGGACAGTTTCGGATCAAGATGAAGTTCATAATTTTTCAAATCAACAGGAACCGCGTTTCCAAACCGGTCCAGTCCGATCACATCAATTTTTATCTGATCTTTTGAAACGTTAAACCATTTCGATTCCGGACGCAAATAATACCTGACGATTTTATCCGGGCGAACTTTGGCTCTGAAAATACTTTCATTGAACGACTCGCCAAGATCATCGCAGAGCCCAAGCGACTCTTGAACCGTTCCCGCTTTGACCGATGACAAAAAGACGCCAGTCCCCTGTCCGGAGGCCCCAACGGTCAGATCCTGAATTTCATGCTGACAATAACAAGAAGAAGCCGAATTCACTTCCGTTTTGGAAACGGCTCCGCTATCCGTGTCTGTTTCAATCTGTTTTCCGACGCCGACAACCTCTTTATTTGACTCTTCTTTCAAATATATTTTGTTCTGTCCGGCTTCTTTGACCGGTTCATAATTATTGAGTTTTGTTTTACGAACCGCCGACTTGAAGACAAGCCTGACGTTTGACCCGTCAGGAAGAACCGATCCTTGCTTCAAGATCGTTCGAAAATTAACGCTGATCTTTTGTCCAACCGTCATTTGCCGAACAAAATCACATTCCAATTTTTGAATTCGACCCCGATGTTCGATCTGACTTTTGGTGAAAACCGGACCGCACCGATACGACACCGACCCGCTCAGTAAACGGACATATCGAATTTTGGCAACGGAGTTAGGCTGATTTTTAATCGGATCAATTCGAATCGCCTGAAAAACATGTTTGCCCCAGTATTCAGGAAAGCATTCGGCAAGATCAAGACGAATCGTCTGTTTTTCTTTTCCCTGAACCGAAAAAACAAGATCCTTGTAATTACCCGATTCGTCCGTTACAAAAATTTTCCATTGAGCCTTTGATACCGACTGGCAGATCTCCATTTCAAGATAACGGTAAACGGACGAATCAATTTTAAGCCGACGCGGATCATCGGGCTTGCCCCACATAACACCAAAAATGAAATAAACATCCTTTTTTAATACCGGAATGACAAGCCAGCCGTCTTGAACCGTTATTTTTCCGTAATCGCCGGATCGATTGCCCCAATTATTGATCTGATCAAACCGGCCATCCTCAAACGACCAGGAGCGGCCAAGACAAGACGTCGCGTAATCGTCCCCGATAAAAACATCCCTGGCCGCTGATCCGTTGCGCCCCCGATCTGTTTTTCCGCCCCGGTAAACAAAAAGATACCGCGGATGATCCTTGTCAATGGGGCCCGACATTTTGACTTGATACCAAGGAGCCGACTTGAACGGTTCGTCCGAATTCTGTTTGACGGACCGGGGTAAATTCTCATTCCCCCCCTGCGGATCAAAACGCTGATAAACAGGCGGTTTGTCAGGATTTTCCGGATCGAAAAACAGAAGAGGTCCCGCGGATTCTTCCGCTAAAACAGACCCTTTCTCCGCTGGAAGATCAACGGTAAAATCATGACGCTGTCCAACACTCTCCAGTCGATAAAGCTGTCGGATCTCTCCTTCTTTCATCTGCCAGGGAAACAGCGCCGGAACAATACGATCTTCCGCCCGGCACCAGGATACCGACAGCAGAAACACTATTGATAAAACGAAAGCGGTTCTATTTTTCATCTTGATCTTGTCCTTAATAAACAAAAACATACACTTGAAGATCTCAAACAAATAAGATCCTTCCGCAAAAAGGGATCGTTTATATTTTCAGTTTTGTCATTATCCGGTTTCATTATGAATTTTCCGTTCCGATGCCAAAAGAACCGCCGATTCTGCATACAAATCGGCGGAAAGAGCGGAAAATAAAAAATGAGAAAATCATCAAAGATCCGACGGTTCAACATGTCAACCAACGGGAAACGAGAATTATTTATGACGGCTTTATGTAAGTTATTTGTCAATCGGAAGCAGCGTTACGCGACGAATAAAGATCTCGCTGATTTCGGACTGGATCTGAATTCTTCCTCCAGCCGGTTTGACTTTCAAGGCCTGATTAACCAATACGCCGTTGTTGTAAACATCGACTTTATCGCCGTCACAGATGACTTTCATTTGATTCCATTCTCCGACCGGTTTATCAACATCGTTTTTGCCCCGGAACCCGCGAACGTTCTCCCAGGCGGGATCCCGACCGAACCAGTCGATCCGGCCGCTGTTGACCGTTACCTTTTCGCCGCCCTTCTTCCATATATAACAATTTTTAGGAGACTTTTCCGGCGCGACTTCAACCGTCAATTGAAAATCATCCGTGTTATTGCCGACAACGATAAAATCACCGACTCCGCCTTCAATAATATTGGCTTCGATTGATCTCTGCCATATACCGTGCCAGGCGCCGTCTTCTCCGATCGAATGAAACAGAAGTCCACTGTCATAACAGACCTGTTTTTTACTCCAAAGTTTATCTCCCCATTTATATTCAATGATAATCTGATAATCGCGATACGCGTCATTGGTCGTAATGCAGCCCGGCGTTTTGCCCGAAATGCGGATCATGCCGTCCTTGATCGTAAACACGTTATCCGGATCTTCCCCTCTTTTGTGTCCTTGCAGGAAAATATACCAGTTGGTGAAATCTTTGCCGTTGAACAGTTCGATCTTTTCCGTTACCTTTTTAGGAACCGGATCCGCCGCTCTGACGGTCATCGCTGAAAACGCCGTAAAAAATCCCAACGCAATACAAAGAAGGTTCATCGACAAATTTTTCATTCGGTTTCTCCTTGTCAAAATTATCAAAACATACCGTTATTGCATACCTTTCCGTTGATCCATCGGAAAACGGAGCCGGGAACACAACCGCGAAAACGTATCGCGTTATTTACCAAAAACTTCAAATACCGGCCTTGTATGACTTTTCATTATCAATTTTCCGTTCCAATGCCAAATAAGAATCGCAAGTTATTCGGAATTTCACGGAAAATTTAAAAATAACGACTGTATAAAATTATAAAACAAATCAAATCGAAAAAAAGGGCCGTATGAAAATATTGCCAAAAAACATTAGTCCGTTAATAACCAGCCCGTTTGACAAGATCTTTCCCCTATAACAAAATTTCCGGTGATATTTTTCTTTGAGTCTGTCCTGATACCCGCTTAAAACGGACTTGATCGTTTTCAAGCGTCTTGATTTCAGATCAGACCTTTTGGCAAATCACTTTGCTGAAAGAATTTATCACCGGAAAGTTGAAAGAAATATTTTATTATACTGCTCTTGTTTTAAATTTTCCGTCATTTCCGCCGATTGACAACGTGAATCGGTTTTTCTTTTGACGTTATAACGAAAATTTCATCATGAAACCGGTATAATAAATCACCTGCTTTGTTTAAGTGTCAATATTTTTTCTGTTTGATAATCAATTCGGCAACCTTTTTCCCCGACTTCAGCATTCCTCCGAAGATCGGCCCCATTCGATAACCGCCGACAATATTATTGGAACTCATTCCGCAGGCAAAAAGTCCCGGATAATATTCGCCCGCACTTTCAACGGCTGACACTTCTCCGCTGTCGACCCACATCGGATGCTCGCCGAGAATTCCCCCTGTCTCCGTATTCAAACGGATCTTCGCTTTATTAACAGCCAGATTAATAATCGAACTCGGATGCCCCGTCGCGTCGATCACCGAATGGGCAACAACTGTCAGCGGATCTACAAAAAGACCAAGATGAAGAACGGTCGACCAGTTGATCACC
>CAZZEF010000215.1:0-7955 GCA_964652875.1 uncultured Planctomycetaceae bacterium
ATGTTCACTGGGATCTTTCCGCTTCGAACGAATTCAAGCTTGATCTCGCGTTTTCCGATCCGCAAGTACCGGGAAACATTGCGCTCTATTTCCAAAGCGGAAACGGATGGTATTCAATGCCGGGCAAACAGATCTTGATGAAAGACAGCTCCGTTCAGCGGTATGTTTTCAAACTTGATTCCGCGCGGACGGAAGGAGAGCCCGGCCCGTTGAGCGAAGTCAATAAAGTCCGGCTGGCGGTTTATCCTAAGTCTCCCGCCGATTTTGAAACTCGTTTTATCGCAATCGCCGAAGATAAACCTTCCGTTTTGATTTTAATGGAAGACGGTCTTTTTTCCGCGGACAGTGATTACATCAAGAGATTTGTCAAAATGTACCAAAGCGCCGGAATTCGTTGTCGAACTGTCCGCGAATCGGAAGCATCCGCCGAACTTCTAAAATCGTTTGCTGTTGTCACGGTTCCTTATCAGGAGAAAATGAAAAAGAAAACGGTCTCGCTCTTAAAAGAGTACGCGTCAAACAACGGGTTCCTTGTCCTCTTTTATTCGCAGCCGAATGAGTTGATGAACGTTCTCGGTTTTCAGATTCCGAAATATTATCGAATGGCCGATCTCGGGATAAATATTGGTACGATGAAATTCGAGTCCGGTTATCTGAATCGATTCGGTTTACTTCTGCCCGAGGAGATCCGGCAGAATTCGCATAATATTCAAGCCGCTTTTCCTGAAAAACCGGAAAATCTTGACGCTTTTCTCAAAAAAGAAATCAATCGGCCGCGAATCGCTGCCTGGTGGTATGACCGCAGCGGACAGAAGACGAATTTTCCGGCCATTCTTGAGAGTGGGCGCGGTATTTATGTTTCTCATGTTTTTTATTCCGATGATTTTGACGCAAAAGTAAAATTCTTACTCGCTCAATCGCTCCGGTTAAGTCGCGGACTTCAAAAAAATTATATTCTGTCCTTATGGCAGAAGATCTTTAAAATCGGAATTGAACCCGATATGATCTCAACGGAAAAGGACCAAAACAACGCTGAAGTGAAAACGAACCGGTTGAAAAAAAATCTTGATCTCGCATTGCCGCTGTTTCGCCAATTGGGCTGGAAGACGGATGAAATTGCCGCGGTTCTGGACGGAAATTTTTCAACGGATCGTTTCGTCCGATATAGCAAGCTCTGTTCCGATATTGAGAAGGTCCGTCAAACTCTTTCGAAAAATTATATCGCGTCGGTCCAAAGCCGTCCCGTTGAAGCGCGTTTCTGGTGGGAACATTCAGGGGCGGGAGCTTATCCGGGCGATTGGGACCGAACGATGCGCGAACTGTCCGAAGGCGGGTTCAACGGTGTTATTACCAATATGCTTTGGGGCGGCGGCGCCTATTATAAAAGCGATTATCTTCCCGCAATTCCGGCATTTAGTCAATACGGCGATCAAATCGCGCAGGCGGTCAGGGCCGGTAAAAAATACGGCGTCGAAGTTCATGTTTGGAAAGTTAATTTCAATCTGATCAGGACACCGAAAGAATTTATCGAAAAAATGCGTGTCGAAGGCCGACTGCAGAAATCGACAAGCGGGGAAGAAAAAGAATGGCTCTGCCCGTCTCATCCGAAAAATCGGGAACTTGAAATAAACTCAATGCTGGAGGTCGCCAAAAAATACGAGGTCGACGGTATTCATTTCGACTATATACGTTACGACGGCTCCAACTTCTGTTTTTGCGAAGGATGTCAAAAACGTTTTTCTGACTATTATTTTAACAAAACCGGAAAGAAAATCGGCGATCTTGCGAAACAGGTGCGAAAGGACTTAACGCTTCGCGATGAGTTTGATCAATGGCGGGCCGATCAAATAACGGCCGTTGTTCGCGGTGTTCGGGAACGGGTTGATCGCGAATGTCCCAAGGTCAAAATTTCCGCCGCCGTCTTTCGGGATTATCCCAACTGCAAAACATCGGTAGCTCAAAATTGGGTCCGTTGGGTTCACGAGGGCTATCTCGATTTTATTTGCCCTATGGATTATACGGAAAACAATGAGATCTTTGCCGGGTGGCTTAAGACGCAGCAAAAAGAGATCGGCGGTAAAATTCCGTTCTATCCCGGTATCGGACTTGGTTCAAGCAGTTCACGGCTGGAATCGGATCAGGTAACTCTTCAAATGAAAATGACGCGGGATTACGGAGCGCAAGGCTTTACCGTTTTCAGTCTCAACAGAAGATCCGCGGCCGAGCAGCTGCAGGATTTTAAAGCAGGACCAACCAAAGGAAAAGCGGTTACGCCCCATTCTGTCAAAAAATAGCGTCAGCTCACTCGCTCCATTACTGGTTCGGGGGCCGGGAAATCATTTGAACATAATATTTTGTAATAATTGTGCAAAAAAGAAAATTTATTGTATTCCTGCATAAATAAGAGGTTGTGTGACTTGACCGTTCTTCTTGCTAACGATATAATAATTATTGTTGAAACGATAATTTGCAATTTGGGATTGTTGTTTGTCATTGAAGCTCTTTTTATGTTTCATATGATCGATTGTGCGGAAAACAAAAATTTTTATGTCAATTGATGATCGTTTTCGGTTTATGAATTTTTTCGAACAGTAAAACGAAAAAAAAGAACAGCCTGTTTTCGAAGTCAATCGGCGGAAATTTAAAATGCCGGTATAATAAAACAGCTTAAGTTTTTCTGTACCGGTTTTATTTTTAAAATATTGAATTAAAGTGACAGAACTTGTTTTTACCGTTCCAGATTCAGCGATTTGGAAACCGGGGAAAATTGCGGATTTCCTGTTTGGGGTATTGGTAACAGAAAGTTTTTTGACGGTCTTTCAAAAAGAGATCGCGAATCGTCGACTTTTGATTATCGGAAGACATAAACGAAATCGGCATAACCGGGACGGGAACTGTCGAAAACAGCCTAAGAAAGATTGTTCATGCGAACAGTGTTCATTGACAATTTGACAAATTACTTATTTTGTCTTGTATCGGAAACAGATCCTCTTGGTGCGGAAAATTTGCGTCAGTGCGTCGAAATTCAATTCACGCTTTTTCATTGGCTTGTTCTTCTGATCGCCGTTGCCGCAACCGTATTAATTGTCTGGCCGCTTGCCCTGTATTGGCAGAAAAGACGGATTCTGTCTCCGCGGGTCCGAAACGCCGGTCCGTCTTTGTCAGAATTGGGAGAGTTCGGCCGACTGCATTTGGGCGAAGAGAACATGATGCTGATCGACAATCTGCCGATCTATGTTTATGCCGAAGACATCGACAATGATTTTCGTCATGTTGTCATCAATAAAAAATGCGAAGAGTTATGGGGCCGTTCCCGCGATGAAATACTCGGTAAATCCGATTATGAACTCTTTGGCGTTTCCAGTGAAATCGATGAGTTTCGACGAACTGATATTGAAGCGGCGAAAAGTAATGTTATTGTTGAGACGACCCTTCCTGTTACCGGAGCTGACGGTCAAACGCGCATTTGTCAGTTTTTTCGAAAAAGACTGGATCTGCCCGGAAACCGGCATTGGCTTTTCGGAATGGCAATTGATATCAGTCCGCAAAAAGAGTTCCTGGACAATCAGATCGTATTAAACCAGTGTTTCGAAAATGTTCTCGGAAGAAGTTTCGCGGAAGACTGCACCGCGCAGATATTGAAAGCTCTCTGCCTGAGAATGAAAGCTTCCCGGTGTTATCTCTTTCAGTATGATCTTGAAAATAAACTCGCCATTCCGATCTGTGAGTATTTAGCCGATCCGTCCAGACCGGTTTTGGCGGATATTGGAATTGTAAATGTCGACTTTGATAAAGAATGGTATGACTATATCTCCAGCGGAGATATTTTTTTCGCTGAAGATGTCAATTCCCCCAACATTCAGAAACAACTTGGTTCATGGAACAAACAGTGCCGCAAGTTTAATGTCAAAAGTCTTTATTCCGGGGGGGTAAAAGTCAATGGCAAACCTTGGGGGACTTTCGGGATCACCTATGAAACCGGCTGTCATTCATTGACAGAAGTTGAAAAAGGATTTTTTCAATCTGCGACTCATCTGTTGGGTCTGATTTTGGAACGTAAACAGGAACATCTTCAATTGGAAAAAACCAAAGAAGAAAATCAGATCTGGGAATTGCTCAGCAACGCGGTTTCTTTTTTCTTTTTCGTCAAAGACATGACCGAGGAAGGAAAACATATCGTTTGCAATCGGGCCTTTGCCGAATCACTGGGACTTACTCCGGAACAGGTAATCGGCAAAACCGATTTTGATATTTTTCAGCCCGACGAAGCGAAAATGCTCCGTCAGCATGATCTTGAGATCCTCAATCATCCGGAGGGAATGGAAATTGAGGAACGCCTTATTGAACCGCGTTCCGGAGAACATCATTATTATTTTAATTCCAAGCGTCCCTATATTTCGGCCAGCGGACATAAACTGTTGCTCTGCTGCGTAAGCGATACAACAGAACTGCATAATATCGCCCGATGCGAACAGATGGGAAACGGAGCGTTGACCGAAACCGTAAACGAGCCTGATTTCAGCAAAGCACTTGGTAAAATTGCCGACACGATTATGAATAATATGAATGCCGACCGTATTTTTCTTGTCAAAAAAAATGAAGACGGTTATATGAAATTGTTTGAGGAATGGCTTTCTCCCGGAAGTCCGTCCTGCAAACCGAGGATCGATGTTTATGAATCGCTTTGGAATAAAAATGCTTATCTTTTGGAGAACGGTCGAATTCTGATGATCTCCAACGCCATGACCGCCGAAGGCTATGAATCTCTTAGGTCAGAGAACGTTAATTATAAAACAAAATCATGGATCGCCGCTGCGATCAGTGTTCAAGATGATTACTGGGGGATCCTGATTATAATTTATGATAAAAAAGAGCGAAAATTCAGTATCAGCGATGAAAATATTGCCCGACTGATGACCAATATTATCGCTGCCGCCATTGTGAGGTATCGGATAACGAAAAAACTTCATGCGGTCGAATATCAAAACAGTATGATTTTGGATAATATTCACTTTCCGCTATGGCTCTTTGACGGACAAGGCAATCTGATCCGGACCAATAACGAAGCCGGTAAACTTATTGACATGGGATCTGTCAGCCAGGAATCGCCTCTTAATAAAGATAATTCTGATCAAAACGGAGATGATCCTGTTGTGCGTGAAGCTTTGAAAACAGGAAAACCGGTACATAGTGAATTTGTTTGGAAAGATCGAAATTATACCATTGACGCGGAACCAATGTTCGATGAAACCGGTGAACTTGCCTGCGTTGTCAAAAGCGCTGTTGATGTGACCGAACAGAACACGATGATCAAATATCAAAAAATCGTGAATTTCTGTATGGAGGCTTTCTTCAAAGAAGAGGATTCCGAAACCGCGATTAACCGCGTTTTAAGCGCCATTTGCCGTTACATGAATGCCAGCAGAGCGTTTATCATTCGTATCAATACGGAACAGCATCTCGCAATGCCTTTCTTTGAGTATGACGGAGATGGCTTTTCAAAATTGTTTGCTGTTCCTCTTTCATTCAAAGAAAAGGAACCATGGATTCAGACTTTGCTCCGCGGTGAACAAGTCCTGATGCCGGATGCCGCTTCTGTCGAAAGTAAATGTATTTTAGGTTCATGGCAGCCGATCTTTGGTGATTCTGATACGAGATCTTTATACTTTTCAGAATTGTTTCTTAATAACAAACTGTTCGGTAAATTCGGTGTTATTTACAACGGGGCCGCGCATGAGATCTCGGACTATGAAAAACGTTTTCTGGCAACGGCCAGCAGACTGCTGGAACTTCTTTTTCTCCGTCAGCGGCATCGGCAAACACTGATCGACGCGCTGGCAAGCGTTAAAAGATCCAGTGCGGAAAAAAATGTTTTACTGGAAAATGAGCATGTTCTCAATCAGGGAATGAACGCTGTTTTGAGTACTCAGCAGCCGATGGACGCTTTGAATGAAGTCATGCGGTTAATTGGTCAAAAGATTCAGGCCGCGCGGGTATTCCTGCTCCAGTTCGATTTGGAGAAAAAAACTTTTCAACCGGTTGCCGAATATTATGAAGAAGGCCGGAACAAGTCTTTTGACTTTGAAAGTTTTCCGCTTACCGATACTTTTATGAAAAACGCCTTTTCTGAAAAAGTGGTGTTTATCGATAACGTTTGGGATAAGGAGGCCATTCAAAAGTATTCACTTTGGGAAGAAAAGAACAGAGATCTGGATATTAGATCCGTTGCGATTGGCCTATTGCGGATCGATGGAAAAGTATGGGGAAATATCGGGCTCTGTTATGAAGGATGCAGTCATGTTTTCTCTCAAAATGAAAAAGATCTTCTCATGAATTCCCGACATCTGATTGAACTTATTGTTCAGCGTACCCTGTTTCAGGAACGTCTTGTCGCCGCAATGGAACAGGCACAAACAGCGGCTCGCGCCAAGAGTATGTTTCTGGCTTCCATGAGTCATGAAATCCGGACTCCGCTCAATGCCGTTATCGGGTTCGCCGAATTGATGAAAGATGGAAGTATTCCCAAAGAGATCCAGCAAGATTATCTTGACGGAATATCCCGGGCGGGCAACGCTCTTCTGGCTCTTATAAACGATGTTCTTGATCTTTCAAAATTGGAGTCGGGACAGATCGTTCTGGCCAAAAGCGAAGTCGATTTCGCCGATCTGTTGAGAGAAATGAAAAGTATTTTTCGACAGAAATGTCAAGAATGCAAACTTGATTTCATTATCAGCGTTCCTGACGATCTTCCAATATTTATCTCTGATAAATTGCGGATGCGTCAGATCCTCTTTAATCTGATCGGAAACGCGATTAAATTTACAGACTCGGGATCCATTACGGTTATTGCCCGATTTACGGCCAAATCAAAAGACTCCGGCAATTTGGCGTTCAGTGTCATTGATACCGGAATCGGTATTGCTCCGGACGAACAGAAAAAACTGTTTCAAATGTTCTATCAGGCCAGAATACAAAGAAACCGAAATGCCGCGCACAGCGGAACAGGACTCGGTCTGGCGCTGGTTCGGCGGCTGGTTGATAACATGAACGGCAAAGTTTCTTTGGAAAGCGAACCGGGAAAAGGATCCGCCTTTACTGTTGAAATGTTTGATATTCCGTTCATTGAAAGAAAATACAAACGTCCTGATCTTGAAGAAAAGGGACATGATGGCATGGCCCCAAATTCTGTCTCCGTCTTACTGGTGGACGATATTGACATGAATCTTAAAGTAATGGGGGCCATGTTGAAAAAACTCGGCTTTGCTCCTGTTACGGTTAATGATTCCCAAAAGGCGCTTCATCTTCTTGAACAAAATAAATTCGAAATTTTGTTCACCGATCTTTGGATGCCGGGCATGAATGGCGCGGATTTGGCCAAGAGCATACGCCAAAGCGGAAAATATCCCGATATTAAAATTGTTGCGATCACCGCCGATATTGAGAGCGAATCAAATTTTGACATGTCTGTCTTTGATGAAGTGATGTCAAAACCGGTCTCGCTGGATAAATTCCGAAAGTTTCTGAAAAATTTCGTTTGTTGACAAGGAGTGTCATGCCGTAGCCGTTTCTGTCGGTTACGGCTTGTTTTTTTGTTCTGTCGTCCTTGGATCAGTTCCGAAGAATGAAGTCAATCGGCAGAAAATTAAAACAAGTTCTAAAACATGAACGGAGCGAATCGGCTCAATATCAAATTTGTGCCAGCAGAGGGCTGGACCTCAACTGGAATTTTGTTAATCTTATATGTCGATTTCATCATGAATTTTCCGTTATAATGTCAAAAGAACCGCCAATTCACGCAGTCAATCGGCGGTGTTTAAGAAAATTTAAAATAAAAGCAGTATAATGCCCCTCTCCGGCTCGATCACGCCGGTAGCTCTTAACAGGTCATGAATACTTGTGTTCGGTAAGTGAACAACGAGAACTTGTTTTCATTGCGGCAAAAGATTTCAGCCGCA
>CAZZEF010000216.1:0-7885 GCA_964652875.1 uncultured Planctomycetaceae bacterium
GCGCATCGGCGCACGGGCTGTGGATCGCACGGCCCGATCCGAGTCTTTGACCCTGTTCCCCTGCTGCCCGACCGGATCAGCGCAACAACATTCCGAATGACAGGCAGGGAACTGCTTCATGTAAAAAACCTTCGCGTCCAGCTCGCCATTGTCGATAATACCGCCGATAAAACAAACAAAAACGAACCGTTCCGACGTGAACTCTATCCGGTAACACGTCGTATTTCCCGTTTGGAATCATTACGAACTGTTCACATTCCGATTGCGGAGACTATTGATATCCCGATACATTTGGAATTGAAAAACACCGAGATACCCGGCAAACGAACTGCGGTGATCACAATGACAACATGGTCTGCGGCAGGAAAAATGGAACTGCTTCGAAACGGCTGGCCGGTTGCGGAAATTGAAGTCGATCATATTAAAAGCCCTATCTGCAAAATGTCAATTCCCCTGCCCGCGGACTCCCAAATTCCGGAGGAAGTCTGGGTAGCGCGATTTTCCGACTGCTCCGATTCCCTCGCGTTCAGTAATCCGGTAACCTCTGTTTTACCCGGACTTGACCGTCAAACAAACATACCGATCCTGGAGACCGGGGCTGATTTCGACGAATATTGGCCGGCTTGGTACGAACGAATATCGCGATTCGCCAAGCCGCGGATCTTACCTGTTCCTGTCCGCGAAAGTGAGATCTTTTCGGTACATTACAAATTCGAAAAAAAGAATCAACTCACAATTATTTCCGCGACCCCCTGGAAAATACCCGTAAAAATTGAAAGCGGCAAGACTCCGGTGCAATGGGATCAAAAAACAAAAACACTGCGTATGGACGGTGACGACACAATACGATTTCCGTTCCGATTCTTTCCTTACGGACCGTTTACCTTCTCCGTTCGTATCCAACCGGAAAGTACAAACCGGAAAGACCGGGAAATGCCGCTGTTCATCGACAGCGCGCTGAAATTGTCTCTTGACAGGGAAAATCGGCCGGTCGCTGTCTGCCGCGACAAGAAGATTGTTTCTTCTCAAGCCATTCCGCTTGATCGGCCTTCCCGAATTACGGTCACGTGTGATCTGGAAAATGTCTCACTTTTTATTGACGGTCATCAAACAGCAAACGGCAGGGTCGGACTAAAAAAGATCCCCATTAACTCAACGCCCATCTTTGGAAAAGAGAACGCGTCCGGCTTTCATGGACTGCTGTTTGACCTCGAATTAAAAGCGGAGGTCCACTGATCTTTTTATCGATTTATACCGGATCCATCATGATTTTCCGTTATAATGTCAAAAGATCCGCTGATTCACAAAATCAATCGGCGGAAATGACGGATCTTTTAAAATAAAAAACCGTATAAAACATTTAAACAGTAATGTATTACCCATTAAATAACTTGCCAGAACGGAAATTCTTCTTGATTTCTGTTCCGGGACTCTTTAAATATTCCAAGTCGAAACAAGAAAAGATCTCTTGTACTTGATAACAGAACATCAATAAAGGAAAAGCGGATGAACAGCATGAAACAACCCGATAATGCAAATAATGAAAATAGCAATACTCCGGCGATCCATATTGCTCCGTGCGGACTGGTTTGTTCCCAATGCGACGCCTGCCGCGCAACACAGGAAAACTCGCCGGAGAAACTTGAACTTGTCGCCGCCAGTTGGCGGAAACTTAACTCTTGTGATGCCATAACAGCGGACCTTCTTCCCTGCGACGGCTGCATGACCCCAGCCGGACGCAAAAGTTATTTCTGCGCTCATTTGTGTGAAATCCGCCGCTGCGCTGTCGAAAGAAAAATCAGCGTTTGTTCAAAATGTTCCGAATATCCCTGCCTAAAACTGTCCGAATTTCTCAATACAGCTCCGGAAGGACAGGCTCTTGCAATGCAGAAACTGCTCAACGCTATTGTCGAAGTGGAACGAAACATGCACTCGATTTTTTGAAGTGACGATCGTCAATGAGTAATACCGTCATTCCTGATACATATTATATTGACGGCATTTGAAATTTTCCCGATTGTTCCGCCGATTGACAACATGGCTCCGCTGATCTTTTGACGTTGGAATGAAAATTCATGATGAAATCGGTCGAATCATGCGGGCGGCGTTTTTCCCGCGTCCGAGACACTACTGATCCGACTTAAAAATATTATAAAATATTTAAATATGAAGATCACTGCTTTTATATTAAAATTTCCGTCATCACCGCCGATAGACTGCGCGAATCACCTGATCTTTTGACGTTGGAATGAAAATTCATGATGAAATCGGCATATCAGAAATAAACGAAAAACGCTTGCCAAGGAGCGGGGATCGGTGTATACTCAAAAACAGACAGGAAAATTTCAGAAATTTCCGGTACAATCGATTCGATATCGAGAGGCGCAATATCAAATTTTAATCAAGCCGCTGTTTTTTTGCGGCTGTTCCTGAAAGGAGTTCAAACATGACGTCTAAAAAATCCCGGCGGTGTTTTCTTAAAAGATCGATTCTGGCCGCCGGAGGCGGATTGCTTGCCGCGCACGGTTATCATGCCGCGGAAGGATCGGAGATCGGTCAGATCTGGTCCGGCTGGCGGGAAGGTGAAATGGAGATCCACTCAATTTATACCGGGCGGGCGGAATCTGTTTTTTATATTCTGCCGGATGGAACTTCCCTGCTCATTGACGCGGGCGACTGGCATCCGCGGGACAATATCAAAGTGGACGTACTCCCCGACGAAACGCGTCATCCGGGCCAGTGGATCGCCCGTTATATCAAGCGGGTCAATCCGCACGCGGCGAACGTTGATTATATGATCCTTTCCCATTTTCATGAGGATCACGGCGGATGCTGCCGCTACAGCGCGGGACGAACGCGGGGCCGCGGCGAAGATTATTGTCTCAGCGGTCTTTCTGAAACAGGCGAATATCTTCATTTTGACTCCGCGTTCGACCGAGGATATCCTGATTACAATTATCCTCTTCCCGTCAAAGGGGAAATGGCCGATAATTTCCGAAAATTCCTTCGATGGACCATGAAGGAAAAAGGACTCAATATGGAGAAGTTTCTAGTCGGTCAACTTGACCAGATCAAATTGCGCAAGTCCTCCGGAAAATACGATTTTCATATTCGTAATCTTTGCGCAAACGGTGAAGTCTGGACCGGAAAGGAAAAAGAAACCCGTGAACTTTACGCAAATTGGCCGGGTAAGGGAATTAGTGAGAATCCTCTCAGTATCGGACTTCTGTTTTCTTATGGTCCGTTCCGGTATTTCTGCGCGGGCGATATAGACGAATCAAGTACTGACTCGAATAAAAAAATCGTCCCGGTTGAAACGCTGGTTGGTCAGGCAGCCGGTCCGGTTGACGTCTGCAAGGTAAATCATCACGCGGCGGGAAACGCGATGGGACCGGGCTTCGTCAAGGCGGTTCGGCCCCGAGTGTATACCGTAAATGTCTGGGATCAATGGCATACCAGTGACCGGGCCTTGAAGTCCATGATGTCCGAAGATCTCTATCCCGATCCGCGACTGGTTTGTCCGACCATGTTTCCGCCAAGCCGAAGGGCTGCCTGCGAAAAGGCGCCTTTTTACCGCTCCATCGCAAAGGACGGCGGACATGTCGTCATTAAAGTCTTCGATAACGGACGCAAGTACAAAGTGTATTATCTGACGGCGCACGAT
Source organism: uncultured Planctomycetaceae bacterium (assembly GCA_964652875.1). Lineage (GTDB taxonomy): Bacteria > Planctomycetota > Planctomycetia > Pirellulales > Thermoguttaceae > JAUNBG01. Next base: position 3,665 of record CAZZEF010000216.1, read on the forward strand.
GAAAGCATGAAAATCAAAATGGTGTACGGACCGTTTGATTCACGACTGGCGCGGAGTTAAGTCCCGATACGGAACCGTTTCAGGTGAACATTATAATGTTCACATTATAATATTGATCGTTTTTCACCGTTTCCAAATTTTACTTGCCTCAATGTTCCAATACATCACCTGTTACATCACCTGTCTTTGGAAAAAAGGCTGCTTCGACTTCGTGTTTTTCCATTTGAAGTGCTGTATTTGCTTCTTTCAAAAATTCTTTTTGCCGATTGTTTTTCAATACCGGTTTTCGACAATCGGTATTGAACAAAAAGGATTTTCGATTTTTTATGAGGTCTTTGTTGTTTGATCAAGAACCGTATCGGTTTCAGTACCGATTTTTCATTCAAGTCAATCGGTACCGATAGCGGATCATAAAAAATGAAGCCCGAATAGAATTGTTTGAACCAAAAGGGTATTTTTTGCAAAGGATATTTACATGTTCAAAAAAATATTTTTAATCGTTCTGCTGGTTTTGACGAGTTCAATACCGCTGTCCGCCAAAACGTCCGCGCCCGATCCCCAATTAAACCTGCTCGGCAATCCCGGTTTTGAAGGACTTGAAAAAGTTGGAGACGCCGTCAATGAAAACGGATCGTTCCAACAGGTACCGGAACTTGGAATTTCGCGTACCGGCTGGGTGTCCGGCTCCTTGAAAGCAATGACCGATGATCAGTCTGTCCATTCGGGCAAACGATCAATTTCGTTCGAATCGAATGACACGCAAAAACGCGGATCCGTTTGTCAGACAATTCGTTTCGACCAACCGGTCAACGTTCCCTTCCGATTCGGCGGCTGGAGCCGTGCCCAAAAGGTGAATCAGGAAGAGGAATACTCGATCTATCTTGATATATTTTATGACGACGGAACCAATCTTTGGGGACAGATCGCCGGATTCTCTCCCGGTCAGCATGACTGGGAATTCTCTGAATCCTGGCTTCTTCCAACCAAACCGATCAAAGAGATCCAGTTCTTCATTCTGTTTAGAAAATGTTCCGGAAAAGTATGGTTTGACGATATTTTTATCGAAAAAGCACCGGATCGTTTTAATCCCCATTTGCAGCAAAATTGTTATAAAAAACAACTCGCTCAAATGAAAGACGTTTTGTCTGACTCTCCCTATTTTCTTTGGACTGAAACATCAATGCGGAGAATTTTTCTCGATTCCCTGCCCCAACTTCCTGATGATAAAACGAAATGGAAAAAGTGTCTTGCGGATCCGACCGCCTCGATTCAGCTGGCACGGAACGAATACGAAAGTTTTCAAGTCGCGATTAATTCGCCCGGGGATCTGAACAAGATAAAATTCACCTTTACCGATTTGATTAATACATCCGACGCTTCCAAAATTATTTCGAAAAAGAATATCGAATGGCAACAGATCGGTTTTATTATGGCCGATAAACTGCATTATAACCCGCAGTATACCGAACATTTGCCCGATTGGTATCCTGATGCACTACTGCCGGTCTCGTTCGGAAAAACATTGGCCGGTAAGACCTGTCCATTCTGGATTACCGTATACGCGCCTAAAGGGACCGCGCCGGGCCACTATCGCGGAACGCTTCAGATCACTCCCGAAAACGCTCCGGCCCGCAGTATTGATCTGAACGTTCGCGTTTGGGATATCGAACTTTCCAATGAATGCCATTTGAAAACAGCGTTCGCTCTGATGAACGGTTATCTCGAAAAAGTATATAAGATCCCCGCGGCGAAAAACGACCGCGAAAAAGCCCCTATCCTCAAGATTCGTAAAAAATATTGTGACTTTCTCGCCAAGCATCGAATTTCTCCGGAAGGTGATATTACACGAACAGAACTTCCCGATATCGACATTATGGAACACCTGCGCTCGACCGATCAGCTCGGCGCCGTCAGTATTCTCAATATGGTCCAGCCGCGCGGAAACAATCCTTGGAACTGCAACTCGCCAACAAATTTCTATACACCGGAATTCAAAAAAGCGACTCTTGAAAAACTCAAACCCTATATTGAGGAACTTCGAAAAAGAAAACTCCTGAAGAATGCTTACATTTACACCTTCGATGAACGCAATGAAGAGTATTTCAATATTATGACGGAATACTTCGGAATGATCAAGGAAAACTTCCCGGAAGTCGCTACTTTTACAACCGCCTACCTGCCTCAGGATCCTGATCTGCTCGACAAGCTCAAACTCGACTGGATCTGCCCTGTTTCCTCCAAATACAATTATAAAAAAGCCGCTTTGTGCCGGGAACGCGGAAAACAGGTTTGGTCCTATATCTGCTGCGGACCGGGGTTTCCTTACGCCAACTTGATGTTCCGCTTCCCGTTGATCGACGCGCGAATTCTCGGCTGGCAGTCTTACGAACAGAAATACGACGGACTTCTCTATTGGGGAGTGAATATCTGGTCGCATGAAAAATGCGTCCCGTTCGATCCGGAAGAAAAGTTCCTGCTCGACTGGTCGATGATGTTGACGATCGGCATTGAAATTTACGGGGACGGCAATCTGCTTTACGCGAATAAAAACGGCGATCCGATTGGAAGTATGCGGTTGGCTGTTTTGCGTGACGGAATGGAAGATTATGAGTATTTCTGGCAGCTCGGTCAAAAGCTGAACTCTGTTGATCAAGCGCGGTCGTTCTGTCAGCCTGTTTTCAAAAATCCGCGTCAATTTTCACTTGATCCGGATACCCTGCTTCAGCAGCGTCAAAAAATCGCGGATAAATTAAAATAAAGGCAGTAAAAAAGGGATCAGCACTTGGTTTTCCAACGAAATTTGAGGCATTGACAACCGTTGCTGATCCCGGGGTTACGCCAAACGCCTGTTCCAAACCTTGCTGTTCAACGAATTTCCGGAAATAGATCTCCAATATTCACCGTTGACTGATACAAGAAAGGGTATCCGCAAAATACGCGAAACCCGGATCGGTCAACTGTTGGTCAAAGACAACTCCTTTAGAAAGAACTTGTTCGATTTTATAAAGATCCGCCTCCCTGCGCGCCATTGCGAGAGAGTAACCGTTCACAGAAATTATTTGAAACCACTGATTTCACGGATGAACACGGATGACCTATCCCGAAATACGGTATTTCGTCATAATGATATTAAACAGGATATTGATATTTTTGTGTTCTCCTGAACTGGTTGTTTTTCGAAGTACTGTCCCTAAAAAATTCTGGGGATTACGATATTTTCTCCGTTTTATGACACTTTGAACAATACAAGCAACAAAGAACTGGTCTTGGAATTTTCCCAAAATCATATCCGTGGTTACAACCTCTCCGTGAACGATTACGCGAGAGAAATATTCTGGCCGCAACCGCGCTTGAGTGTCCGGCTTCGTAGCGTCAAAAGGTATTTCCCCTTTTCGTGACCTTCGCGGTTACCGTCCCCTTTTTCAACGCTGACGTTTCTTTGCGCGAGCAGCAGAATCCCGTTCTTTAACGTTTTCTGGAAGACTCCAAATACCGAGCCGTTCGGCCTGCGCTTTCTTCTCCGCGATACGAAACAGATCCTTCATTTTAGCAGAATAGTTATATTGCGGTTCCATTCGGGCCAATCCGTTTTCGACAAGTTCCTTATTTAAAAGAAGAGTTTGCTGTTCATCCAAATAGACCAGTGCCAACCGCCGGTCATATCGGTCGGTCCGGTCGCCGTCGACCTTCAGATAGACATAATTATTGGCCTGCGCGATTCGTTTTTTCGTATATTCGGAAGCTTCCGGTCCAAACGGCTGAACCGGAACATTCTTTTTAACCGTTTCCGGAGTATCTATTCCCAATAATCGAACCCGCTCTTTTAAATTACGGGAAAAAACAATAATTGTATCGCCATCAACACAACGGTCAACCTGGCATTTTTCCCAATCGGGAAAATTTTTATCGATTTTGGGAAGGGATCCGGTCGGCCACTGACTCTCTTTCTTTCGCGTTTGCGAGGTATTCGGCGCTTGAGGTCCGGTTTGCTGCTCGTCCTGCGAATCATGGACGAGAATATACATCATCAGTAATAGAAAGATAAGAAGCGAAACCGCAATATTAAAGCCGTTTCCTCTTTTTTTAACAAGAGATCCGTAACTTGAAAAAATACTTTTGAAAGAATTATCCATTTTTAATCCGTTAAACTTTTTGGAATTGTTTTATACTATTGTCTTTTAAATTTCCGCTGATGGACTTTGTGAATCGGTTGATTTCCGG
>CAZZEF010000217.1:0-7806 GCA_964652875.1 uncultured Planctomycetaceae bacterium
TTTTCGGCAAGCGACCAACGGGAGCGAAAACTTGTTTTCAGCGCGGAAGCGCTTAATGGGATGCAACGCCCTTGCGTTGCCAAGCCCTTGAGTTGCCGTTCCTAAAAGGTCATATTGATATTTCGGCAAGCGACCAACGGAAGCGAAAACTTGTTTTCAGCGCGGAAGCGCTTACCGGGATGCAACGCCCTTGCGTTGCCAAGCCCTTGCGTTGCCGCTTACTGGGATGAAACATCTCTCTGTCTTTATGATACCGAATACCGGGGTATTGTTTCTGTCAAATAAAGAATTTTATCAAAAAAGATCTTATTTTTATATTTTCAATGAAGAACTGTTGAAATCGAAATCGGAAAGTATTATACTGGTTTTATTGGTTTGTTATCCTTCAGGGATACTATATTTACTTTAACCGAAAAAAATCGGCAAGGAGAAAACATGAAAAAAACGGTAATTTCTTTTTTATTTTTCGCTCTTCTCGGAATGTCGGCCGCATTTGCCGCCGAACCGGAAGCGGGCTTTATTTCCCTATTCAACGGTAAGGATCTTTCCGGCTGGGTTAAACACGGAGGAGCGGCAACTTACAAAGTCGAAGACGGCATGATCGTCGGAACGTGTACTCCCCGCGATAAAGAAAAACCTCTTACCCAAATCAACACTTTCCTTTGCTCTGAAAAAACTTACGGCAACTTCATTTTGAAGCTGCAGTTCAAAGTTCTCAGTAAATCGGGCAATTCCGGCGTCCAGTTCCGCAGCGCTTACCGTGTTGACAAAGTCAAGGGAACCGAACTGGAACGCGTTTTCGGGTATCAGTGCGAAATTGACCCGTCGGCCAAAAATGATACCGCCCGAATTTACGATGAAGGACGACGCGGATTCAAATACAAAATAATTTGGCTTGACGATACTTCCGATGAAGTTCTGACCAAGGCCCGGGCCGCATATAATAGAGACGGCTGGAACGATCTTGAGATTCAAGCGGTCGGTCCGTCTCTGCGAACCTGGATCAACGGCGTCCCCTGCGTTAACATTTTTGATTATCTTGACTTCTCCGGTTTCATCGGTCTTCAGGTACATGCCGGACAAGAGGGAACAATCGCCTGGCGCAACATTCGGATCAAGGATCTTGGCGTTTCGAAATGGGAACCGTTCTTTGTCAAAGAAAATGGCAAAACCGTTCTTAAAAACGCATATTATATTCTTCCGAAAGAATGGTCGTTCGACGAAAAGGGCGGATTCCTTCGCGGAGTTCACGGCAAGACAGAAAAACGGGACGGACTGGTCATATCCGAAAAGAATTATGATGATTTCGTTGCGAAAGTCAGCTACCGTATTTACGGCGGGAACAGCGGACTTTATTTCCGAGCGGAAGAAAATGATGTTCCCTGGACGATGCGCGGATTTCAAAATGAAATTTCCGATGACAAGAGCGAAAAATCAAAATACAGTGTCTCCGGTATTTGGCATACGCAAGGCAAAGCCAAAGACGGATCCGTTCTTAAAGGACGCGGCTGGCTGGCTAAAAACGAAGAATTTGTCGCCAAACTTCTCAATAAAGACGACTGGAACACTATTGTTACCGTTGCCTATAAAAATCGACTGATCAACTTCCTGAACGGATTTAAAACAATCGATTTCACTGACGATGTTTATAATCAGAAGAGCGGAAAACTCGGTCTCCAGCTTCATGGCGGAAACGACAGCGAAATGTGGTTCAAAGATTTCGAAGTCATGCCGATCACCCCTGAAATGCGTAAACTGATCGACCGCTGATCATTTTCGTTTTCATTTCCGTTTCTCAATTATTCATACTGATAAAATTTAAAAAAACAAGATCTGAATTGAAAGGATTTTAAAATGAAAAAAATGTTTAGCTTCGCGGTGTTAGCCGCCGTCGCTTTACTGGCCGTTCCGTCGTTTGCTGCGGACAAGCCCGCCAAAGTCGAACTGACCAGTGTCAAGGATGTTCAGAACAGCGCTTACGCGAAAGATTTCGAGCTTCAGGGTGAATATATTACCGCTGAAAACGGACGCGGATATCAAGTTATCGCGGACGGCAATGGTCAATTCCGCGTTATTGGCTATCCCGGCGGACTTCCCGGTAAAGATTGGGATCGGTCGATGGCCCGATTTTTCGGCACCGCTGAATATAAAGACGGCAAACTTGTTGTTGTCGGTCAAAAAATGAATATTCCCAAAAGATCATCAACGAACGAAGATCCCAATATTATTTTCGACAGTGAACAGAAAAAACGCCCCATGGCTTTCACTTGGGAAGATGGAAAATGCTTCTTTCTGAACAAGAAAAAAATGGAAGCCGTTAAAGTTGAACGCAAGAGTCCGACACTTGGTCAAAAAGCGCCCGAAGGGGCCGAAGTGATCTTCGACGGATCAACTCTTGACAAATTCCTTCCCGGCGCCAAAATGAACGAAGAGACCAAAACCCTCTGGTCCGAAGCATGCGCCAAACCGTTTAAGAAAGGGACTCCGTATCTGCTCCATCTTGAATTCATGACCTCATTCATGCCTTTGAGCAAAGGTCAGGCCCGGGCCAACAGCGGTGTTTATATCAACGAATGTTACGAATGTCAAGTTCTCGATTCCTTTGGTCTTGAAGGCGAAAACAATGAATGCGGCGGGTTTTATCAGTCCGATAAACCGGCGGTTAATATGTGTTTTCCGCCTTTGACCTGGCAGACTTACGATATTGAATTCATTCCGGCCAAATTCAGCAACGGAAAGAAAACCGAAAACGCCCGGATCACCGTTCTTCATAACGGCGTCCTCATTCATGACGATCTTGAACTCAAAGACAAGACGCCCGGACGCAAAGGGGAAGCTGACGAAGCGCGCGGTCTGTATCTGCAGGGACATGGAAACAAAGTCCAATACCGCAATATCTGGATCAAATACGAAGACTGATCTTTCGTAAAAACGCGATCTTGAATAAAGACGGATCGCGGAGACGTTTTCACTCCGTTTCCGCGGTCCGTCTTAATAAAAAGACCGGAGGTTATCCGTTTCTTTTTGAAATTTTTACCCGGATCCGGCAGATCCACCCGCTTTTAATTTTCCCTTTTTCTGCCGTTTGACCTCATGAACCGGCTCTCCTTCCTGCTTCAAAAAAAACAGAGGCGCGGCCTGAAAATGATCTTGTCAATATTTTATATACTGTCATTATTTTTAATTTTCGCTTTTTCCGTCCATGAATTTCTCGACTCAATTGTCCTTTTGATGTTAGGGCCAAAAATCGTTAAGAAGCCGGTATTATTCAAGTTCAAAAAAATTTTTTGAAAAAACAATTCATTTTTTTAAAATTTCCTATGAAACCTTTACTTCGTTCGTCTTAAAGAACAAAAGATGCCGAGCTAATCTTGTTTTTGTGCCCGATCAGGAAAAGATCTTCATCAATTCCGAAGGCGGTAATGAAAAAGCGTTCAGCGAACGGCATGCGAAACCGATAGTAAATTTTACTTTTAATTGTTATTGGATCCGAAAGAACGAACCGGCGCCGGAATCGTCTCGGAAAATTCAATACAAGGAACCGGAAAGGTCTGTTATGTCAAAACAGGAAATAGAGAACGAATTATATGAACTGATTCGGATTTTTATTCTTCGTCGGGTCCGCTCTCGGGACAAGGCGGCGGATCTGACCCAGGAAGTGTTTTTGCGTCTGATGAATCAGATCCCGCCGGTAGTCCGCGAAAAAATCCGGGCCTGGCTCTATCGAACCGCGCGAAATCTCATTACCGATTCTTCCCGGCATGACGAACGAACAAAAACCGTTGCCGAAAACCTGATCTATCTCCGGCAAAAAAGATCAGAACCTGATCTTCAAACGGTTTTGGAAAGAAATGAGGAACAAAAAATGATTCTCGATCTGATGAACGAACTGGACAGTGATCATCGAGAGGTACTCCGATTGAAATTTCAGGAGGATCTCAGTTATCAGGAAATGGCCGATGTTCTGGACAAACCGAAAACAACCGTTGCCTGGCTTCTTCATGAATCAATTCTGCGGCTCCGCGAAAAGGTAAAGGTGGCAAAATGAACGATAATATTAATAATGACAAAATGAATAATTCTGATCTCAACACCGCGAACCGTACCGGTAATTTCGGTATTGACGATCCTCGTCTGACCGCTTGGCTTCTCGATGAACTGGACGAAGAGGAGAAAAAAGATCTTGAAAACGCGGTTAAAAATAATCCGGAGCTTAAAAACGAGCTGGACGAACTTGGCCAAACGATTGAATCCGTTCGAATTGCTCTTAAAAACGAGCCTCTGCCTGATCCCGGCGGATCTGATCCATTGATCTCCGCAAACGCGTTCCAACAGCCCAAACGAATCCTGCATTGGAGACGTATAATTACCGCCTGCGCCGCGGTTCTTTTGGCGGCTTGGGGAATTCAATGGTTCCTTTCGTCCCGAAATAATGTTCAAATCGCGCGCAATCTTCCCCTTATCGATATTGTCGACAAGGGGGCGACGATCAAAATGGAGGAGCCCAGACAAACGGAATTCGACGCAAACACCAATTCTGTCCCGGATACTTCTTCAATGGAGAGCTTGACGACCAAACCAATGGCGCCAGGAAAAGAGTCCCAACCCAGGAGACCAAGAGAAAATTCATCCGTGATCAGACAGAAACAAGAGTTGGCCAAAACGGACGCCGATTCAGTCCCGCCAAAATTCCAAAGGGAAAGTTTGACTTCTGAACCGGCGGCAGCGCGAAGAATGGAGTCCAAAACCCGGAAATCAAGCGAAAATTCATCCGTGAGCAAACAGAAGTTGTCCGACAAAGCCGAAAATATACGGGACGCTCGCAGCGGTGCAGGAGCCTTTTTAGATCCGGTAAACACATTAATAGGCAGAGAGATGGACGGAAGCATGAGCAGCGTAACAACAAACGCCAAACCTGCGGCAGCACCGGAACAATCTTTCCGAAATAATTCCGACCGATTCGATCAATCGCAAGCGGATAAAAATTTACCCTCCTCTGTTTTGAACGAAAGCACGGACGAAATTGTTTCCGGCAATAAGAAAAAGATGGAAAACATATCCGTTTTTGAAAGACAGATGAAAAACGGAACCGAAGAATACACTCCTGTCAAAGAAAAGCCGTTTGTCACTCCGAAAGAAGATCCGTTTTCGACTTTTTCGATTGATGTCGATACCGCTTCCTATTCGAACATTCGACGTTTTTTAGAGGCCGGCCGCCGACCGCCGGAAGACGCGGTTAAAATTGAGGAAATCATCAATTACTTTAAATACGATTATAAAGCGCCCGAAGAAAAGGCCGCTGAACCGTTTGCGGTTCATACGGAAACAGCTCCCTGCCCTTGGGCTAAAGATCATTTGCTGGTCAAAATCGGCATTAAAGGAAAAGAAATAAAAATCGAAAAACGACCGCCGCTGAATCTCGTTTTCCTGATCGATACTTCTGGTTCAATGTCCTCGGAAAACAAACTTCCGCTGGTTAAAAAATCGTTGGCGGAACTGACAGAAATTTTGAACGACAAAGATCGAATCGCGATTGTCACTTACGGATCCGAATCCCGAATCGCGCTTTTTCCCGTCAGCGGAACGGAAACGGCCCATATACTAAACGTCATTGATGGCCTCAAAGCCCGGGGAGCAACCGCAGGAGCTTCCGCCATTGAGTCCGCTTACGATTTGGCAAAAAAACATTATAACAAAAACGCGGTCAACCGAATTATTCTTTGCACTGACGGCGACTTCAATGTCGGCATTACGAATAATCAGGAACTGGAAAAAATGATCGAAACGGAGTCCAAATCGGGAGTTTATCTTTCGATCCTCGGCTTTGGAATGGGTAATTACAAAGACAACCGACTGGCAATTCTTTCCAACAAAGGAAACGGCAATTATGGTTACATCGACACACTGGACGAAGCCCACCGTCTGCTGGTCAAGAACATGACCGGAACACTTGTCACAATCGCCAAGGATGTTAAGATCCAGGTCGATTTCAACCCGGACCGCGTCGCCGGTTACCGACTGCTCGGTTACGACGACCGCCGTCTTGCCGCCGCCGATTTCAACAACGATAAAAAAGACGCCGGTGAAATCGGGGCAGGTCATACCGTTACCGCGCTTTATGAGATCATTCCCATTGGGATCGAACTGCCTGCCGACGGTCGAATTGATCAATCCCGATACGCCAATAAAAACCAGTCCGAAAAGAAAACCGAAGCCAACGCGAAAACGGATCAGGCCAAAGATCTCTCCCAAAAAGAATTCAAAGCGAACAACAAGAATGAATTTTCCAATGAACTCATGTTTGTCAAACTGCGGTACAAAGACCCTGATTCACAAAAAAGCAAATTAATGACCGAACCTGTTCTTAATCCAAAAGGTGCCAAAACGGAGATGAGTTCAGAATTTAAATTCGCCGCGGGAACCGCGCTGTTCGGTTTGCTCTTGCGCGGCAGTATTTATGCCGGACAAGGAGAAATGAACGATGTTTTGAAACTGACCGAAGGCTCTGTCGGAAATGATGAAGACCGAAAAGAATTTGTCGAATTGGTTAAAAAGGCAATCAACACGGAAGAAATCAGCCGCTAAATTTAAAACATCAGCCGCCGATAAAAAAAGACGGCTGTAACTTCTTCCCAATACCTGTCCTGTTAAAATCTTCTCTTGAACAGTGTTCATTTTGATTTCAGGACAGGTTTATTTTACTGATATTTATACAATTCTCTTTTTTAACAGATTGATTTTTCTAATCAGTTTTCTATTTTAAACGAAATACTGTATAAAACCGGGGGGATCTTCTGCCGTCATTCCTTTATTGGAGGATCTGAATGCCATTGCAAATGTATTGTTGAAGTGAGACTATTCGATCCGGTCATAAATTTGTTTTTACCAGTTCGGAAGGAAGTTTATTCACAAGAGCGGCTTTTGCGGCGATTTGACCGGCGGCTTCCCCCATTGGCGCGGCGTTTCCGGTTACCCGGTAACTTGAATGGGCGATAAAATCTCCGCTGATGCACCGGCCAGCCATAAGCAGACCGTCAACATCTTTGGCGATCAAAGCCCGAAGCGGAATATCGTAAGGTTTCGCTCTGAACGATTTGCCTTCGATTCCTTTGGTTTTGTCCGGATTGGTCGAATGAACGTCAATTGGAAACCGGACCTTGCAGACGGCGTCCGGTTGCGAACGGCCCAGCCGAAGATCTTCCGCGGAAACGGTATAAAGTCCATGTACGCGCCGTCCTTCCCGGACGCCAAGCTGATCGGGCGTTGCGACAATTCGCATGTTTTTCCAGATCCCGCCATATTTTCGAAGAGCGTCGATCTGGGCGAACATCTCCGCGCGTCCTTCAATCGTTGCCCGGGTCAAATCCTCCGCACTGATCCCTTTGAGACGGTATTCATGATTGGACATCATAACGTAAAGATCCTTGCGGATTAGGAAAATCGACGGACCCGCATAGGAAGGGGTAAATCCCGCTTTCTTCATTTCCTTCAAAAGCGCTTTTTTGTTCGGCGATGAATTTCTCGACGCGATAATGTAAGGTTTCGCTTCTTCATAATTGATCCCTGTAACCATAACATTAAAACTCATCGGCTGAAAACTGCCGTCCACCGGATTCCCCCAATCGAAACCGCAACCGGCCTGATAAGCGAAATCCCCGTCGCCAGTGCAGTCAATAAAGACTTTTCCAAGAACGGCTTCCCTGCCCGACTTCGATTCAAGGACAGCCGCGTGAACTCTTCGTCCCTGTTTAACCGCGGCGGCAATTCTGGTAAAATACCTAATTCGGACACCCGCCTTTAAACAGA
>CAZZEF010000218.1:0-7785 GCA_964652875.1 uncultured Planctomycetaceae bacterium
TAATAATGATTTTCCGATCTAAAGATACAGGAACAGGCGATAGACAAAGATAATTGTCAAAAATGACAGGAAATTTAAAAACAGGGCGGCAACAAAGAACAATGTAAATTGTTTTTAAAAAATGGGCATCAGAAGAAATCGGGAAGTGCAGACATGTCAGATTTTAAGCATATAACAACATCTGTTAAAGAAGGCGTAACGGTCGTAACATTTAATTCCGCGCGGCTTATTAGCGATTATCCGATTGAGGAGATGGGAAACGAGTTATTTGAACTGGTCGAAAAGGACGGCGTGAAAAAGCTTCTTATAGATCTTTCCAAAGTTACTTATATGTGCAGTTCTGCGTTGAGTCGTTTTGTCCTTTTACAGAATAAATCGAAAGAATACGGTTGCGATATGAAGATCGCGGATATTTCGCCTATTCTTAATCAGATCTTTACCGCCACCGGCATGTATCGTCTGATGGCCATTTATGAATCTTATGAAGAAGGAATGGCGTCTTTTCAAAAGACGGAGGCTGAATAATGACAGGGGGGCATCTTTCCAGATTTTTCCGTAATGAATCCGACGGGGAGGCCGTTGAATTTCTTCTTGACTGTAATAAATGGTGGACCTCTTTCAACGGTGAAATACCGAGCAATACTTCCAGTATATGCAGTCTGACCGAAGAAGTTATTCATTGGCTTGTGATTATCGGCTGGCCGGAAGAGGTATTTTTCGGAATTCAACTTTCACTGGAAGAAGCGTTAATAAATGCTTTTAAACATGGCAACAAGTTTTCTCCCGAAAAAAAGGTTTTATTTCGATGCGGTATTTCCAATGATATCGTTCGGTTTGAAATCACTGATGAAGGGGACGGTTTTGATCCGAATTTGGTTTCCGATCCAACGATCGGCGATCATTTATCCAAGCCGAACGGCCGCGGTGTTCATTTAATGAGATCCTTTATGAATCGAGTAGAATACAATTCCCGGGGCAACAGTGTTTTTATGGAAAAATACAAGGACTGAAAAATTTAATGCGATTTATTGCCACCTCAACGATGGGACTGGAATTCCTGGTTGCCCGGGAACTTAAAGATCTTGGTTACGAAGCCCGAAACTCCGATATTGAAGTTGGACGAACTTTTTTTCAAGGGGAGTTGTCCGATATGATTCGGGCCAATATTCATCTTGGAACCGCGGGGAAAATTCTGATCGAACTGACCCGATTTCCTGTTTTTAATGATTTTGATACGATTTTTGACGCTGCCGGCGCGATTGAATGGGAAAACTGGATGCCGCAGGACGCGGAAATTTTGGTTGAGGCCCGATCGGTTCGTTCGACGATTACCAGCGTACCCGCTCTTCAAAGAACCGTTAAAAAAGCGATTGTCAACCGATTGGGGAGAGTTTACGGGATCAATCGTCTTCCGGAAGACGGTCCGAAATACACGGTTGAAATTTCTCTTGTTAAGGATCAGGCGGTAATAACTCTTGATACGACCGGCCGGGGACTTCATCGGCGCGGCTACCGTCTGATGAATGTTGTCGCTCCTCTTCGGGAAACACTCGCTTCCGCCCTTGTCCGACTTTCCGTTTGGAACAGAAATCGTCCGCTGATCGACCCTTTTTGCGCCTCCGGAACCATTCCGATCGAAGCGGCCCTGTTCGCCCGAAAAATTGCGCCCGGCTTGAAAAGAGAGTTCGCCGCTCAAGCTTGGCCCGGTATTGATCCCCGGCTTTGGCAGGAGGCAAGAAAAGAGGCGGAAGCGGAAATTCTTCCTCCGTTGGATGTCAAAATTATTGGATCGGATATTGATGAGTCCGCTCTGGATCTGGCCCGTTATCATGCGAAATTGGCCGGGGTAGGGGACGATATCGTTTTTAAAACCGCCGATTTTCGGGATCTGACCGACGAGCGTTCCTTTGGCTGCGTGATCTGCAATCCTCCTTACGGGGACCGGTTGGGGGACCAGCGGGAACTAAGGTCGCTTTATGAATCGATTCCCGCCGTTCTTTCCAAACTTCCGACTTGGAGTCATTATATTTTCACCGCTTGGAACGATCTTGAAACACTGATTGGTCAGAAAGCGACCCGTCGTCGAAAACTTTATAATGCCCGGCTCGAATGCACTTGCTTTCAGTTTTTAGGACCCAAACCGCCGATCGATTTTTCTGTTGAACCTGACCGTTCCGAAGGTATTTCTTCCCGGACGGATTCAATGGAAAAAATGTCCGGTACATCCGGAAATTTGTCCGGTACCGATATTGTTTCAGATAAATCGGGATCCGTTTCAGAAAGAGAGACGGAATCATTCAGGTCAAAAAATATCGCAGATGGAGCATCTGTCGAAATCTGTACCGTTGAAAACGAATCAGCGGAAAAAATATTCGGAAAAAATAATGGGGGATCCTGCAAAGCCGTTGAAAAAAATACGGAAAATGTATCCGGCCGTTTTGCGAAAAATATCGAAAAAACTTCTCTTGATCGATCAAGCGAAGATCAAAGGGGGGAAAGTCGGACGAACGGAAAACGGTCCAGCGCGGATCAAGCGCCTGTTTTTGCCGGTCTTGATCAATACGCGGAATATCAGGCGCAGGAGTTTGGACGTTGTTTGGCCAATCGCAAGAAGCATTTACATCGTTATCCGAAACGGGGTATCACCTGTTATCGTCTTTATGACCGCGATTTCCCGGAGGTACCGCTGGCCATTGATATTTATGACGGGCAATATTTGCATATCGCCGAATACGAGCGTCCGGATGAGCGAACGGTCGGACAACATCGGTTATGGCTGGATCTGATGACCAAAACAGCGGGAGAAATTTTGGAAGTTTCACCGAAAAACATTTTTCTTAAACGTCGGTCTCGTCAAAAAGGCGATTCCCAATATGAAAAATTAAGCGAATCTGGCCGGGTCATTGAAGCGAATGAGGGCGGTTTGGTTTTTCTTTGCAATATGACCGATTATCTTGATACCGGTCTGTTTCTCGATCATCGTTTGACCCGGGAAATGGTGCGAAAAGAGGCGGCGGGAAAGCGCTTTTTGAATCTGTTTTGTTATACGGGCTCTTTTACCTGTTACGCGGCCGATGGCGGGGCAACCTCAACGGTTTCGGTCGATCTGTCGCCGAATTATCTCGATTGGGCCCGCGCGAATATGGACGTTAACGGATTACTGAAAAGGTCCGGCGGACCGATTCATCAGTTCATAAAAGCGGATGTTATGAAGTTCTTAAAAAATATTCCGCCTGCGCGAGAAGGAGCGGTTCAAGATCAGCCGATTGAACGGCCCTGGCTGGACAAATCGAATTTCGATCTTTGTGTTTGCGACCCTCCGACTTTTTCCAACAGCAAATCGACGGAAGAAGATTGGGACGTTCAGAAGAATCATGTCGAACTGCTGCGCCTGTTGGCCGGTCGAATGAATCAGGGAGGGATTGTTTATTTCTCCAATAATTTCCGGCGTTTTAAACTTTTTGAGAACGAACTTTCCGATCTTTATCAGATAAGAGACATTTCCGTCCGAACGGTTCCCGAAGAATTTAGAAATAAAAAAATTCATCAATGTTGGAGAATGATCGTTCGCTGATCCGCGTATTATTCATGACAAAAGAAGACCGAAGGCGGGAAACCTTCGGTCTTCTTTTATGTTGTTCATATTTGAATAATTCGGCAAATATCTGATTGAAAACAGTCTGCGAAGCGAGATATAAACTTACCGTTCCTTGAAGACGGGCGGATTGAATTTTTGAACTTTTCCGTTCTTTTCTTTTCCGAGTTCATCCTGTATTCGTTTGAATTCGTCTTTTCCGTAATAATTTTTTACGAGCAGGCGCAGGAACGGTTTTTCCGACTGGTAATACTGATTTCCGTCGAGAGTCAGGTCTTTAAACCAATCGTTGTCGGATCGGATGGTTGCTTCGGTCGCTTCGGAAAAGACGTTGTTTCGAACGACGAAATTGGTTGTTTCGGCCCGGTTGGTATAAAACATGAGATGAGCGCCGTTTGGATCAGGTCGCTGTCCGTGAGCCCAGCCGTATCCGGCGTCCCAGCAGAGATTGCCTTCAAACAGAACGTTGGAGGTGAGGTCATTATTCCAGTATTCGTAAGAATATTCGCTGTTCCAAATGAGATTATTCCGCCAAACGATATTCTGTTCGATGGACCGTTCCTTTCCATTTTCTGATTTTCGGCCCTGATTGGTTACCGCGGCGTCGTAAATTTCCCAAAGACGATTTTCTTCAACGAGACATTGGTCGCAGGATCCCCCAAATTCGATTCCGTTTCCGAACCGGACCGGATTCCCGTCTTTTCGGGTGAACTGATGACCGCCGCCGATATAATAAATATCGCATTTTCGAATGGTGATTCCTTTGGTGTTTCCGCCGCCGAATCCGTGAGCGGCTCCATAAGCGACGGCCAGATCTTCGTAAACAACGTCATGACATCCGCCCTGATTGACGATCGTTGTCCGAAGTGCGATTTCGATCGAGTGACAATCCTTGGCCGGATTGCCGTTCCAGCGGAGGTAGACGCGCTGATCGGATCCGTTGTACCAGTAATCGCCCTGTTTTTTAAGTTTTTCGAGCGACCATTTTTTAATGCCGCAGCGGTGTCCTTTGGTGTATTGGCCGTGATCGAAAATAATATTACCCGCGTCGCAAAAAAGATGCTTGGACCGATCGATCGTCGCGGCCTGGACACTTAAAATTTCGAATTCAAAAACGGAATCGGGCGGAAGAAGTCCCAAATTGAGATGCCAGTTTAAAATTTCATTCTTTTCAGGTATTTGATCTTTGGAAACACGGGCCGCGTAAACAGACGCTTCCGTCCATTGGTCACCGGCTTTTACAACGGAGGTCGAGTTAAACCAGGAGTTATACGGAAAGGAATTGTTCATAATGGCGAACGAATCAAAATTGAAACTTTTAGAGCATCGGATTCTGATTTTAACGACGAGATCATGATCGCCGATCGGCTGCGGAAATTTCGTTCCCCAGATCTGAATATGATTGCCCGCTTTTCCTGGTTTTGCGCATTCGACTTTAAAGAAATTGCCTTTAACGGTTAATTTGGCCGACGCGCCGTTTTCCTGATGAATTGTCCAGTTGATTTTGGAGTCGTTAGGAGTCCAAATCATTTTGCCGAGTTTCGGTTCGATCTTTTGAGTGGCCCAAATACCGGGAGATACTTCTGTCCAGTCGACGGGCAAAGAAGCGTCGACCGATCCGTATAAACGCGGAAGCAGACCGTTTCCGTAAGCGCCGTAACGGACCGGGTTCCCTTCTTCTCCGGAATGCGGACGAAGTGTTTCGCGCCAGATCCCGCCTCGGGCCAACAGAATTTGATCGCCCGCTTTAATGCCGTTGTCCTGATTCGATCGTTTGATCGTTTTCCAGGCCGTTTCCGGAGAAAGTCCCGAATTACTGTCTGATCCTGTCCGGCTGTCAATATAATAGGTCGCTCCGTTGATAACGGAAACGGTCAGAAGCAGGGTCATTAATAATATTCCTTTAACGCGGAAATTCATTTTTTCATTCCTTTCTTTTAATGAAAATGTTCAACTGTTTTTTAATAAATATAAATATATAAATTAAAATCCAAAAGTCAATTACAAGATTTCTATTTTGTTTTTATTTTTGCTGACGATAAATCGCTCTTTTATTGGCGCTGTTTTTAACTGAAATGAAGTTTTTGCTGGAGGATGGCTTTTATACTGCTGTCTTTTTGGTTTTCCCGGCTTTTCAGACGATTGATTTTGTGCATCAGATGCATTCGGGAAATTGGAACAGGAAAACAAGCGAAACCGAATTTTGAAAATTTTGAAAAAAATGTCAATTTACCGCAATAATTTAATGTCCATATTGACGAAGACTTTGGGAATAAATAAAATTAGAAAATATAAAGGTGTTATTGGAATCGAGAATTTATTTATACAGCCAAAATTTTATACGACCGTCATTTTATTTTCCCGATTTTGCTGCCGATTCATATTATGAATCGGTCGTTCCCTGGATATTGAATTTGAAATATTGTAATGGGGTCGGTATATTTTCTATTTTTTAAGAGGCAGATTAAAATATTATGAAAAAACAGTTCGTATGTCCTCTTTGCGGTGCGAATGTTTCAGCGGACAGTTCTTATGTCGGACGCAAGGTTCGCTGTCCCAAATGCCAGCAGACTTTTGTGTTGTCTGACAGTGTCGATACTGGCGATGATGAAGAGATCGGATTCAAGGATTCGGAACCGAAGAAAAATCCAACTGTTCAACCAGCGGGTAATATTTCGATAAAAAGATCCGCCGCATCGAACGGGGCTCCAAATTTCGGAGCGGACACTGGGCGTAACGGAGTTTACAATTCAAATCCGAACAATGTTAGCGGAAACGGTCCGATCGGAAATATCCAGAACGGCACTTCTTTACCCGGGAATGTGTCGGAAGAAACTCCGGCGTTTGTTCCCGGCTCAAATTTAAACGATTTGCAGAATCTCGTTCAGCAGCAGAACAGGGCCGAAGCTAAAAGTAATGTTTCCATTCCGAGAAAGGGAGTGACTTCGACCGAAAGTATTGAGGAAGACGAAGAAGACCGGCCTCGGCCAAGAACGAACGCTAAGAAATATTATGGCGAGATCTCTCCCCGGGAAGCCCGCAACAGTTTTCTCGGTACTGTATGTGTATGGATCTGCTGTTTCATTACGTTTTTAATAGTGGCCAGTATTTTTCAGAAAAATCCGGCGGCGTTAAAAATTGTCCTGATGATCGGCGGAATAACAATGTTCGGAATGAATATTTATTTGGTCATTAAATATTTCAAACTTTGTAAAAGTATTTGGGGTACCTCCAACGCGATTATATTTCTTATTCTGGGGGGTATTCCGCTTGTGACCTTGGTGGTCCTGGTCATGGCGTTGTTTAAATCCTTTGAATCGGACAGCCCCAAATCTTCCGGCGGAAAAACATCATATTTATATGACAGTATTCCCGTTAAAAAGAAAAAGTCTGTTTTCAAAAAACCGTCTTTTTACATAACCATTGCAGCCGTCTTTTTAGGAATCAATGTATTGTTTTTTCTTCTGGTCGTTGCAGTGCAGGCGCAAAAGAACAGACGGTCTCAAAACAGACCGGCCGCGACCGCCTTTCGCAATGAGTTCCGTCAAATAGAAAAACAAACAGAGGAAATGAAAAACAAAACTTCCAATATAAAAATGCCGGGCATGGCAATGCCGGAACCGCCGAATATTCCCAAGGTGATCAATAGTGAGAGAAAACCGACAAAGATGACAATTCCCGCTTCCCCAATGGCCAGCGGTGCCATCAATCTTCCGGCGGACGATCCCGCGATGAAAAAAGATTTTGAACTGCCGGAGGTTAATGAAAAAAATTATCCAAATTTAAAATACGCGATAGTCGAAGGCAGTGTTGATATTTCGAAAATATATGATTTTTTCCAATCGACGGCCCGTCAAAACGACAGAAACGGAGACGGTTTTCTTGATGCGGAAGAATTAAACTCAATGCAAATGGGTCCTCAAAAATATTTTATCTATGCAGATCATCAAAAAGAAAAAGAGAAACGCAAAGCCGGAAAGACAGAAATTCTCCCCAAGGATCGTGATCGGGCGGAATCGTCTGCCTCCGGACTTGCTGCGGGATCCGGCGACGGGAAAGCAACGGTAAAAAGATCCGGCACCAATACCAGATCGGAAAAAATAAACTTGGTGATTCCGCTCAACAAAAAGCCAGCAATTTTTATTCGCGCGGAAAAAAAATATTCAATCGCCGATCTTGAGAAACGAAAC
>CAZZEF010000219.1:0-5946 GCA_964652875.1 uncultured Planctomycetaceae bacterium
GGATCATCCGATCTTTATTTATTTAATACACTTGATCAGCCAAATTTATTGATTTCGTTTTTTTATTTTCAGCTTCCAAACCCGTACTCAAATTACTCCAACCGGCGCCGGGCACAACGGACAAAAAAATCGAAGAAGAATCGGATTGATTGACCGGAAAAAATGTCAGCGGCATTGTTGCGCTTGCCCCGTTCGAATAATTTCGGGCCTCAATCAAAAGATCCGGTGTCCCAACTTCCGGCCGCTCATTTCGATCTTTGAAAAAAGCAAGTCGGGATAAATGCATTCGAGTCATCGAACCTTTCGGCGCAATTGAGTCAAGACGAATTAAATGTTCGCCTGCCGTTAATGGAAGTCGGGTTATTTGGCTCCAGCAGATCTTTCGCCAGCCGCCGCTCGTTTTGAGTTCGTTAACCGGAACTGATTGTCCGTCAATCGTCAGTCTGAACTTATTTTTAAGATCGTCAGCCGCGGACGCACTCGCAATCCAGATTGAATATTCATCCGTTTTTGAAATGGAAAATGTCCATTCAAGAAAATCGCCGGAACAGGACAAACCGGCTAAAAGTGACTCGCCCCGGCCATGATAAAGAAATCCCCGTCGATTCAGTTCCGACAGATCCTCATTGGGAAACCGAGCCGGTGTCATTCGACGGCCGTTGATGAAAAGCTGTTTCGGCCTGAAAACCGTTTGACTTTTTTCGGAACCGTTCAAACGGAATTCACCTTCCCAAAGATCGGATCCCGAATTTTTTGTGCGGGCAATTCTTTTAAGCGCATTCGCCTTAAAAACGGATCCGCCGGAAAGAACCGCCTTTCCGTTCTCTTCCGCTTCGTAACTGATCGGCGCTTCTCTTGTTCCCGAATCTTCAGAACTCAACCGGAAAGTGTCTTTCAGCGGATAAATACCGGCTTTGAAAATAATTCGGACCGGACCTGTCAAACGACCCTGTTTCTTTTGTGTCCGAATAAAATCCCTGACATGTTCTGCCGTTCGAAACGGCTGCTCTTTTGTTCCCGTATTCGAATCGCTGCCGTTGGGCGAAAGATAATAGCAAGTCGCGGTTCCTTGATCGGAAAAAAACGTTGCCCGATCAAGTGTATGTTCAAGATTTTCCGACTTTAACTCGGGATACTTTCGAAACAGATCCTCATAAAACCGCTTCCAGTTTTCCGTTCGGTTCGGATCCAATTCCCGCCGTCCGCGCTCAAGATCCTGAAACCAGCCGGGATCCGACAGCTTTGTCGAACTGTTGTCCCGCTCTTTTTTTTTCTTGATCGTCTGGTCCGCCGCAAATCCGTTCGAAGTCAGAAAAAGAAATCCGGCGCACCAAAACGCAAAGGCCGAACCAAGAGTAACAAACAGTCGAAAAGTTTTTTTCATGTTGGGAATTTTATAAATTGACTTATTTGAAATTTTTGGAAAAAACAGCTGTTAAGATACGGTCCATGTCATTATTAATCAAGGAGGCAACCGTCACAGACAGAAAGGTTCCTCCTTAAAAAGTTGAACAGCGGTTGTATTGCGGTCTGTTGCTCCGTAATCTTACGAAGCGGGAAAATCGATTTTTTTCAAGAAGCGGTAAAGCGTATTTTTATATTCAGGATCAGGCTGGAAGCCGGGGAACCGAACGGCAGTTTCGTCCAGCCAGTTGCGGTATTTCAGCATCAGTTTAAGAGTATAAGTAAAATAGCTGAACGAAGCGGCTCGGGGCATGATCTTAAAGACCTCGCAAAGTTTGAGCAGACGTTTTCCGGCGGCGTCATAAGCAGTTTGATCCTTGGCCTTCGCGGCTTTCCAAAGAGGAATAATCCACTCGGGACAAACACCGGTCAGGGCAAACATTCCGCCGTGAACTCCTTTATTAAAACAGCCGACGCTGTAAGGTTCGTTTCCCTGTAACAGAATAAAATCTTTATCCTTGATCTTTTCAAGAATGGCGAATGTTCTTTCCAGATTTGGACCAGTTTCTTTCATGCCCGCGATATTGGGATGATCGGCCAAACGAACAATCGTTTCAATTTCAAGAGGCGTCGTTGCGCGAACATGATGATACATTAAAATCGGGATCGGACTGGCATCGGCCGCTTTTCGATAATACTCATAAATTTCGTTTTGCGAAAAAGAGAAGAAGCAGAGCGGTGTCATAAGTACTCCGACATCAGCGCCGGAATCGGCCAGTCGTTTGGCGGCTTCGGCGATATCGGATATTGTAAATGAGGTTATGCCCGCGTATATTTTCGTTTCCGGTTTAATAACCGCTTTGGCCGACCGAACAAGCAATTCCCGGTCCTTTAAATTCAGTTGCGGCATGTCGCCTGTCGATCCGGCGAGAAAAAGACCGTTAACTCCCGATTGAGAAAGTCGTCCGGCAAGAGAAGCCATCGCCTCGCTATCAACGGAATTGTCTTTATGACACGGGGTAACCGTTACTGCGACAATACCGCCGAACCGGTCCCGATATCCGGATGCGTAAGAAAAAGATGCGCTTCCTGTCATTGCCAAAGTGCCTATCGCCGCGCCTGTTCTAAAAAACTCACGTCGTGTCTGTTTCATATTAACCTCTTTTTCATTCCCGAAATAACATTTTCCGAAATTGATCCAATCAGTTTTTTATTATTTGAATTATATTGCAAATGCAATTCGAATCATGACCCGTTTCCGGTCGGAATTTTTACAATAATAATTATATACCGATTTCATGATGAAATTTCCGTATTAACGATAAAAGAACTTCCGATTCACAAAGCCAATCGGTGAAAATTACGGCAATCTTTATGCCGGTATAAAAAGACCTGCGAATGATGAACGATATAAACAACCGGAAATTTTCGCGTAAAATACAACGGAAATTTCCGGCGGATCGTCGCATAATCCGGCAAAGCGGATCAAAAGATCAGAAGATCTTAACGAAGTTCTTCTTTGGCGAATTTGATATACTGCATCCAGTCGAAATCGGTAACGTCATGTTTACCGGTTCGGACATGATAGCGCATAATCGCGCCGATCGATTTATCGGGTTTGGGCATACGGCGTTTACCGGCCAGTCCGGAAGTTCTCATCAGACGATAGACGGGATCCGCTTTGACAAGAGAAAGGAATTCGCCCTTGGGGTCGGCCCATTGATCGTCCGTTGCGCTGGCAACATAAACAGGACGAAGCGCGATCAAGGCAATCAGTTCATGCTGATCAACCGGAAGGGTATTTTCCTTGCTGTTGTATTTTTTGAAGTTCGGGCAGAACCAGTGCGGGAACGCGGTATTAATGATTTCAACTGTTTCACCGAAGGCACGCCGGGAAAGAGCGGCTCCACCGCAACCGGAATCATTGGAAATGACCGCCGCAAACCGCCGATCATTGGCGCCTGCCCAAAGAGCGGTTTTTCCGAGTCGGGAATGTCCGAGAACAATTACGCGATTGCCATTGATCTGACTAACGGTTGATCGCAGGCAGTCAAGAGCCCGGGAAAGACCCCAAGCCCAAGCGGAAATTGTACCGGGATAATTTCCGGCGGTCTTGTTCGGAAATTCCTTTTGGAACAGTTTGCGAACGCCGAGATCAATATTGTCGTCGCAGTCAGGAACGATCTGTTCATAATATCCGGTTGCGACAGCAAAACCGGCGTCGATAATCTTTTCAAACGGCCAGCGGGACTTGCTCGCTCCGCGTTCAACCGGTTTATCGGAAATACGCGATCCGGGAATCACTTCGGCGATTTTTACGTCTTTTTCGTCAGTTGTCGAGTGATTGCCTTTGAAGTTCAGGCCCAGAAAACAGGGGACCTGACCGGTTCGATTGTTGGGAATGTAAACCAAAAGATCAAGATAAGGCGCCTTGTTGGGAGCGTCAAAATAGATCCGGATCTCTTTTCGGGTCGCTTTTCCGTTGAGCGCTTTATCGACGCTGGACAGTGTTTCGAACTTGATCTTTTTCATGTCAACTTTCGGCATACATCCATAAACTTCCCGTTTGAAAAGCTCAAGAATTTCAGGGCGCCGTTTACTCGACCAAATTTCAGCGGTTTCAGCAAAATTTACGCCGTCGTTCATTAAAAGCGGATCGGGAAGTTCATATTTCGGAACTTTTGCTTCGTCATAATTCACTTTGGCCCGGGCAGACTTGAGCGCGGCTGCCTTTTTGACCGCGGCCGCATTTGGAGCAGCCGTTTCTTTTTTTACCGTATTTTGAGCGAAAAGCGCTCCGGAGGAGACCGCCGCAACGACGGCCAAACCAAGAACAAAATTTCTTAACATGGACTTCCTTTCAATTTCATTGGTTGCAGGTTTCATACTGTTGATATATGGGGTTCATAATAATTTTTCGTTATAATGTCAATAAACAGTTTATTGACAAAGTTCGTTGAGGAAATCACGAAAATTTTCAAATGCCGGCAGTTTAGAAATTCCCTCTTTCCCGATCTCGCTTTTGCGAAATGAAAAAATTTTTAACGCTGAGTTGGAAAAATCAAAACTGAACCGGTATAAGATTAATATTATTTAATGATCAATAAATGATTAAAAACAGTGTTAAAATTTATTTTTTAAGTTCATATTTATCGATGAATTGAAGAATTTTTTCTTCGATATCAGGATAAAGTCGATGCGGTTTGCTGCCGGGGATCCAAATGCAATGCCCGTCATTCTTTCGATCATATTGATAAAACTCGATCGGAGCGCCGACCATTTTTGATTCGTTGTAAAACATCAGCGCCGATTCGATCGGTACGACTTTGTCGTATATAGTATGAGTACAAAGCACCGGCGGCTGTCCGGCCCGAATGTATCCCATTGGAGACGCGTTTCGGATCTCGTTGTCCGTTGGATCAGCCTTGTCGAAAAATTTCTTGTACCGGCCCGGATTTGCTTTACGATCCGAAGGGATCTCCGCAATACCGGAAATTGAGACGATTCCGCTCACCTTTTCCGCGGGGAGCCGCAGTCCAGTCATCAGAGCCAAATGCCCGCCTGCCGATCCGCCAATGACAAGGATTCTTTTTTGACAGATCCCGCGAAATTCGGGACGATCTGTTGTCAGTGCGAATTGCGCCGCTTTGAGACAGTCGTCTCCGCAAAGAGGCCAAGGCCCGGATCCCAACAGACGGTAATTGACATTAAAGACGGCGAACCCGTTTTCGCAAAGGAATTCGGCGATCCCCTCAACTCCGGCTCGATTCATGCCGGACCAGCCGCCTCCGTGTATCAGCAAAGCCAGCGGAGCTGCGAAATTTTGTCCCTTCGGAAAATAAAGATCACCAACGCCCCGTTCTCCCGCTTCCGCGTTGTAAACAAGGCCGGAGATGATCTTCTCTATTCGATCCGTTCGCGGATTCGTCCGCGTCTTCTGAACGTCCGCGCCAACGGCGGGAATTGTCAGGATCAAAAACAAAAGAACATAAACAAACCGGCTCATCGAGTTATCTCTTTTCTCGCAAAAGTTTATACGGTCAACGTTGTTATTTATCTGTTTTCTCCATCGGAAAACATTGTGAACTGTTGGCTGTTTTATATTATAAAAACGGGAAAACGAATTAGCATCAAATGGCGGCGGCTGTCGATCAGGCAGCGCTGGCGGCCGCATTATTTTCGGAAGCAGCGTTTTCTTCTTCTTTTCCCGGCTCAAGAGGCTGTTTGCCGAAAATGGCGAAGATCAGTCCCCAAATGATAATGAAGATCGACGGCAAGGTGAAATAGGTCTTCCAGTCATGCCGCTGCGCTTTCAGATAATCGGATCGGGACAAATCGTCGCTCTTGAGTTGGAGTTTGGCCTTGATCTGCGAAAACGCGTTTTTAATATCGTCTTTGGAATAGCTGACGCCCCCGCTTTTAAATCCATCGGCAGGGATCTTTTCGAAATCAATTGATCCTTTGTCATTTTGGAACGAACCGAGATTGGTTGCGGGCTTGAAAACTTCTTTGTCACCGGTAATATACCGATACGATTTGGCC
>CAZZEF010000219.1:5956-7764 GCA_964652875.1 uncultured Planctomycetaceae bacterium
TCCAGGAAACGCCATTGAGAAGTTTCCATTTTGGGATCTTCCCAGGCGGGAAACGCTTTGACTGCTTCTTTTCCGTCTTTATCCTTAACAACAAATCCGGTCATCTGCGGCGCGCTTTGTTTGAGCTGATACTCATAAACATAACCGCTGACGATCTGTCCGATTCCGAGTACCAAAAACGCGATAAGCGATTGAACACTTGCTTTCAAATGCGGCGGAGCCACTTTGTCGCCGAACATGTAAGCGGCGGTATAAAGGAAGGCGTAAGCCAATCCGTGAAGGAGCAGACCGGCCAGCGCGAACTGGAAACCGTCGAAGGTGAAAA
This sequence comes from uncultured Planctomycetaceae bacterium, assembly GCA_964652875.1. GTDB lineage: Bacteria > Planctomycetota > Planctomycetia > Pirellulales > Thermoguttaceae > JAUNBG01. The sequence continues at coordinate 6,282 of CAZZEF010000219.1, forward strand.
TGAAGTATCGAAGCGGCCAGGCCAGCATACCGAGAACGAGTACCCATTTCAAACCGAATCTGGCAACACAAAAACCGAGAATCGCCATAAAAAAGAGTTCGGAGAACTGGTTCAGTGTTCCGAGGGCCAGAGGAGCCGGATAACTGTTTTCGGTCAAATAGGGAACAAGAGCCGGGAAATAATAATTACTTCCGAAGAGACTGACCATAAACGCGCAAAGCAGGAAGATCAAAAAGGTTCCGGACTTGAGCATTTTAAAGGCGCCAATACCGAGAGCATCGCTCTTTTCACCGGGCGCGGGCGCTCCTTTGGGAGGTGTACTCGGAAGAAGGAACGAGTAAAAACCAAGGAACAAACCGCATCCGCCGCCGATAAAGAAGAAATTCGGTTTGGCGGCGCCGCCGCAGAAGATCTCGACAACCAGATTAACCAGAATCCATCCGGCAGTTCCGAAAATAAAGACCATTGGGGCCTTGTCTTTATTCGGAATATGTTTGAAAACAACGGTATTAAGCAACGGAATGGTCGGCATATAACAAATACCGGAAATAAGCATCAGGATCATCAGGGGCCAGAAGGCGACCGTGCCCGTTTCCATTCCATTCAGGCAGACCATGCCGCTTCCGACCAAACAGGCGCCGCTAATCAAATGAAGCAGACCAAGTACTTTTTGCGCAGAGAAAAAACGGTCCGCAATCGGGCCGATCAGCAACGGAGCGATAATGGCACCCAGCGGAATCGCCATGAAAATATAACCGCTTCCATTCGGCATAAGAGGTTCCTGCATACCTGGCATCACTCTGTTTAAGAAACCGCCAAGAGCGACGTTCCAGCTTCCCCAAATCGCGAACTGCAGCAAATAGGCCAGCTGAAGCCGCGGATAAATACAACTCAATTTAGAATCAGACATAATTTAACAGATCTCCATTTGCATCTTTTTCCAACAAATATCTTTTCCGGTCCGACAACTTAGGGACCGACTCAATATTATATGTATTATGACAAAAAGAAAACAGTTTTTCAAGCCGATCCGCGCTATTTTATGAAAAATTTTTCGCCTATGGAATTTTTATCCCGAATTTGTAAAATTTTTTATTGTCCGAACGATAAAATAGCCGATACGAGTTGAAACGGTTAATCGTTTTTTATCAGTTGAACAGTATTGACAAAACAGGCAAAATAAAAATGACTTGGGTATTAAAGAAATTTTTAACAATGAAAATAATCGCGTTTCTGACAATCTCCTTTATTAATATTGTCGGCGGTTATGATTATTGGAGTTATGCCCAAACAGAGGATGCGGTGACGGAACGTCTTGCGCCGCTTGATCTTAATAAAGAAAATGTCGCCGATTTTATCAGTCGGCAGGAAGCGGAAAGTCTTGTTAAAAGCTTAAGCTGGAAGAAAGGTAATTTTACTTTTACTCCTTACGGATTTATTAATGCGGCCATGGTTTACGACAGCGGAAAAACGGTTCCCGGTG
>CAZZEF010000220.1:0-7705 GCA_964652875.1 uncultured Planctomycetaceae bacterium
CGCGGAATCGCTGACGAAATTACTAAAAAGGAAATTCGGAGTAAAACGTTTTTCCGTTCATCTGCGTCTCGGGAAAACATTCAAACAAACCTTATTAAATTAATCAAACACTGTCCTTAATTTGAAGGGCGTCTTGCAATTAAATAATAGTTCCTCCGCCGAGAATCCGGGATCCGTAATAGCAGACAAGAGCTTGGCCCGGAGCGACTCCGTAACAGGGCGAGTCCAAACGCGCGGTGATCGTTCCGTCTTTCTCAACGCGGACAAGAGCGTCCCTGCAGGGAGTTCGATATCGAATTTTGACGGAACAGCGAAATTCGCATTCCGGCGGGAGTTCGACGTGCCAGTTGGAATCGACCGCTTGAATTTCAGTTCGGGCAAGAGCTTCATAAGGACCGAGAACAACTTCCCTATTCTTCGCGTCGATTCGCTGAACAAAGATCCGTTCGCCAAATCCTGTCCGCAGACCTTTTCGTTGTCCGATCGTAAAATGCTCATACCCCGGATGCTGTCCGATCACTTTTCCGTCCAGCGAAACGAAATTTCCTTTTGTTTCGCGTCCGCGGCTTCGGGCGGATAAAAATTCAAGATGTCTGCCCTGTTCGATAAAACAGATATCCTGACTGTCCTTGCGGTCGGCAACAGCAAGATTTTGCGACCGGGCTGTCTGACGGACTTCCTCTTTGGTTTTGGCCGAAAGCGGAAAGATCAAACGGCCGAGAATTGAAAGCGGAAGATCATAAAGGACATAAGACTGATCTTTGCCGTTATCGGCCCGTTCGAGTAAAGGAAGAGACGATTTTTGCCCGGCCAGCCAATCGGGGACTTCATTTTCCTGACGCGCAAGCCAGTCTTCCTGATTTCCAAGCCGGACGTAATGTCCTGTTGAGAAATACTCTCCCCCCCAACTCTGCGCCGCCTGCATGAGTTTACCGAATTTCAAAGTGCGGTTGCAAAGGACACAGGGATTCGGAGTCCGTCCGTCATAAAACTCGCTGACGAAATTATCGACAATTGATTCGAAAGGAGACGAAACATCAAGCATATAAAAGGGAATACCAAGATCGGCAGCCGTTCGCATCGCCAGTCCGGCATCTTCCGGAACGATCACCTGATTGTCTTCGTTACACGGATACGAAAAAAAGTAGCCGTTTTCGGAAAAACGTCCGACAGTAAAGCGAACTTTGGCACTCAACGACTTAAGAAGACCGCGCGCATCGGCCGGGGATAAAACAGGCTGATAAGAATGCCGCATATAGATCCCGGAAACATCATGCCCCTGCTGAATCAGATCCCAAGCGGCAACAGTACTGTCAACGCCGCCGGAGAGAGCAATAAAAACGCGCGCCATTGTTTTTCTCCCGAACAAAATTTTATAGGACCGGTTTTAAATTTCCGGCCTTTCGCTGTTTGACTTTATCGGCCGCATTCATTTAAAATTCCCGTAATTACCGCCGATTGATTTTTTGAATCAACCTTGACCTCAGAACGGAAATTTTATAATAATTCGGTATAATTTGCGGACGGATCTTCTGATCTGGACCCCAAAACAACGAAAGCGCAATCGGCATAAAAAACTTTTCCGAAACGGCAAAGAATCGGAAGATCATACGGCAAATTGGGGGGATCTGCATCTCAAAGAGACGAAACAAAATATTTGCCGCATTAAAAGTAAAAAACAAAGCCGCGGATACTATTTGACCCGTTCGATGTATTCGCCGGTTCGGGTATCGACTTTAATGACTTCTCCTGTTTCAATAAAGTTCGGAACGAGAATTTCGGCACCGGTTTCAAGTTTGGCCGGTTTGGTAACGTTGGTTGCCGTATTGCCGCGGACCGCCGGTTCAGTGTATTCGACTTTAAGAACGACATGATTCGGAGGCGTCATTCCAATCGGGCGATTGTTGAACAGAAGCAGACTGCATTCCATTTCGGGCAGAAGATATTTCCAGGCGTCGTCAATAGCGGCCTTGTCAAGTTCATACTGCTCAAACGTTTCCTTATCCATAAAATAATACGTGCCGGTCTGTTCATAAAGGAAGGTTGTTTCCGTTTCGTGAATATCGGCTGCTTCAATTTCATCACCGTTTTTATAGGTTCGTTCAAGAACGGTACCGCGGTTCAAATCGCGAAGCTTGCATTTGTAAAGAGCTTGACCTTTACCCGGTTTTACAAAATTACACTCGATCATAATGAACGGATTTCCGTCAATTTGAACTTTAAGCCCTTTACGAAATTCGCTGGTGTTGTATGATGACATTTTATTGTCCCCTGTCGAAATTGAAAGTAAATCTTTTTGGCACTTCGATCGCGTTGACCTTCTCCTGCAGGTCTTGCCGACCGATTAAAAAATAAAACTCTCCTATTATAACCGATTTATGCCAAAAGTTAAGGGGAGGAAAAACATATTCGGAGCGAAACATGGACAATCAGAAAAATCCGAACATTTTTCATCCCGTCTGCCGGAAAAATCTGATCACGGATCCCGATAAACTCCTGTCTCTTCTTCATCTTGATCCGGTAAACAAAATCGCAATCGGCAAATTATCGGAAGTACTTCGACGGCGACCGTTTCGCATTCCTTCGGATCTGATCGAACGAATGGTCCCCAGTACCTGCGACGATCCACTTTTGCTCCAATTTTTACCGCGTCAGGAAGAACTTCTTACCCCGCCCGGATTCTCGGACGATCCGCTTCATGAAACGGACTCCCCGGAAGACGGCGAAAGTTTTCTTCTTCAAAAATATTTCGGACGCGCTTTAATTCTGACTACCGAATATTGCGCCGCGTCCTGTCGGTATTGTTTTCGTCGGGGACAATCGGAAAAACGCGCTCTTTTCATCGATCCGCATGAATACCCGCAAGATAAAATCGACCGTTGCGTTCATCTTTTAAACAGTGACTCGAACATTTCCGAGATCATTCTCAGCGGCGGCGATCCGTTATCGCTGGACAACGCACCGCTTCGTCGGCTATTGACCGATTTAACCGCCGTTTCCCATTTGAAAAGGATCCGTATTCATACACGTTTGCCGATCCTGGTCCCCAATCGGATCGACGATGAAATTTTCGACGTTTTTAAAAATTTTCTGCCGGATCGATTTACGTTTTTTCTCGTTTTTCAGATCAATCACCCGTCCGAAATCAACAGCGAGGTCCGACAAATACTGCGCCGAATCCAAAAAGCAGGAATACCAATGTTCAGCCAAACGGTTCTGCTGCGGGGAATAAACGACACCGCCGATGTTTTGAGCGATCTTTTCGAACTGCTCGGCAATACCGGCGTCATTCCTTATTATCTTCATCAGCTGGATCGGGTCGCCGGTTCCGCTCATTTTGAAGTTCCGGAAGAAAGGGGAAAAGAGATCCGCGAGGATCTGCGCAAACGACTTCCCGGTTATCTCGTACCCAAATACGTTCGGGAAATTCCCGGCTATCCTTACAAAAAAGAATTCTGAAATTTTATCCAAGATCCGATTGATTAATTCTGATCTGATTTATTTTTATCTTTTTTCAGATCAGCCGCGAAAAAACGGCGGATCTTCCGACTTTGGACCGGGAAAAGCGAAATTGTCCCCGGTTTAATGATTGCCAACGATCCGGCTTTATGATATAATTTATTGTTTGATCGGTTTCGTTCCTGTTTGTTCCGGACACTTTTTAAAGAAGCGTTCGATTAATGAAAACAATCGGAACGAACGGAGAACAGGTACTTATTTAAAAGGAGAAAAATGATGTATGAACATTATCTGGACATTTACGACGTCAAGGAAATTCGGGCGCAGTCTTTAATTTATTTCGGCTGCGGTGCCGTAAAAAAGATGAACGAAATCGCCGCAGAACTTAAAAAGCAGGGTATTTCGAAAGTTCTTGTTATTTCAACCCCGTCGGCTTATAAAAAATCGGGCGCTTGGGACACAATCGAAAAAGCCCTTCAGGACGCGGGACTTGAATGGCTCCTTTACAGCAAAGTGACCCCCAACCCGGACACGGATTCGATTGACGAAGTAACAAAGATCGGTCTTGATTTCGGAGCCGGTGCTGTCATTGGAATCGGCGGCGGATCACCGATCGACGTAGCCAAAAGCGCGGCTGTTCTGATCGAAAACAAGGGTAAAACCGCAATGGATCTTTATGAATGGAAATTCATACCGGAAAAAGCACTTCCAATCATCGCGATTAATCTGACACATGGAACCGGTACTGAATGCGACCGGTTTGCTGTTGCGTCGATTCTCGAAAAACAGTATAAACCGGCCATTGCCTGCGACTGCATTTATCCGAAATGGTCGATTGACGATCCGGAACTCATGCTGACCCTTCCGGCTGCGCAAATTCTTTATACCAGTATTGACGCGGTTAATCATGTCATTGAGGCGGCTACCAGTAAAGTCGCCAATCCATTCTCAATCACGACGGCCCGGGAAGTTGTCGCGCTCAACGCGAAATATCTACCGCTGGCCATGAAAGCCCCGAACGATCTGACCGCGCGATACAATCTCGCCTACGCCGCCTTGCTTGGCGGGATCTCATTCGACAACGGCTTTCTGCATTATACACACGCGCTGGAACATCCGCTGAGCGCCATGAAACCGAAAGTCATTCACGGCTGCGGACTCGGTGTTCTTCTGCCCGCGGTTTTGAAAAATATTTATCCCGCCTGTTCCGCTGTTCTGGCCGATATTCTCGCTCCGATCGTTCCCGGCTTGAAAGGATCGGCCGATGAAGCCGAACTGGTCGCGCTTGAAGTCGAAAAATGGCTCTTTAAAATCGGCGCGGATCACAAACTGCTGGAAGAAGGCTTTACGGAAAACGATATCGATCGACTGGTCGAACTGGTCTTTACAACCCCCTCCCTGACCGCCCTGTTAGGTGTTGCTCCGACAAACGCCGACCGTGTTGCCGTTGAAGAGATCTATCGGAACTCCCTTACTCCGATGAATAAACGCTGATCATTCACCAAGAGAAAAATTTCGATAAAGAAGCGGCCTGTTTACCGCTAATAAAAGGATCTTCTGTTTTCTCCCGATCTTCTTTAAAATATCGGGAGATCTTTATACCGTCGTCATTTTACCGTTCCGTTCTCTCAATGTTTCGGTCTTGGGAAATCGGACAACTTTTTCGATAAAGAAAAAAAATAATATGAAACCGGTATGACCGATTCAGGAAAAATGAAGGATAAAGGAAATTGCGATGATCAATATTGAACAATGGATGCAGGAATACAAGAAAAAAATTCTTTCGCATTTCGGCGATCGAGTTCTTTTTATTGGACTTCAGGGAAGCTTCGCAAGAAACGAAGCTCATGAAAATAGCGATATTGATACAGTTCTTCTTCTGGACCAGCTTGATCCGAAAGATCTCAAAGAATACAGAACGATCCTTGAAACGCTTCCCGAGCGAAAACGAGTTTGCGGTTTCGTCGCCGGAAAAAAAGAGATCGTTTCCTGGTCTCCGTCCGATCTTTTTCAATTTTGGAACGATACCAAAAGCTATTATGGCAACTCGACGGATTTTCTTCCCTCCAACAGTCGGCTTGATGTTCAGCAGGCCATCTTGACAGGGGTTTGCAATCTCTATCATGTCTGCGGACATAACTACCTTCATGAGCGCGATCCCCGCATTCTCAAAGATCTTTGCAAGTCGGTCGTCTTTATTTTGCAGGCGGTTTGCTGTTTTGAAACGGGACATTACTGCCAGCTTCGATCGGATCTGAAGCAGAAACTTTCGGAAAGCGACCGCGTTTTGCTAGAGTATACGGAAAATACCAAAAAGGAACTCGATCTTCTTATTTCGTCCGGAAATTCGACGGAACATCTACTGGAAGAATGTTCCGCGCGGTTGCTTCAATGGTCCGGCAAACTGATCGAAAAATATCGAATTAACTCATAAAGATGAACTTAACTTCTCTTGAATCGCAAGTTCGATCCTTTTATACCGTTTTCCTTTTACTTTCTCCGCCTTTTGTATCGGTTGGCGGCGCGAATCGGTTGTTCATTTGACATTAGAATGAAAAATCGTCAACAGAATTCAGTATATTGACGAATTATACGCTGTTGTCAAGACAGAATATTCGTCCGCTTCAGAATCGTTTCAAACAACTTCCATTTTTAAAACAGTAAAATTCCGGCTTATCAGAGCCTTCATCATAAAGCCGGATCTTACTTTTTTGCCGAAAAAAAACGTCATTAAGACAGTTCTTATCTCAATCAACATCTTGTGTATATAATGATTGGTCCGATCACCGTTATTTTCAGTAGTCTTCTCCTTATAATTTTCAAGAAATGGTAAATCTGATATTTTTAGCGACATAGACAAACGAAAAAGTTATTTTTTAAACAGATAAAGACTAAATTTAATTTTTATGGAAAATTTTGCGCTCCAAAACGGCTTTTATTGTATGATAATAAAAACAGGTTGAATCTGCGATGTTGAAAGAAAATATTTTCTGTAAAGATATGATTAATAATGAGGCAGTCATGCTTGAAGTGTTTTTTCCCGCGTTTTTTTTATTGTTCAGTATCACTTTGGGCTGCCTTTATTAAAACGGGCGCCTTGGTTTTGACAGCGGGCATTTATGATACTTTTACGAAAAAAAACGGCTTTAAAGAGAACGGAAAGCATCTGCTTTTCGGTTGTCTTGTTCTCGCGTGCATCCTCTGTTTTAATTTTTTCGTTCAACGGCATCTTCTTGTCAATTTTTACGAGTTAAATAAATACGATATCCAATGTTTTACCCGGAAACTTTGGGATCTTACCGGTTTGCTGTCTTTGATTTGTTTTATTTTCAGTGTTATTAAAATCATAAAGAATAACAACAGTAAAAGTTTTTTGTCTGACTATAAATACCGATGGTTTTTATTTTTTCCCTTACTGGTCAAAAGAGAAAAATTTTACTCAAAGTTTATTAATATTCCTAGTATTGTCATTTTGTTTTTTCTTCTTGTTGCCGGTGTCTATTTCGCACCGCTGCTGCGGCCTGACGGATTTTTTGAAAAAGAGGAATGTTCCGCGGAAATCATTAAGAAAGAAAAAACGGAATTCGCGTTTGATCCGCTTCAAACAGAAGAGGATGTTAATCTTCAGATTTTTAGTTTCTTTTTACAACGGTCTTATGTTTCATCAACGCAAAACTTTTTCGGCGTTCGTTTTTATAATCTTCCTTTTCGAAAAACAGTTTTTCAAAAAAAGGAAGAATGTTCCAACAAAGATTTCGATTATCAAACCGTAATAAGACAGGGAAATAAACCGCCCAAAGAAATAAGTCTTGACAAGCTTCCGAAAATGCACCCTGTCTGGCCGGTATTGAAAACACTTTTTGAGAACAACGCCCCGCGTTTGACAGCAAAAAATCTCAGCTTTTCTCTTCCTGTTGCTTACATAAAATATCCTGATGGACGTTTTAAAACAATTTGCTTAAAAGAAAAAAAGGTTTCCGAGAAAAAAAACGATCTTGCCAAACTTGCTGAATTATTGAGTATGAATGGTTCCGGCAAAGCAGCGGACAGCCGATCCTCGAACGACAACCCGGCCCAGGAAGTAACTATTGCTGTTTTTTCAAAAGAAGAATTGGACAGACATATTGACGCCGCGGTTAAAGAGATTGAAAAAAAAGAACTCGACCGCCCAAAAAATATTCCCCGAATTTTCGACGGCATAAAAAACAACATTAAAGCCCTGCCTTTGCCGGAATTAAAAACCTGC
>CAZZEF010000221.1:0-1848 GCA_964652875.1 uncultured Planctomycetaceae bacterium
TCGAACCCGATCCGGCAACGACCATATAATTCCCGCCGCGCAGCGCATAATTCGTCCCTGCCGGAATTTGAAACTCGGTATAAAGATCTTCTTCCGCGTCGCTCGGACAGCGATACATTGAAATCGATTTTTCCGCCGCTTCCGCCTGATCCGGATTCAAGGCCATATTATACTGAACTCCTGTCATCGGAGGTTTACTGAAATCAATCAGATCATGAAGAGAAACATTTTCCGCAAAAGGAAGAATTTTTGCCTGAACTGAAAAACCGCATAGCATCCCGTTCGTCGCCGAATCCATCCCGGGAAACTGATCATGCGCTGAATGATAATTATGAAGAGCCAGTCCGATCTGTTTCATATTATTGGTGCATTGCATTCGACGGGCCGCCTCCCGCGCCGACTGAACCGCCGGAAGCAAAAGACCGATTAACAAACCAATAATCGCAATGACGACCAGCAGTTCCACTAATGTAAATGCCTGATGGAATAACTCTTTTTTTACCTCTTGTTTCAACAATTTTATATTCCTTTTGCCATGTTTATTGTTTTTTATTTGATATTTATTGTCTATAATTATTATACGGTTCCAAATATTTCAGCGGCAGTAAATGCCGTTTTTCAGCGCCCATCTTTTAAACATCTATTGAAACGCTCTGCGCCGGATTCCGATTTTACGTTAAATTACACAGAAAATCATCCTACTTCGACTTTTAAGAGAACTGCATCATATGATATAAAATGTCGTTTTTTGTTATTGACGATTCATGTTTTCTATTGTCTAATAAAAAAATAGTTTATTCTGCCGGCATTTTTATTTTCCGCAACTTTCGTCAACAGACTTCGAAAACGCCATTATTGGTGATCAGAACGGAAAATTCGTTATGTATGGGCAAATATTTCGTTTGATTTTGGAGAATTTTAATGAGTCGTTGGAAAATTTACGGAGTGATTTTGCTCGTTTTGAGTCTTGTCGGAGGTTTATCCGGATGCGGATCTTCCCCCGATGACACCCCCGTATCTTTCTCTGCCTCGTCAGACAACGACAGCGCCGATTCTGAAAAAAAACGATCAGAAACTGAAGATGCGGCGATTTCGAGTAAACGTACTCAAGATCCTGACAAACCAAATGAAATTAATCGTGACAATATTAATCGAGACAATATTAATACAGAGCCCAAGTCCATCATCAACAACGTCAAAATTGCCGAAGATCAAACCGGCGAGCGATCCCCAATACGGGTTAATTCCCAGGAATTGAAACGGAACAACTCTCATAATACCAATTTACCCGCCGGTCCGATCCGTTCAATAACCGACTGGCAGGCGCTCGGACGTTCGGAACCGGTTCGACATATTCTCTGCAGCGGATCGGGAGCGCTTCGACTGGCGACGTATCTTGATTGTTCCGATCGGGTTATCGCAACGGAACAGCTTGAAAAAAGAGCGGGAATTATGAGTCCTTACCGATTGGCGCATCCGGAATACGCCGATCTTCCGGTGTTTGGAGAAGGACACGGCCGCGATAATGTTGAGATTCTGTTATCGATGACTCCCAAACCCGACCTTATCATCAGAATTGATAATCCGGGCTCGGGTATTGATCCTGAAACGCTTCAGGCTCGAACCGGAATACCGGTTGTTCTGCTCCCTTACGGAGATTTTGGAAAAAACAGAAAAGAATTTGATCAGTCAATTCTTTTACTGGGGGCGGTCTTGAATAAAGAGGAACGAGCCCGGGATCTGATCAATTTCATCAACGGACAAATTAAGGATCTTCGCCAGCGGACAAGCGATATTCACGGCTCAAAACGGATATCCGTTTATCTTGGCGGACTCTCTTACCGGGGG
>CAZZEF010000221.1:1858-7643 GCA_964652875.1 uncultured Planctomycetaceae bacterium
CCGCCGTTTGAATGGTTAAATTTGGACAACGTTGCAAGTCGGTTGGAATCGGATCTTGTCAAAGCTCAACAGATCATAATCGCTCGGGAGCAAATCCTTGTTTGGAATCCTGATTATCTGTTTTTGGATCTCGGAACCATCGGACTGGGTGATTCCAATGGCTGGACCGAAATCAGAGATCTTCCTGTTTTTCGGACGCTCAACGCCGTTAAAGAGAAAAAAATTTACTCGCTTTACCCCAATAATTTTTACAGTGCTAATTACGAAGCCGTTTTAGCCAATGCCTGGTTTATTGGATCCGTTGTTTATCCTGACCGTTTTCGCGATATCGACCCGATTCGACAGGCGGACAAGATCTTTCATTTTATGAACGGCGGTCCGGAAAAACTTGAACTTCCTGATCCGCCGCGAAAAGATCTTTACCGGAATATGTTCGACGACTCCAAGGAAAACGTCAGATCATTCCCCCCAAAGGATCTGGTCAAAACAGATCTTTCCCGCCAGGAAAATACTTCAGATTTTCTTTCGTCACCCGATAATCAATCCAAAAAAACAAAGAATTCTTTCAAGATCAATGTTATAAACAGAATCGACCGCGAAAACCAAATGACGACTCAAACGAAAGAAAGGATCGAACGATAATGACCGATCGATCCGGGAGTTTTCAATATCGGCGTTATACGCGGCGGCGAACGGTCATTCTTTTGATCTGTGTTTTTTCCGTTCCAATTTTAATATTGTCCGCGTTGGCGCTGGGACCGGTAAGGATCCCGTTTCGGGAACTTTTTTTAATTTTAACCGGAAGCGATCAGAACACGGTCGGCGCATCGGTTATTTGGCATTCGCGGCTTCCGCAAATTTTAACGGCTCTTTTGGCCGGTGCCGGTCTTTCATCGGTCGGCGCGGCGATGCAGTCGGTTCTTCGCAATCCGCTCAGTTCCCCTTTTACGCTGGGGATCTCAAGCGCGGCGGCATTCGGAGCGGCCTGTTCCGTTGTTGCCGCGGGGGGAAAAACGGGATCCGCGGCAGGCGTAACAGCCCAGCTCGGTCTTCCTTACGGATCAATTGCACTCGGCGCGTTTTTAAGCAGTCTTTTAGCAACGGGATTGATCCTTCTTTTAGCAGGCCGCAAGCATATCCGAACGGAGACGATCATTCTGACGGGAGTCGCGTTAAGCGCGTTTTACGGAGCCGGTATGATGCTTCTTCAGTACTTTGCGCAAGAGCAGCAGCTGGCGGCGATGATCTATTGGACGTTCGGCGATACTGTTCGCGGTACTTGGCCGGTGATCGCGTTTCTTTCAATTGCGGTCATTTCGTCGGGGATCTGGTTTTGGTTTCAAAGCTGGAATTACAACGCGCTGGCTTTGGGGGAGGAGACGGCCCGGGGACTGGGGGTTTCCGTCCGAAAAGTCCGGGGAACAACAATGTTGATCTGCTCGCTGCTGACCGCCGTTTTGGTCTCGTCGCTGGGAATAATCGGGTTCGTCGGACTGGTCGTTCCCCATCTGTGTCGGCTGATCGTCGGATCGGATAATCGTTACGTTGTCCCGCTCTCCTTTTTCGGAGGCGCCTTTTTTCTCCTTGTTTCCGATACGTTTGCCCGTTTGGCGCTCGCTCCCCGGCTGATGCCGGTTTCCATTTTAACCGCGCTGATCGGTGCGCCTTTCTTCCTGCTTCTTCTTTTAAGAAAAAACGGTGAATCATGCTGAAAGTAAGCGATTTATGTTTTGAATACGGAAATAAAACGATTCTTTCCGGTCTTTCTTTCGAAGCGCAGCCGGAAATGATCATTGCGCTTTTAGGACCGAACGGATCGGGTAAAACGACTCTGCTTCGTTGTCTTGATCTCTATTTAAGACCGCGCAAAGGTTCGATCCTGTTCAACGGATCGTCTCTTGCCGCGCTGACGCCGGGAGTGCTGGCCCGGCGGATCGCGTACATGCCCCAACGATGCGGTATCGCCGGACTGACTGTTTTTGATTCCGTTCTTTTAGGACGAAAACCTTACTTCTCCTGGTCTCCTTCGGATCGGGATCTGGCGCTGACCGAATCGACACTTCGCCGTTTGGATCTTTGGAACAAGGCGCATCTCCCGCTGGATCGGCTCAGCGGAGGTGAACTTCAAAAAGCCGCCTTGGCTCGAACATTTGTTCAGGAACCGGATCTGCTTCTTCTGGACGAACCGACAAGCGCTCTTGATCTGAAAAACAAATCGGAAATCATGACACTTCTGCGCGATTTCGTTCGAGAAAAAAAAGCCGCCGTTTTAATGAGTATTCATGATCTTAATGAAGCGCTCCGTTATGCCGACCGTCTTCTTTTTCTCCGCGATGGGAAAATTATGGCCGACGAAACGCCCCGAACCTTATCGGAAAATGTCTTGAATCGGGTTTATGATATTTCATTGGAGCTGCATACTGTCGCTGAAAAAAAATTGGTCATGCCGAGAGGAGTTTTATAATGTCGGATGAAAATAAGAAAATCGATAATAATTATTGTTTATTGACCGATGAACAAATCGCCGGGGCCGTCGCATTTCACGGACATCATTGCCCCGGCCTGACGATCGGATTGCGGGCGGCGGAATGGTGTCTGCGCGATTTCGGCAAGGCGGGCGACGAAGATATTGTTGCCGTCGTCGAAACCGATATGTGCGCGGTCGACGCCATACAGTTCCTGACCGGCTGCACTTTCGGAAAAGGAAATTTCATTTACCGCGATTACGGAAAGACCGCCTTCTCCTTCTTCCGGCGAAGCGATAATAAAAGAGGACGGATTGTCTTGAACCCCAATTTCGCCGCCGATCTCCGAAATGAAATGGAGGCGCTGCCTTCTGATCAAAAAGAAAAAATTAAAGTGTTGCGTCAAAAAATGATTGACCGAATGATGACCGCTCCGTTCAATGAGATGTTTCTTTGCGGCGTGCCCGACGAAATGATCCCCGCAATGGCCCGTCTTCATAAAACGGTCCAATGCGACGGATGCGGAGAAGGAGTAATGGAGCCGCGTCTTTACAAACAGAACGGAAAACGCCTTTGTTGTTCCTGTCTGAAAAAGTTTTCTTCTTGAAACCTGTTCGGAGATCAAACCGGCCAGCTATATTCCGGTTCCATAATGAATTTTCCGTTATAACGTCAAAAGAACAGTCGATTCACGCAGTCAATCGACTGTATGTTTAACGTCAATCGACTGTATGTTTAACGCTGGAATGAATAATCGATAAAACAGACCGGTATTAACCGGCGGAGGATCCGATGGAAAAAAAGAAAATCGTTCTTCTGTTTGAATCTCCGACCGGTTATGATCAGGGTCTTCTTTACGGAATATCGCGATATGTCTCCGAACGCAATCATTGGCGAATTCACTTTTATCCGTTCGGCGGGTTTACTGATTCCTCTTTATTAAATTCCGGTCAGAAATCTTCAAACACGGATTCCGGATCTTTAATTACCGATACAAAGACATTAAAAAACATTCTGACGGATCGAAAGAAAAACGAATTGGATCGGATTCTGCATTGGAAGCCGGACGGTCTGATCGTCCGGGTGTCGGATCCTTTTGTTTTGAGTTTTTTCAAAAAAACCGGCATTCCGATTCTGGATCTCGGCGACGAAGAGGAGTCCGCCGGTGAAACGGTAAACGGACCGTCGATTCGAGTCGACGAACGGGCGCTTTGCGATCTGGCTGTTTCCCATTTTTTGGAACGGGGCATTCGCAATTTATCGTTTTACCGATACGGTCAGTCAAAACGAATGGCGCGGCGCGAACGTCATTTTGAAAAAACCTGCGCGCAATACGGTCTGTCTTTCGACGCTTTTCATGAAGATCCCGAACAGTCTGTTCAGAACCGATCTCCTGAATTTTCGGAATTGGAGAAAGACCGTTTTTTCAATTGGCTGAAAAAACAGCCGAAACCATTTGGAATTTGGGCGGAGTCCGATTCAACCGCTGTTCGTCTTTTGGATCTTTTTTCGCAATCGGACATTCGAGTCCCTGAAGAGATCGGAGTTTTAGGGACCGGCAATTGTCTCTCTTTATGTTCAATGGCCGACCCGACTTTATCCAGTATCGACACCGCTCCGGAAAAAATCGGATATCAAGGGGCCGTTCTTCTTGATCAACGAATCAATCATTGCCAAACCGATCTTGTTCAGACTATTCTTATTCCGCCCGAAGGCGTTACTGCCCGAAAATCAACCGATTTTCTGACCGTCGATAATCCAGACGCGGCCCGTATCGTCCATTATATTCGAATGAACGCAATTTACGGCATTACGGTTGCCGATATTCAGCGCGAATTCGACATGATTCCGAGAACCCTTCAGCGCCTTATGAAAAAATCTCTCGGACGAACCGCGGAAGCAGAAATTCGCAACGTCAAAATTGAATACGCAAAAGATCTTTTGACCGATCCGAAATTGACAATGCCTCAAGTTGCAGAACAATCCGGATTTCCGTCCGCGGCAGGTTTTGTTCGTGTCTTTAAGGAAAAAACAGGTCTGACACCTGTTCAATTCCGGGAAAAGTATTCGGAAAAAGGGATCTCTCTTTTTACTCCAAAATTCGACCGAAATCAGATCCGCATCAAACCGCTTGCCGAACGGGAAAACGACAAAAATATCCGGACCGACTGCGTCAATCCTCTTCTTTTTCCGATCACACTTTCCGATCGGGCGCGTTGGGATATCGACCAAACAGCCGATCAGATCCTGCGGGCCAGAGATCGGGGCGCCGCTCGAATTCTCGCTTTTGGTTCGCATTCGATCAAAGACGGATTGTCTCGTGTTCTCGTTCGTCTGATGGAAGGAGGCTGGATCACCCATTTCGCTGCCGATGGCGCCGGGATCATTCATGATTGGGAATACGCGTTTCAAGGTGAAACGGGCGAAAATGTCCGTAAATATACCGCGGAAGGACAGTTCGGTATTTGGGACGAAACAGGAAAATATATTAATGCGGCCATTATCATCGGTGCCTGGCAGGGACTCGGATACGGCGAATCGATCGGAAAAATGATCGAAGAGGAAGGGATCAATATTCCTTCCGACCGCGATCTTCTTAATGACATAATATCAGGAACCGCGGACGAAGAAGGGGGCGGATCCGCTGATCGGGCCGCCGCCGCCGCCGATCTCCTTTCGGCCAAACGCCGGTTTCATCTCCCCGACGGTTTCGTTCGGATCTCTCATCCGTACCGGGAATTCTCTTTGGCGCATCGTGCCCGACTCAACGGGATCCCCTTTACCTGTCATCCTATGTTCGGTTACGATGTTATTTATACGCATCCAATGAATAAAGGCGCCGCTATCGGAAGAGCCGCTGAATCAGACTTTCTCTCCTTCGTCGACTCCGTTTCAAAACTAGATGGAGGCGTTTATCTCTCGATCGGTTCATCGGTCATGTCCCCAATGGTCTTCGGAAAAGCTCTTTCAATGGTCCGGAATATCTCGCTGCGAAAAGGTAAAGCGGTCAACGATTTTTCCATTCATGTCGTCGATCTGCTCGATTCCAATTGGGACTGGAGTCAAAAAAAAGAACCGCCAGCCAATGATCCCGCCTATAATTTGCGGTTCTGCCGCGCCTTCAGTCAGATGGGCGGATCCCTGAATTATTGCGGTGCCGACTGCCGATCCTGGCTCGTCGCTTTATTGAGAAAATTGGAAAATTACGATTGATCCGTTTGCGATTGATCCGTTTGCGATTGATCCGTTTGCGATTGATCCGTTCGCGATTGATCCGTTTGCGATTGATCCGTTTGCGATTGATCCGTTTGCGATTGATC
>CAZZEF010000222.1:0-7637 GCA_964652875.1 uncultured Planctomycetaceae bacterium
ACAGCCCGTCCGATATAAATTTTATTCACGTGTTAACAATAAGAGCAAAATTTCGCTGATTTTCGAAAGGACAGGATTGGCGGACAACAATAAAGAACGCCGCCGAAGCCAGCTCCCCAAGATCAGCGCGACCCGGTAACCGAGAAGCTGAAGACTTGTTCAACATCGTTTTTGGCCTTGTTGATCGGGAAAGCAAAGTCGAGGGCCAACGGAGCAGGTCCAAGCATCGGGATCGAGACCCGGAATCCAAAGCCGGGCGCGACCCGGTATTCTTCCCAGTCTTTAATCGTCTTGCTGACCGTTCCGGTATCAAGGAAGAACGCGAGCATGAATTCATCGCCGCCGGATACAGGAATGAGCATTTCCGCGGACGCGTAAAATTCGAAATTACCGCCGACACCAAATCCGGTATTTCCGTATCGCGGAGTAACTTCCCGGTATTCAAATCCGCGGAAAGTGGTTCCGCCGCCATAAAATCGCTCAAAAATAGGAGCGGAATTATCCATCCATCCGGCGGAGGTCTTCAGTCCGAGGATCCAGCGGCCGGTTCCGTCCCAGCGCTTGCGCAGTGTATAATACTTTCGAGCCGAAGCCTCCATTCGCGGATACTGATAATCACCGAGAACCTGTTCGACCGATCCGCTAATAACGCCTCCTTCAGAAGGCAGGAACGGATGATTTCTCGTATCGTAAGTCGCCGAAAGTCCAAGCGTATAAAGTGAATGCTTTCCAAGTGCCTCGTTCAGATCCGGAACATAATTGACCAAGGGATCCGTTAATTTAACATCATAAATAGATCCGTAAAGAGAAGTTCCGAATCGGGGCGTCCACTGACGGCCCAACCGCAGTTCTCCCCCGTATCGGGTCTCAAACCAATCGGTATAATTTCGGTCGGCATAAGTCGCGCTGGATCCGAAACTGTATTTGGAATTCATAACGTAAGGAACATCCCAGGAAACGGAGTAACGCTGAATATCGGTACCGGGCGAAGCTTGGATCTGAAAGATCTGGCCCCCTCCCCGAAACGCGTCCGTCCAACCGTCCGCCCGCCATAACGAGGTCGGAAGACGAAACATATCGAAGTTGCGTTCCGTTAAACTGACATTTCCGACAAGACCGTAATCGGAGTTGACGCCTATCGACGCCTGGATCATACCGGTGCGTCCTTCCCGAACCTGGGCGACAACATCGGCGTTTCCAATATTATCATCACCGGGCAGAGAAAGTCCGTTCACCCGTTCCGATTCAGGCGTTCTCGGAAAAACCGGTCCTTGCGGCGAAAGATTCGACGCGGCAATAAAACCCGGCACTTCCGATCCGTTGACGATCGGATTATCGACCCCGGTCACACTGGACGCATTCGATCCGGAAACAACTGGCGCAACGGAATTTTGAGCCGATCCGTATCCCGGCGCTCCCGAACCCGCTTGACTCTGATTATAATATTGTCCCTGATTGTAAGAAGGCGCCGGATTGTATGCCTGATTTTGGTTCTGCTGAACCTGACCTTGATTGTAAGCGGAAGCGTTCACGGATCCGTTGTAAATACCGGTCGTGTCCGCGTAAGGCGAATTGGTGTTCGATCCGGCGGCATAAGTATTTTGCGAGTAATTAACACCGGAAGAAACGGACGCACCAACCGGAGTTCCGTATCCGGCGGCCGGCGCGGCATAAGAAGTCGTATTACCGAACCCGGCGGGGATCTGACGGGTCTGACCGCGGATCACTTTCCCATCGGCCTCTTTTTTCGTTTCCTGTTTCGATCCTTCCGCTTTTTTGACGGGAACCGGAAGATCGGTATCGGGAATGATCTTGATCGTCGGAATAATGCCGTCCTGCGGTTTATCATTAAAATAACCGCTTCGGCGCAACGAGGCTTCGCTGGACTTGATCTTTTCGCCATCCAGAAGCATTCCGGGATAAATATCAAGCATATTCATAATGACCGTCGATTTCGTCCGATGCTCTTCTCCTTCGTAATCGACCAGAATATCCCGAACTCGGTATCGGCTTTTTTCCGTTATGTCGTATCGGAGATCAAGCATTCCCGTTTCGTCCGTAAAGACCTGCGCAGGAACAATATCCGCTAATACATAACCAAGATTATGATATTTATTCTTGATCTTGATCCGGTCGCCCTCAATATCGGACTTGTTATAAAAATCTCCTTTTTTCGACACGATCAATTTATTGAGTTTGTCTTCCGTTAAAACTTTATTTCCAGCAAAATAGATATTGCGGATCTTGTAACGCGGCCCTTCGTTAATAGTAAAGGTAACAGTAATCCAGGCATTGTCTTTCCCCAGCCCGGTATAACCTTCTCCCTCTTCATATTCGCGGTCAATACAGGCGTCAAAATAGCCGAGATTTCGATAATACTCCAGAAGTTTATTAACATCGTCATCCAAAATTTCGCGGCTGAAATCACCGCCGATAATATAAAAAATACCGGGCTTGGCGTTGATAAGATGCTTTAAATGTCCGCTGCTGACAACTGTATTTCCGACAAAATTCGTCTTTAAAACACGCTGTTTGACTCCTTCATCGATCAGATAAACAACGCCAATGTCATCCGGCCGATCGCCGCGCAAGATCTCGACATGCGGTTCCGCGTATCCTTTTGTTTTGTATAGTTCAATAATGCGAAGACGGCCGTTTTCAACATCGTAAGGATCAAGCCGGGTTTCGCCCCTTTTCATTCCCAACTCTTCAAGAATATGTGATTTCGAAAACGCCTTGTTCCCTAAAACTTTAATATACTGCATCAAACGGCGCTGCGTCAGATCAAAATTAACAACAACTTTGTCCGGCGCGTCCGGAACAACCGTCGTTGAAACGACAACGTCAACAAACTGACGCGTTTGAAGAAGCGTTCTTTTATCCTCTTCAAGAACCTGCTGATTGAACTTACTGCCTATTCGCGTCTTAATCAGATTATTGAACTTGGATGTCGACATTTCCAAACCGGAAACACGAATATCAGAAACAATACATTCGGAAAGATCCGCGCCAGCCGACGATTTTTTCTGTTCTTTCTTTTCATTCGTCAAAAGATCCGCATCAGACTTACCATTTTTTTCCAAGCGAACATTACCGTCGAAAGATCGGGCTTTCCCGTTATCCAAAGAAGCATTTTTCGACCCGGCGGCATTTCCCGACGAAGCAAATCCGGCGTCATTCCAATTGTCCTGCCGGTTTTCCGCACTGTTTCGAACCGGACTGACCATTCCGGCGGGAGCGGCCCCGCCGCTGAGCAACGGAGACGGATGAATGTCAGGCGCCCGGGGAGCTGCCGACGGAACAGGAACCGTCATCGACCGCGCGGAATCAGAGGACGGACCGCGCTCCGCCCCCACCTGAAACCCCGGATTAAAAACAGGCGCCGCCGCGGCAACAAGTGTTTTTTCCGTTCCGGACGGAGTTTGAACACCGTCTTGACCAGCAGTTTGCGCGGCGCCAAGAGTTCCGGTCTGACCGGAAAGATCTTTTTTAACATCCGCTTTTGCGGAAATATTTCCAGCCAACGCTGACGGAGAAGAAGCAAGCGACATATCGGGAATCCAAAGATCATCTTCCGTTTGCGGAACCGGCTGACCGTCATTTTTTTTAGCGTAATCCCGATCCATAATTTTCAAGCCGTTCATTTCCTTAACAGAAACACCGGAAACTTCTTCCGGGGTACTGAGAGAAACCTGACCTGACACTTCAAAAGAAAAAAGAAAAAAAGACAAAAGACAGAAAAACTTAATTAAGGATTGCGGCGTCTTGTTTTCCATCTTTGTATTTTTCATTTTTTCTCTAATGTATTCGCGCTGACTGTATTCGTTCATTTGGTGATATAAAAAATCTGTTTGTTTTTCGTCAAAAAACATCGTCTTCGATCAGACATGGTTACGAGCCACTCAACTGTTTTTCCGCAACAATCATGGCCTCAAAAAAACAAAAATCTCTTTAAAGCCGACCGTCATTGAAGTGTTTTATACTGCACCGTTTAAAATTTTCATTTTCCGCAGACCGGCTTCACAACCGACTGTTTTCCTGACTTCAGAAACGAAAAAACAAATTACAACAGGCCTATATAAAAGCGCAAAACCGCAGTTGTATTTCAATTAAAAGAAATAATAAAGAAAATCAAGAAAAGGGACAAGGTTGATTTCAATAAAAAAACAATATTTTCACCTCTTTTTTACAGAAAAACACATATTATTATCCTCTTTATTTACAATCGCCGTTTTTCTTATCTTTCGCAGAATGAAATCTTATAAAAAAACACTGCCCCCATTAAAAAATTTCAACAGATCAAACCAAATCCAACAACAAAAATGAACTTTCAAGAGAACTCGCAAGCCGCTCAACAAAAGAATTTTAAGATAATACATATTTATTGTTTCGTTTTATGTATATTGTTTTTTATTATAATAATATTCAATTAAAGGATACTGTTTTTCCCTTAAACGCTGTATACAAAAAAACGATTGGAAACAATATTAAAAATCTTTAAAATATATGGGAAAAAACAGTTTTTTTTAAAATACTTATTTGACATTAACTCCAAACCTGATAAAATGTTTATAAATACTGAAAAGATTTTTCATTATTTTAAATTCTGCAGATTTGGTAATAACACGATTGCCAAAAAATCGATCAATTCTTGATCGATCATTATGCCGAGTTGATATCACCCGCAATTATACCGCTTTCATTATAAAGATTTTTCGTATTGACGCCCGAAAGCCAATCGACGGAAAATTAAAATTGATTACAGTATAAATGCCGCATATAAGAAATAATACCCGCCCGACTGTTTGTTGACAGTTATAATGTATTTTTTGATTTCCAAAAACAATAACCGCAAGTAAACGGTTATTCCATTTAAACAAAAAGGAGTTCCTATGAGTTCATTCGATCTTTTTTCCTTTTTTTCTCCAAGCCCGTTTCAGCTTTTGATCGTCGCGGTTATCGCCCTCCTTTTATTCGGAGACCGCCTGCCGCAAGTCATGCGATCAATCGGCAAAAGTGTCACGGAATTCAAAAAGGGGGTTCAGGGCATTGAGGAAGAAGTTAAAAATTCATCTTCCAAAGCAGACGCCGAGAAAAAAACAAAGAATGATGATTCCGAAGAATAATTCTGTTTTTTGCCGACATAAAACATACATGTTACTGTTTTAAAAAATAGCACAAAATATTGCCGGTCAAAAATTTTATTTTTTGCTCCCTGTAATTCATAAAAAAAAGACGAACCGTTTGAAGTTCGTCTTTTTTTATGAATTGATTTAAAACAACCAACTTTTGTTTCAGCTAAAGTTTCCTGCTCATGAACAATTCAAATTAAGCAAAACTTATTTTATTCATTTTCCTCTTCATTGTCCTCGTTTTCATCCTCTTCATCCTCATCGTCTTCTTCGTCTTCCCGCTCAATTTCCTTGGAATTGGCCTTCCAGACAATAAAACCGACCAACCCGGCCGCAATAAGTAAAATAAGAAGAAACTTGGGATCAGTTAATTTTATCAGGCCCCAGCTTCTTTTGATCATGCCCGCAAAAAAAGATTTGAACAGGAAAACAAACATAACGGTAAAATTGACCGAAATAAGCGTGAACTTTAATCGTTTCGCCTTGGCCTCCTGGGAAAGTTCCGGTTTGGCCTTTTTACTGGATCCTTTTGTATTTTTGAGAACTTTCGCGGGGTTTTCTGATTTATTATCGTTTTGGACAGAAGAGGAACCTTCCTCGTCATTTTCATTTTTGCTTCGATCGACAAAGATCTGAACAGCGTCCCGGGGATAATACTTGGCAATTGCGGCGTTAACCTGCGCCGGAGTACAGATCGCGCTTTTGATCGGCATGTTGAAAAGCATTTGCAGATCCGTTTCAACATCAAGACTCAACGGGGTCGGCGATGCAAGGATCATTTTACCCATATCGCTCATTACCGGAATAAACGAATGCTGCCGAGCCATCACCGGATTGATCTGCGGGACATAATATTCATCGACCGGAACTTCATTCAGATCGACAAAGGGAAGCCCCTGCGCTTCTGCATAAGCCAGCATAACCGCTTCCTGCGATGCATGCCGCTGCTGAAGAATGGCCATTTCAAGATCAAGACCGACCGCATCGGCAAACTGTTGAGATTTTTTGAGCTGTTCCGGAGTTAAAATCCGGTTCTCCAGCAGAATGTCTTCAAATGAACGCCGCCCCAGCGTATCGGTTTGCGTTTCGGTCTTTCGGCCGAGTCGGAAATCATAATCTTCCTTTCTCGATGAGTCCGTCAAACAAAGCATCGCCTTGGCCAACTCGTTCAAAAGAGCCTGCGATTCCTCAAGATAATCGCCGGAAGCAAACTTTCTGACATGCGCGTTCAGTTCCTGATAATGTTTCCGAATCACGGCAACATCGTCTTCGAAAGTTTTTAAACGTAAAAGCTGATAATACGTCAAGGGTCGATTGGCCGCTGAAATTTTTAGCCATTCTTTGTAAACATCGATTTTCGGTTTATCACTTTTGGCTTTGGCCATTATTTCACCTCTTTTCAATACCCGTTAGTTCTTTTTCCTTATAGCGGCGGCATAAATAAAAATCCGCGGATATCCGGATCCCGGATCTGTTAAAAATTCTTTTCTCGACAATGCCGCGCCGACATATTTCTCTTATATCTATTAGTATACCGTTAATATTTTATTTTGCGATAATATTGCCGCTGATTTTTCAATTTTATTTTTTATTCGTTCTTTCCTGGCAAAAAAGTTTCTGCGAAAATTTTTATCGCGGCAAATCAATGTTTTTTCGACTGAAAATATAATGTTTGTCTTTGAAATTTTCAGACCTGATCATAAAAGAACCGCCGGTTTAAAATCCGGACGGCGAAAATATCAATAATTATAATATGTAAAATACATAAATTTCCATGTATGATCAGTGTTCTTTTTTATTCAACAGATCGAGATAAAGGTTTCTGATCCGGCGCGTCATAAAATGATGATCGAACTGTTCCTGAAAACGCCGTCGGCCTTCCGTGCCCAAACGATGGCGCAAATCCGGATCCTGAACCAGACGGATCAGTGCTTCCGCAAGTCCTTTGATCTCTTTCGGAGGAAGAAGAAAACCGGTTTCATTGTCGATCACCACTTCCCGGGCGCCGTCAATATCATAACTGACAACCGGTTTACCCGAAAGAAGTCCTTGCGGCAGCACCCGCGCCAATCCTTCACGAAGACTTGTATGAACAACAATATCCATTGCGGAAAAAACTGCGGGGATCTCTTCCGGCTGAACCAGTCCGGTAAAATAAAAATATTCTGAAAGACCCGCCTGACTGATCATTTGGCGGTAATGATCGGTTAAAATACCATCTCCAACGAAAAGAAAACGGACATTCGGACAATGTTCGACCACCTCTTTCGCGGCGGCAATAACATATTCATGCCCCTTGAGATAAAAAAGGCGGGCAACTTTGCCAATTACCGTCATGTCATCCGTAAATCCGAATTCTTTCCGCTTTTGAGCGCGAAACGATCCTGAATTAAGAAACGGCTCGACTTCCATTCCGCTGTAAATTGTCGTAAACAAATCCCGGGCAGCAACCTTTTCCCGAACCATCAGATCCGTCATCGCATCCGCAACGGAAATAAAAGCGTC
>CAZZEF010000223.1:0-5591 GCA_964652875.1 uncultured Planctomycetaceae bacterium
GGGACAAACCGCGCCCTGACAGATAAAGCAGTTTTCGTCAGCGTTTGGAAGAAATTTCAATTTCGTTTTTTTGGAGGCCGGTTTCTCCTTGTCGGAAGATGTCACATAAGCCATTCGCCAAGGGGCCCAAAGAAGATCCATTTTATTTTCTTTATTATCCATTATACTCACTTGTAATGTTTACTTACACAGAGACAGATCAATTACTCATTCTTTTTTTTCTGTCCTGATGTCGAAAGAACCGTCCGATACAGGAAGTCAATCGGCGAAAATACAAAAACCCAAAAAGAGGGAGTTATGATGGCAGTATGACCAATGCCTTATTGACCAACAGACCGTTTGTCGGGCAGGCGGCTTGAAAACACCCGAACAAAGGAAAGGGCAGGCGGCTTGAAAACATCCGAACAAAGGAAAGGACAGGCGGATCAAAACAATTATTTTGTCCGCGAACGAAAGGTATTGGAGGCGTTTTGAAAAATACCAGATGTTTCGATTTTATTCTGTTTTTCCAAAGACGAGTCTTTTCTTTCTTTTTCATTGACCGCGTCCTTAACGGGTTCCTTTTTTTTACTGTCGATTTGAACTTTACTGTTAGAGACAGATTTGTGATCCGATTTCGTGATCTGTTGGATGGCGGGCTTCTTCGATTCGGAATTACCGGAGAATGCCGAAGCAGGCTTTTCCTGTGTGTTCGCCGGTACGATTGGATTAAAGGCGGTACCGGGAAGCACCGGATAATTCACCGTCGATTTTTCCAAAATATCGTCATGAGCATGAGTAATGGTTTTATTGGATTCGGTATCGGAACTGTTTTGGGGAAGAGTCGTTACGTTCGCGGCGGCATCCGGCTTTTTATTGTCGTTGAGATGGATCCCGAATGAAAAATTCGAGTTGCTCATTGTTTTTAAAGGGGCGGGGGAATCACTATTGGAAACAGAAACGGGAATATTTTTCGAAGTGGCGGCCGGGTCCTGGACGAGGGCAGGAACTTTTACCGGCTGATCATTTGAAGCGGCGGGCAAAGTGTTTGAGATGAGCGGTTTGTTTTCAATGGGGGCGGCCGATTTGGATGATCCCGCAATATTGAACGGTTCGTGAACCGCGCTGGATGCGTTATTGAGATTTATTCCAAAAGAAAAACCGGTATTTCCGGCATTCAGGTTTGAGGCGGACTCGTTACCGGCTTTTCGCGAGACATTTACCAGCTGATTGATTCCATTGCTGTTTCCGGTAAAAGTGACGCCGTTCACCGACAGCGGCATGGTTTCCGCTTTTTTGGATAAAATGGGAGCAACGCAAATTTTTCCGGTTGCCGATTCTCTTTTGATCAGATCGGTACTTTTTTTATCGAGCTGAAGGGTAATAATGGAATAGCGGCGTATTCCGGAAGATGAATTGCGGGTTTCCGCGGAGATCTTACCGACAACGGCGGCGGGAACAAGGAGTTTTGTTGAAAGTTTGGGAACTGCCTGATGACCGTTTTCCCCCTCTTTTTCCCAAACGCTTCGAATAACAGAAACCTGAACTTTATCGCCGGGTCGAATAATTTCTTCCATTGTAATGAAATTGGAGATATTGCCAAGCCGTTCTCCGGCGTAAACATTTTCGATTCGAACGGGAATATTGGAATATCCGGCGGGCAGAAAAGTCGTTGCGGTTTCTTCTTTTTCCTTCTGCATTTGAACGTCAAAGAGCGTTAAAAAGGAATCTTTGGGGATATCGTTGGCCGATTTATGTCCCAAAAAACCTTTGGTCTCAAAAACAGCGTCCCGGGGAACTTCTTTTTCGGGGAACAGCATAAACTTTATATTGCGCGCTGAAAATTCACTTCCCGCCCGAATATCCTGTTTGGCCACTAAGACCTGAACAGTGGGCCCGGCTTGGACGGTCACCGCTTTTTTATTGGGATCGACCATTTTGCTTCGAACAAAACGTGCGCAAAATATACCGGCCCCCAACGCACAAAGCAAAACAACGGTAAAGTATATTTTATATTGAGATTGCATCATAGGAGTATAACCTCGTTTCTGAAAAATCCTTTTTTCTTTGAAATATAAAAACAAACTTTCAATAAAAAACATTATGTTTGTTTTGTTAAAATATTTCAATATGTTTTATAGTATCCTTTGTTATTATCGGCATTTTTATTGAAGAATTTTCGTTGAAATTGTTATTAAACGTTTCAGATCAACTTCTTATAATAAAACAACCGGCATTAATCCGAACCTTTCCTGCATTTTATCAATAAACGACTTAACTGTATCAATTATGCCAGAACATGTAAAACGTCCAATTTAAACATGAACTTCAGAAGTGAGAGATTGATCGTCCGTTTTATTGTCTTTGTTTTCGATGATGGATTCAAGTTCTTCCGAATCCAGAACTTCCTTTTCCAGCAAACCGGCGGAAAGACGGTCTAAAATTTCTCTTTTTTCGGTTAAAAGATCTTTGGTTGCCCGGAATAATTTTTCGATAATTTGCCGAACTTCCTGATCAATTTCCCAAGCGGTCTGTTCACTGTGTTCGCGACCGGTCATAAACGGTCCGTCAAAATCGGCGGAATTTCCTCTGCTTTTATAACAAATTGGTCCCAGTCGGCTCATGCCGAAATTCATAACCATACTGCGGGCAATTTCAGTGGCGCGGCTTAAATCGCTGCTTGCTCCGGTCGAAACATCCTGAAAAACGAGATCTTCGGAAATAATACCGGCCAAAAGGATCTGAATTCTGGCTTCCAGTTCCTGACAGGTCATTAAAAAACGTTCATCTTCAGGCCGCTGCAGTGTATATCCGAGCGCGGTGAGTCCTCGGGGAATGATCGAAACTTTATGAACAGGATCCGTATGCGGAAGCAGGTAAGCGATCAGGGCATGACCGCATTCATGATAAGAAATTCGTTTTTTTTCTGATTCGGTAATGACTCTTTTTTTCTTTTGAAGTCCGGCGGTAACGCGTTCAACACCTTCGTTGAATTCGTCTATTGTCACGGATTCCTTATCGGACCGCGCGGCCAGGAGCGCCGCCTCGTTCACAAGCGCCTCCAAATCGGCGCCAGCGAAGCCGCTGGTTAACGCGGCGACCTTGCGAAGATCAAGATCGGGATCAAGTTTTACATGACGGGAATGGATTTTAAGGATCTCTTCGCGTCCGTTGATATCGGGCCGGTCAACCAAAACCTGTCGGTCAAACCGTCCGGACCGCAGCAGAGCCGAATCAAGTATTTCGGGGCGGTTGGTTGCTGCCATGACAATAACGCCCGCATTCGTTTCAAAGCCGTCCATTTCGACCAAAAGCGCGTTAAGCGTCTGTTCCCGTTCATCGTGCGCGCCAAAGGACTGACCGCTTCGGGTCTTTCCCAAAGCATCAAGTTCGTCAATAAATATTATACAAGGACAGTTGCTCTGCGCCTGCTGAAACAGATCCCGAACACGTGCCGCGCCCACTCCCGCGTAAAGTTCGACAAAGTCGGATCCGGAAAGACTGAAGAACGGAACGCCCGCCTCGCCCGCGACGGCTTTGGCCAATAAGGTTTTGCCTGTTCCCGGAGGGCCGACCAGTAAAACCCCTTTCGGAATTCGTCCGCCGAGTTTTCGAAATTTTTCCGGTACTTTGAGAAAATCGACAATTTCATGAAGCTCTTCCATCGCTTCGTCCACTCCGGCGACGTCCTTAAAAGTTACATGAACATCTTCCGGAGAGACAAGCGTTCCCCGCGACCGTCCGAACGCCATTGCGCCGGCTCCGATCCGATTGAACAGAAAGAATAAAAGGATCAAAAGGCCGCCGGTCATGAGAAGTGTTATTCCATACTCCTCAAAAAAACCGGGCTTTCCTTTGGCCGAAACATTTTCAAATCCGTTCATTTTGAACTGATTGAAAAGCTCGTTGTTATCGTAATTCAGACCCTGTCGGCCGGAAAAAAAGGGAACTCGTTCCGGTTTATCTTTTGTGCCCGATTTCTTTTGATCTTTAAGATCGCCGGTTCCATTGGATCCGTCAGTCACAAGAACCGGTTCCTGCTTTAGTTCCTGACGGTAGACTGTTCCTGTTACTTCGTTCGAACTAATGCAAATATCGTCCGGCCCGAAATATCGGACACGCTTTTTATTTTTACCCGTTCCCTCATCAACCAGAATAAAGGGAAAGGTCAGTTCCTCATGTGTATCGAAAGAGATCTTTTTTTCCGTATTCGAAAAAGGATTTCCCTTTTCTATCAGTTTGACGAGCTGCATCATCGGGATTTCAAAACGTGACGGCTCATAAAAAGAATTCCAGGCGAACAGCAGAATCAGAACAATACCGAAGACCAGCCAAAAAGATCCCGATCCGTTTTTTTTATTTTTTGACATTTTAGAGGTGCTGTCCGGCTCTTGAACCGAAAGATCCTGATTTTTCCCTGTTTTATCGTCCGTCTGATCCTGTTTGTCTGATTTATCTTTCATCTTTTTGTCGTATTCAGTTCGCTGTCTGCTGATAACAGAATTTCTTTTTCTCGTTTTTTATACTAATATTTTTAATCAAAAAAAGGGGGAAAAGTCTTATTTTTCCTGTTCTGTTATATCATAAATTAAAATGAAAAACAGGGTCATTTTGATCGTTCCTCCAAAAAAAACTAATAATCGTTAAA
Organism: uncultured Planctomycetaceae bacterium; assembly: GCA_964652875.1. Classification (GTDB taxonomy): domain Bacteria; phylum Planctomycetota; class Planctomycetia; order Pirellulales; family Thermoguttaceae; genus JAUNBG01. The sequence goes on from CAZZEF010000223.1 coordinate 4,628, forward strand.
AAGATTATTTTTATTGCTTGTTTATTTTGTTAAATTTAAAAATTTTATATTATCGTTAAATATTGCTATAATAAATGTCGATGACCTATATTACAGGATTTATATTATTGTTTAATTTGTTCTGTGTTGTGTATTTTGAAATTGTTGTCTCTGTTGGTTAAATTATTTTAAATTCCGTAAATATTCTATCTAAGTATTTGTCACGTACAAGTAAAAAATTAAAAGGAAAACAATGTCACAGATATCAGAGAAACCCGTTAAGGCTGCGCGCCGTCGTCAGATTGATCCAACAACCTGCGAACGGGACTATACTTTTGAAGAAATAGAGTTCATGAACGCGTTGGACGCCTATAAGAGAAACAGCGGCCGAATGTTTCCCACTTGCAGTGAAATTCTTGAAGTTCTTCTTTCGCTTGGTTACGCGAAAAACATCGTTGTTCCGGAAGAAGAAAGTGCCGATGAAATTGGACAGGAGCCGATTGATATAACTCCGGCGCTCGCCTTTGAAGAAGAATATGAGGAAGAGCCCGCGTATATTTAACGGCCATTCTGACATGCCGGTTTCATGATAGATATTCTGTTCGTTTCAGCGTTAAAAGAAAGAAAAAATCCTCTCGCGGAGTCGCGAAGCCGTAAAGAGGGGATTTTTTAAGTTCTTGTTTTTGACGCTGTTTTGCGCCATTCCGGCCTGCTCGGCAGGATCCCTGATCCCGCGAATCGCTTTGCGTAAAGCGTCGAAACGCTGTTCCGGCGAGAGGGCAGCGATATATTCAAAACTCAAGCCGAGCTTGTTATAAGAGTCAATAACCTCCTTGTTCCCATTTTGACCGGCGACGAAATCTTGTGACATCTTTTTAAAAGCCTGTTCAAGGGCTTCAAGGTTCGCTCCGCAAAGACTGGCCGCGTGACCCATCTCGGAAAGAAATTCCGTGCCGGCGCCAGTTCGGCCCGCCATTTTATTAAA
>CAZZEF010000223.1:5691-7603 GCA_964652875.1 uncultured Planctomycetaceae bacterium
GTTAGTCAACCTTGAAATAAAACCATTTTTTATTTTCTTCTTCCTTCTCTTCTTCGTGTCTTTGCGCCTTTGCGCCTTTGTGTGAGTTAAAATATCCTTCCCGTCTCAGCGAGAGATAAAATATCCTTCCCGCTTTGCGTAAAACAAAATATCCTCCCGAAATATATCGGTTCTGTTTCCTTGCGGCAAGCGAAGTCGGTTCAACGCGGTTCCCGGAAGATTTCAACAACCAATGGTTGCATCAACGCGTTTTTCTGTACAAACGTCAGAAAACAGTCCTGGTTCACAAAGTCCGTCGATAAAAAACAACTTAATGGCTTAAAGATATTCTTCCTAAAAGAAAAGTCTCATTGAATGAAACAAACGCTTGCAATTCACTCTGCAATGCGGTATAATTTTTTATTAACATCAAAATTGGGGAAACAGTCGTTTTCCCAATAGATCATTATAATGCCGGTATTTTTAATTTTCCGCGATACTCTTCAAGAATCGGGAGGTTCATTGGAAGTCAAAATGGAAAAACTGACTTGGAACCGGTATGATCAGTAAAAATCTGTTAAAATTTTTATCGGGAGAAGAGATCATGCGCAAGATCGAACTGAAATTCTTTGCCTTCTGTTTTCTGCTGTTGGCGGTCTTTTGGGGGATCATGATGCCGAACCTTTCGGCTCAAGACGTTTCCAAAAAGCAAAAGGAAAAGAACGCGGAACGGGCAAAACAAACCTTTCTTTATCAAAAAGGAATTACCGAGGCTCCTTATGACATGATGCGTCAGTATTTCTTTAAGCAAATTGATCAGAAACAGATCCAATGGCAGACGAAATACGAAACGATTAAAACAGTCGAAGATGTTCAAAAGTATCAGAAAGATCATATTGACTACTTTTTCAAGCAGCTCGGACCTCTTTGGGATAAAACGCCGCTCAACGCCAGGATCACCGGCAAGCTGGTCAAAAAAGAATACCGGGTTGAAAAGGTCGTATTCGAAAGTGTTCCGAACTTTTTCGTTACCGGAACGATGTTTCTTCCGTTGGAGAGCAAATTCAAGGCGCCTTATCCGGGCGTTTTAGTGGTCTGCGGTCATTCGTTCAATGGTAAAGGATCCGATTTCTATCAAAAAGCGTGCGCGCTGGGTGCCGTCAATGGACTGGCCATGTTCATTATGGATCCCATTGATCAGGGCGAACGCTTTCAAATGATCGATAAAAAGGGCAAACCGCTCTCATCAACAGTGCCCGCTCATAATATTGTCGGCGGCGGTTCGATTCTTGTCGGACGCAATACGGCCACTTTTGAAATTTGGGATATGATCCGCGCTCTTGATTATCTCCAGTCGCGCAAAGACGTTATTGCGGACAAGCTCGGCGTTATGGGCAACAGCGGCGGCGGTACTCAAACTTCTTATATTATGGCGCTTGACCCCCGGGTCAAAGCGGCCGCGCCCGCCTGCTATCTTTGCGGTTTCTTCGGCAAACTTCTCAAAGTCAACGGACCGCAAGACGCCGAACAGAATATTTTCGGTCAGCTCGAATTCGGAATGGATCACGCGGATTACTGCATTATGCGAGCACCGCGGCCGACCCTGATGTGTACCGGTACGAAAGACATGTTCAATATCGATGACGCCTGGACCGGATTCCGATATGCCAAACGAATTTACGGACGCTTCTCCATGGGCGATCATATGTCGCTCGTCGAAAATGACATGCCGCATGGATATTTTCCCCAACTCCGCGAAGGAGGGGTTCGCTGGATGCTCCGCTGGCTGGCCGGACGCGATGAACCCATTGTCGAAGAGGCCAATCTCGAAATTCTTACCGACGATGAAATTCTGTCGATCCCGAAACCCGGAGTACTCGGACTCCCTCATTCGCGGACCACATACGATCTGAACCGGGATCTTGGGAAAGCC
>CAZZEF010000224.1:0-7595 GCA_964652875.1 uncultured Planctomycetaceae bacterium
ATATGAGATGTTTCCCAGATGACTGAGTGAGGCGGAAAGGTGACCGCATCGCGCGTCCGCGTTCAGGGAAGAATAATCGCGGCTGAGACAGGCATTGACAAAATTGTCGAAATGGTTACGATCGTTTCCATCTTGGAATTCTTTGATCATTTTTCCTTTGAGATCAAAAGCGCGGGAAAGCCGGTAATTGATCTGAACCCAATACCCATCGGATCCGTAAGCGACAACTCCGACTTTTGCCTTGAGAAGATCTTTGTCTTTTCCCTCGCAGCAGAAGAAAGGATCCGTTTCCAGTCCGCGTGTTTCAAAGATCAAGGTGCGGCCGCCGGAATAATTGTAAATGGCGACTTCCGTATTGGCGGTATCGCCGGCGTCAAGATAATTCGGATTATTTTGTTCAATGTCATAGCCGAGTCGTCCGCCGTAAGTTATAACACTGACAGGAAATTCATTAACACCAAGAGCAGTCCGGGCGATGTCGGTCTGATGCGGGCCCTGATTTCCGGAGTCTCCGTTGCCGAAAAGCCGCTGCCAATGCCAGTCGTAATGAAACTGTTTACGCGTACATGGATCAACAATCGGCGCCGGTCCGGACCAAAGGTTGTAATCGACGGTTGGGGGAATCGGATACGCGCCGCGCGGACCAATTGATTTACGCCGATTGTAACAGAGTCCGCGAACGAGTTTGATCTCGCCGATACCTCCTTCGCGCAAAAATTGAAAGCCGTCTTTAATGGCCGGATTTGAACGGCACTGCGAACCAACCTGACACATACGCCCGTATTTTTGAGCCGCCGCAATCAGTGCTTTTCCTTCATGAATATTATGGCAGATCGGTTTTTCAATATAAACATCTTTACCGGCCTGCATGGCCCAAACTCCGCAAAGAGCATGCCAGTGATTACTGGTCGCGCAGCTGACAATGTCGACATTTTTCAACGCGAATCCTTCGCGCATGTCTCGAACCGCCGCCGGCTTAAATCCCTGTTTCTTTTCGATCAGTGCCGAGGCTTTCTCAAGATAGGCCGTGTCCGGATCGCAAATACAGATCACTTCTGTCTTGGGATGATCTAAAAATTGACGAACATGACTGCTGAGTCCGCGGCCTCCGCAGCCGACAACCATAACTCCCAGCTTGCCGTTGGCCGAGGACGCGGAAGCGGACTTTAACGAACAAAGGTTAAAATTGATGCTCGCAAACGCCGAGCCCGCCGCAAGTGAACCGCCCATGAATTTTCTTCTGGAAACATTCATTATTTTTTGCTCCTGTCTGAATTTTTTTGTGTTGTCTTGTAAGATCCGGTTTTGTTTCTTCAAACAAATTAAATTTACAGCAAATCCCTGATGAAATTTCCGTTCCAACGTCCAAAGAGCAGTTGATTTACGAGGTCAATCGTCGAAATCACGGAAATTTTAACCTGAGAACAGTATAATCCCCATTGTTTAAAAACGGACAGTAAAGAAACCTGTTCTAAAAATTTACTTAGGCCAATTTTGTCATGTATTTCCCGTTCCAACGCAGTCGAAAGAACGGGCAACAGAAACGATGTTTACGAATGAAAAAAGTTTTTACATTTTGTTTTTATCAAAAACCTTTAATAACGGGTACGGGAATCGTTTCCCCTTTCCGTTGGCGTTGCTGATCCGCAGCGTTCGATGTTCCGTAAAACGGGACATTGGCATCAAGCCATAAATAAAGGGATCTGCGGTCATTTTCCGAAAGAGTTATTTTCCCCTGATGATTTTTATCGGTCAAAATTTTGATCAGCGGCGATACCCGGCTACCGGTCAATTCCGGTCGAGAAGAAATACGGCGGATCGTTTTTCCTCCCCATTCATACCAAGCAAGATACGGACGGAGTTTATTGAATGAGACGGTAAATTCTTTTTCTTCTTTTCCGGTCAGTTCCGGTTTGGAACCGTTTTGATCATGACAAGAAAGGCAGGCGCGGTCGAGAATCGGCTGAACCAGCTGAACATAAGAGAAAGGAGAGGAACCTTTGGGGCCCGGTACAAGTTTTGAGGCGGGCCGGGCCATTGCTTTATTCTGCTGCGGAAGATTTTTCTGCGTCGTTTGCGCCTGTTCATGACAGCCGATGCAGCCGCGTTTTTCGCCGGGCATTAAATAAACGTCGCTGACCATTGTTTGGACCGCCCGACCTTCCGCGTCAACGGCCTGAAAATAGAGCGGTTTGCAAGCCGGCGCTTTGAAATGGGCGGAACCATCCGCTTCGACGGGGACCGATCCGAGATAATTACGGGCGTTCTCCGCGAACGCGTGTCCGATCTTCGGGTCGTTGCGCATATGGCCCGGGTATTTCGGAAGAAGTTCAAATACCCTTAATTCGGTAATCGGACGCTCTTTCGAAATTGGAGCCACTGATTCGTAAACATCTGAAAGAACAAAGGTTCCTTCTTCAGACGCTTTTTCGGGAAGTTTTGACGGTATGACCGCCGGTACGTCACGAGGTTTGAGCTGAATGGGATAGCGGCAACTGATTTTGGCGTCTTCATAAATCAATTCGAGATTTCCGAATCGGTCCCGGTAATAAAGGCCGAGTTTACCCGCTTCGTCGAACTGGGAGGAAGATCCGATATAACTTTTTCCGTTGATCCCGTACCCGAACGGAGGTCGGGCAAGATAACCGCCGTTCGCTTCATGACTGTATGACACGAGATAAAAATCTTCCGACAGCGGGTAAGGTCCATAATAATAATGATCGGACACATGATATTTTTTCGGGTCGGCTGTCGGCGTTTCCGGGTATCCAATATCAGGAGTAATGGTCTCCAAACACTCCATCGTGTCTTCGGAAGAGGCCGGATCGTACTTGACTTTTGTCGGATCCAAAAGGGCAAGCGTTCCGCCGACGGCGATATGATGACCCGATCCCAAAAACAATATTTTATTGGAGTGAGGCACTTCTTTCGCCTGAAGCGCGGCGACCACTTTTTCCGTATAATTTCCGAAAAGGGCTTGCGCGCCGGTTCCGTCGGGATTGGTGATCCAAAGATTCATGTATCGGGCCGCTTCCCGATCGACATAATCCCAACGGGTATAAATGATCCGTCCGTCTTTGAGTACGGAAGGGTTCCATTCGTTTGTTTCATGCCAGGAAAGACATTTGACTTCGCCGTTTTTTAAAAGTTTATGCAGAGTGGACGTTTGAACGGGCTCCCATAAACCGGTGCATCGGGCAAAACCGCCGCGTCGGGTCGAAACGAAAACGAGATCGCCGTCCGGTAAGAGACAGGGATCGAAATCATCATTTGGGCCATCGGTCAACTGCTGAACGGATCCGTTGGTCAAATTCATTCGGAACAAATGAAATTTTCCTTCTTTTTCCTTGAAATACTCTTCAAAATTTCCGTCTGTTTTTTTCTTGCGCAGATCCATTGCCGTCAGCTTGGGCGCGTCTTCAGGAACAACTTTTGAAAAATCGGCGAAGGCGAAATAAAGCGCTTGGGCGTCATAAGAAAGAGCAGGCGTCGAAAAAACTCCCCGGGGAAATTTTCCGCTGGTTAATGACCGCGTTTTAAAAGATTGTCCCGGCCGGTCCAGAACGAGAAAATCGCCGCCGCGCGCATTTGTGTATCGGTAATAAAAGGAAAGATATTCATGAATAAGCTGCCAGATATATCGGTCTTCTTGAAGAAAAACGATCGGAATATCTTTGACAAGCGGATTTTCAAAAATGATATTTCGTAATTCCGTCCGCAGGGAAATATACTCCTTGCGATAATCGGACGGCGAAATTTTGGAAGAGCTGTTTTTCAGAAAATTGCGTACCGTTTGAATATGAAGACGCAGCTTTTTCGCGTTGGCCGCGGAAATGTATTCTTCATCTTCCAGACAGACGGTCAGTTTTTCGGCTCGATCGACAAGATCCAAAAGCGCGGTGGGCGATTCCAGCGTCCGATCTTTCTGCTTCTCCTGCTTTTCCCAATCGGCAGTTATTATTTTCATCATCTCGGCATTGCTCTCATCCGCCGCGCTGAAGCAGGAGGTAATAAAAAATGCCAATGAAAAAAACAAGCCTGTCAGTCGAATTGAGTTACCCATCAATCATACTCCCCGGTTAATTATTAATATTACAGTTCAATGCAAATTCAAAAATATTTTTTGTTTGTTGAAAGAATCCTTAATTCCAAGCGAAAAACATTTATATCATTCTCTTTATTTAATTTTCTGCCCGTTGCGCCGATTGACGGCGCGAATCGGCTGTTCTGCAATATTAGAAAGGAAATTTCATAATAGAATCGGTCTGAGACAACGCTATTTCGCGGTAATCGCGATTTTACGTTCCTGAATTTTCATAAATGTTAATATATCAAAATAAGTCAGCGGTGTCAACAAATTCAAAAAACCTTTTATACTGCTCTCTTTTAAATTTTCCGCAATTTTCGCCGATTGACTTCGTGAATCGTCAGTTCTTTTGATGTTATCATGGAAAATTCATAATGGAACCGTCAGATCATTCGGCGGAAAAATGCAATGTTGATTTTCCGACGTTTAAGGAATTCTCCTGTTGTTTATCGGGAATCATTGGTTGTTTATCGGGAATCATTGAATATTTATTTGCTTACTCCAGTTTTTAGTTAGATCTCTTCGATCGATAAAGAGAATGTTACTGATCTTTTCGGACCAATGGATCCTTGGGATCGAAACAGTTTCCGGATCAATTTCAAGGACCTGGATAAAGAACAGATCGGACTCATTGTCAAAAATTTTTATCTCAAAGTGAGTGATTTTTTCATGTTGAAATAGGTCAGCAGCGGCCAAATTATTACGATAAACAGCAGAATTCCGAATAGATACCAAACATTTTCCGTATTCAGATGGCCGATGCCGGAAAGACATGCCAACAGAAAAGAAGGGATAGTCAGAAAAATTGTTCTGAACATTCCGATAGCGCAAGAGGTAATAAAACAAATGCCTCCCGAAAAGATTGCCGCGGAGGTAATAAAAAGAAAAGTAAAGATCCATAAAAATCCCGATGCCGAAAAGTTAAAGGACTGGTAATTTTCCAAAATTACAAAATCAGTGAAGAAGGTCACCGAGATCCCGCCAAGACAAAGAATACCCAATCTGGAATAATAGATCAGTAAAGAAGATAAAAGACTGCTTAAGAATAATATTTTCGGAGAACATCCGATCCGATTCAAAAAACGATACTTTTCTTCCGTCGGAAAAGATTGAAGAATATCTTGATATATTACGGAAATGATAATTATAAATAAGAAGGACGCGGCTATTGACAGAATGTGAAAAAAACCGGAGAAGTATTGCAACAGAAAAAAAATGCCGGTCAGGATTATAAAAAAACGCGTACTCCAATTATGTCTTGAGTGGGCGAAATGAAAGAGTGTCCAAAACTCATTTTCCGGAGGGGGATAATTGACGTCGGAAATCGCGTCTGTCCCGATCAGATCGGCCGTTTCGGGAATAACGGGAGTTTTCGATCTTTCAGCTGATCCTGAATCGGCGGCGGCTTCACTCCTGTGAGCCAATCGGAAATCCGCAGACTTGATCGGACTGTTGAAAGAATCGGAAGACAATGTATTAAACGAATTGTTGGAAACGGTTTCAAATCGGCCGGCATAATCGGATTGTTCCTGCATTTTGAACCAGCGGGGAGTCCAGCGCCAAAATAGATAGCAATAGATCGTGAGCATGAAAAAACGGAACTGAACGCCTAACCAAAACAGTCTGTTTTCGTTCAGATCAAAGACTGTATGAAAACCGGTTACGATGAAGTTAAGGATCAACAGAACTAAAAAACTCAATCCGCAAAGAAAGCAAAAAGCGTCCAGAGATGATTTACTAAAAATCGAAATCAGGATCCCCGGAAAAACGGCCTCCGGCAGAAAGATCAAAAAATACCAGAAGGGGAGTCCGTTGGATAGTTCGCGATATAACAAGAGATGAATAACCGTGATCATCAGGAGTCCGGCAACGGTAAAGAGCAGAACGGAAGAAAGTTTGGCCAGTCCGATCGTTATCGGATGAACGGGTAAACGACGCAGAAAAAAAACGCTTCTTTTTTCGCCGGCGTATGTTCTCAACGACGCAAGTTCGATAAAGAAAAAGAGAACAGCGAGGTGTCCTGTCAGAATTTCATTCTGATAGAGCTTATAAGAGTTATATTGGGGATCAAAAAACAAAATGAAAGGGAATGTCGACAATACAACAGCGCAGATAATAAACAGAACGATCAGGGTCCGCAGTTCTTTTTTAAACAGGGGGAAAAATCCGTTCATACCGTCTCCTCCATATACGCCAGAAAGATTTCCTCAAGAGACGCGTCGGGGATCTGATGCCGTTCGATTTTGTACCCCGCCTGCTCCCAATTTACGAAAAAATCAGTAAAATCGGGTTTAAGATCCCGACCGAAAATCCGCAGACGATTTTCCTGATCTTTGATTCGGATTAGTTCTCCGAACAGATCGGCCGCCAGCGTTTGAACCTGATCGGGCAGGGGAGTCTTTTCAAAATAGAGGTCAAGAAAAGCGCATGTTTTTTTGAGTGAACTCATTGACTCGACGAAAAGAAGTTTTCCCTTTTTCATTAGTGCGATATGAGTGGCCACTCGTTCGACTTCAGTGATCTGATGACTTGACAGAAAAACCGTCTTGCCGATTTTGGCGCGCTGGGACATACTTTCAAGAAAGCGGCGGCGGACCATAACGTCCAGTCCGGAAGTCGGTTCATCAAGAATTAGAAGATCGGGGTCATTGGCCAGCGCAATGGCAAGTGAAATAAGTGCCCGTTTGCCTTTCGAGAGCGTTTGGATCGGATCTGATAATTTGAATCCGTAAGATCGGACCAGCCGCTGATATTCCGGCCAATATTCCGGGGAATAAAAAGAAGCGGCAAACCGTCCGAGTTCGCCAACGCTCATCCAGTCATAAAGATCGGTAATTTCCGGGACATAACCGACATTTTTCCGCAATTCGATATCTTGCGTTCGCGGGTCAAGACCGAGTACTTCCGTTCGGCCCGCGTCGGGCAGATAGATCCCCAGCAGAATTTTGATCGTCGTTGTCTTGCCCGCTCCGTTTTCTCCCAGCAGCGCAAAGACCGATCCGCGCGGGACGTTATAAGAAATATCGTTCATGACTTTCTGATGTCGGAATGTTTTATTGACGTGTTCCAAACAGATGGGAAATTCATAATCGTTCATTGGATCTCCTTTGAAAATAAAAAGGACAATAAAAATAAAAGTCAAAAGTCGAAATTGGTGACGTTTCTTTTCTTCGGCATCAAGATAAAACAAAAGCCGGTACACAAAGCCGGTCGGCGGAATCCTGGACATTTAAAACGAGGACTGTATATGTTTGGATCAGCCGCTGAAGACCAATCAGATCAAAAAAAGGAAATAATGACCTCATGAATATTCATAAATAATAACCGAATGAAAATTCATGAGGCGGCAATCAGGGGGGGCCGGCAAGTGAATCCGGTAATTGGCGGATTGATGAAAGACCCCGAAAACGAAACCGTAAACGAGCTATTTGGATTTTTCGATCAGCGCCTTTACAGGAGTGAGAAGAACGGTCATTTTTCCATCGACATTGAATGTTGAGGCGACATA
>CAZZEF010000225.1:0-1421 GCA_964652875.1 uncultured Planctomycetaceae bacterium
AAGTATTGGTTACGGGCGGCGCAGGTTTTATCGGAAGTCACCTTGTCGACAGGCTTTTGATCGAAGGACATTCCGTTATGGCGGTGGACAATCTCTCATTGGGGCGAATGACCAATTTGGATTCCGCTCAAAAAAATCAGCGTTTCGAATTTGTTGAAGAAGATCTGCTTCACCTTGATCGGTATTTTTCTCTCTTTGAGCGTTTTAGTCCCGATATTGTTTTTCATTTGGCGGCCAATTCAGATATCGCCCGAAGTCATGATGATCCCGGTATTGATTTCGATAATACATTTAAAACGACTTGGAATACCTTGCTCGCTTTAAAAAAATATAAGGTAAAAAATCTTGTTTTCGCTTCAACTTCAGCGATTTACGGTGACTCGACGCAAAAATTGACGGAAAATTTCGGTCCACTTTTTCCCGCTTCTCATTATGGCGCTGCCAAACTTGCAAGCGAAGCTTTTATTGCCAGTTTTTGTGAAAATTATGCTATTCGCGCATGGATCCCCCGTTTCCCAAATGTCGTTGGCGAACGTTCCACTCACGGTGTTATTCGGGATTTTATAAAAAAACTCAAAAAAAATCCCAATGAACTTGAAGTTCTCGGAAACGGTGAACAATTCAAACCTTACCTTTATGTCAAGGATCTTGTCGACGCTTTATTGTTTATTTGGAAAAATGCCAATGAAAAAATCAATTATTACAATATCGGTGTTGATTCGCGCACCAAAGTAAAAGATATCGCCCGTATGGTTATCGAGGCAATGGGACTTCATTCTTCTATTCGTTACACCGGAGGGAACAGAGGCTGGATTGGTGATGTTCCGGAATTCAATTATAATCTTGATAAAATTCACACATTGGGCTGGAAGGCAAAAAACAGTTCCAATGACGCGGTCCAAAAGGCAATCAATTATATTTTGGAGCAGGATAAATGCAACTTGTGATTATAGCAGGAGGAAAAGGAACGCGACTCGGTTTAAAAGACATTCCCAAGCCGATGATCAAAATTGCCGGTCGGCCTCTGCTGGAACATCAAATTGAGCTGGCTGTAAAATATGGGATTCAGGAAATATTTATTCTTTCAGGACATCTTTCTCAAACCATTATTGATTATTTCGGTTCCGGTGAAAAATGGGGAGTAAAAATACATCATCTTGTCGAATCTTCTCCAATGGGGACCGCGGGTTGTTTAAAACAGCTCGAAGGAATAATTAATGATCGGTTCCTTGTTTTTTATGGCGATGTTTTTATGGATTTTGATATTGATCATTTCATACAGTATGATCATAACGACACTGGTTCGCTTGGAACAGTGTTGGTTCATCCCAACGATCATCCTTACGACAGTGATCTTTTGGAACTTGATTCACAAAATAGAATTGTAAGTGTTATTCCCAAGCCGCATGATAATTCCGAAT
>CAZZEF010000225.1:1431-3100 GCA_964652875.1 uncultured Planctomycetaceae bacterium
AATGCGGCAGTCTACATTTTTTCACCGGAGATCTTTCATTATATTTCCTCTGAAAAAAAAGAAGATATCGGACGCGATATTCTGAAAAAAACATTGGGCAGTGACGGTTATCTGATCGGATACAGAACAGCGGAATACATTAAGGATATGGGAACGCCGGAACGTTTTGAAACGGTTTGTCAAGATTTTTTGAGCGGGAAAACAGCAGCGTATAACAGAAAAAATTCAAGACCGTGTATTTTTCTTGACCGGGATGGAGTGATTAATCAGGACATGGGTGACCGTCCCAAGGTTGACCGTTTTAAATTGATGCAGGGAGTTTCAAAGGCGATACGAAAAATTAACCGCAGCGGATCTCTGGCCATTGTTATTACGAATCAGCCGGCAATCGCCAAAGGATTTACCAGCGAAGACGATGTTCGGCAAACACATAAACGCATGGAAACGGAATTGGGGCGGGAACAGGCTTTCCTTGACGGAATTTACTTTTGCCCCCATCATCCCGACAAAGGGTTTTCCGGTGAAATTTCCGAGTTAAAAATTGATTGTGAATGTCGAAAACCCAAACCGGGTATGCTGTTTCAGTCAGCAAAAGATTTTAACATTGATTTTAAAAAGTCCTGGATGATCGGTGATCACGCCCGTGATGTTCTGGCCGGAAAAAATGCGGGATGTCGAACCGTTTTGCTGACAGAGAATTCCAACGATTCCCAAGGTGCTGATTTTATTGCGAAAAATCTTGAAGATGCGGTTGATTATATTTTAAGGATGCCTGATAATGATAATAACTAAAACGCCTTTTCGAGTCAGTTTTGCCGGAGGAGGAAGCGATTTTCGTCCATATTATGAAAAATACGGGGGCGCGGTTTTAAGCGTTACAATCAATAAGTATATTTATCTGTCGATACATCCCTACTTTTTTGAGAACGGTTATTTTCTGAAATATTCAAAAACAGAAAATGTGAATCATGTGAATGACATTCAACATCCGATCATACGCAATCTTTTTAAAAGATATGAGATAACGGGTGTTGATTTCAATTCAAGCGCGGATATTCCTTCTGGGACAGGATTGGCTTCCTCATCGGCATTTACTGTTGGACTGATTAACTTATGCAATGCGTACACCGGCAAGTATATGAACAAAACCGATATTGCCGATCTGGCCTGCAAGGTTGAAATCGATGACCTTGGCGATCCGATCGGCAAACAGGATCAATACGCATGTGCCTGCGGCGGTCTGAATTTTATAGAGTTCCATAAAAACGATACGGTCAGTGTTGAAAAAGTATGCCTTCCTCCTGATTTTTATCGGGTACTCGAAAAAAATATTATGATATTTTATATTGGCGGTTCCCGTGATTCAAGACAAGTACTTTTTGAACAGAAAAAAAATATCTCTCAAGATCAGAAGCGGGTAGAGTCAATACACAAAATGACGCAGCTTGCCGTTGATTTGAAAAAAGAACTTTTACTGGGAAATCTTCAAAATATGGGGGAGATTTTACATCAGAACTGGATGTATAAAAAGGAATTGGCCTGCGGTATCTCGAATGATAATATTGACAGTCATTACGAAACAGCGCGAGCAAATGGAGCGCTTGGCGGAAAACTTTTAGGTGCGGGCAAAAATGGTTTCTTACTCTTTTATGTCGAAGAACAATTTCAA
>CAZZEF010000225.1:3110-7592 GCA_964652875.1 uncultured Planctomycetaceae bacterium
AAAGTGAGAAAAGCTCTCAATGATTTAAAAGAATTAAACTTTAAATTCGAAAATGTTGGTACTTCCGTTATTTATTACCAATAAACTTAACACGACATAAATAGTTTATATCTATCGATTAAATGTCATAGTTATTTTTATATCGCAGTCATTTTTAATTATCCACAATTTTCGACAATTGACTTTGTGAATTGATTACTCTTTAAAAATGAAGGAAATTTCATAATGAAATCGGTATAAAAGATTAGAGCCTGTCCTGAATCAATTCTACAAAATGAAATAAACGGGTATATTACCTTTAAATCAATTTTTTGGATAAGTTCTTGATATATTGTTTTTGTTTATAAACCGTATTTTTACGGAATTTTATTACCCGACTGCAAACATGAAAAATATCAAACCAGCAATATCGATCATTATCCCGGTTTATAACGCGGAGAAGTATTTGCGCGAATGCCTTGATTCCGTTTTGAATCAATCGTTCAAAGATATTGAAATAATTGCCGTTCACGGTAAATCGACAGATAATTCAAAAGCTATTCTGGAAGAATACACCCAACTTGAAAACAGAATGATTATTATTGACCAAGAAGGCCGCGGACTTGGAAACGCCCGGAATATCGGCCTTGACGCCGCACAAGGGCAATACGTTCATTTTCTGGACGCCGATGATTTTATCTCTCACGATTTTTATCAGGAAATGATCAATGCGGTTAATAAAGACAATACGGATCTGGCTTACTGCACTTCTCTTTTATACAAAGATGAAAAAGTAAACGGTACATTTTCTTTTGACGGAGACAATCTGCCTTTTGAATACTGGGCTCTTTCGACTGCCTGGGCTTATCTGTTCAAAAGAGAATGCGTTGAAGGAGAAAATCCGCTTCGTTTTGACTCTGTTGCCTATGAAGAAGACAATATTTTTTCCTTTTTACTTTTCCGCAGAGTACATTCTTTCAGCAAAGCGGACAAAGCGATTTTGTATTACCGTCAGTTTTCTTCCGAAGGGAATAATTTAATGACGCTGCGTAAAAAAAATCCGGAAAAATTTCAAAGCAGTGTCTGTCATGTTTGGAAAAGAGCCCTGGATTCCGCGAGAGATCTTTCCGAAGCCGATCGTAAAAAATATGCCGTCGCCTATATTCGTTTCTTTGGGACAGAGTACGGATATTTGCAATCAATGGCCAAATGGAGTAATATTCACTTATTTATGAATATGAAAAAAGAGGCGGCGTGTCTTTTTCCTGAAAATATGCTTGACAACGCCCGTGTTCCCTTCTTGAAAAAATATCGGCATCGACTTTATCATCAGTGGGGAATTACCCTGTATCTTTGTTATCTGAGAAAGAAAATTCTGCGTTTTAAATTTTCACGAAACAACAAATATCTGATCCTGTTTGGAAGAACAATTTATAACAGTAGAAATCATTAGGAAAAATTTTAATATCGGAAAGAATAATACCTTTCTTAAAATTTGTCCGATCACCGTTATCCCGATTCTATTATAGATTTTTCATTCTAACATTAAAAGTTCCGTCGATTCAAGAAGTCAATCGGCAGTCCAGTTGAAAACTTTATACCGTTTCCATGATGAATTTTCCGTTATAACATAAAAAGAACAGCCGATTCAAGAAGTCAATCGGCGAAAATGACGGAAAATTTAAAATAAGAGCAGTATAAAGGGATTACCGTAAAAAATCTCTTAAAACAATTTGGCAATTAAAGCGGCCAAGTATTGCGGGGGACGGTGAATCATCGCGTAAAACAGCCAATAATGACGATACCGTTCGAGCCTTCTTTTGGTCCTGCTGTCCGGTAAAAGATCCCTCGAAAGTTCATAAAAACAATTCATTAAAACCCGATCACCGAATTTCAACGCGTCCCTCATGTTCTTGACAAGATAACGCGCATAATACGTTTTCGCCCGATCGCTGACCTTGCCCGTCCGACTGACCGCAATAAAACTGCGACAGACCTCCAAGGTGTCCATGAGACAATTCCCGATCCTCTCCGAACGAAAGATCCTCCCGCCATAAATGATCCTGCCGCGCCAAAAAGGATCGGCGCCAAATAAAATACTGCGTTCCCTGGGCAATGCGAAACGCCGCCATCGCCTCCTGAACCGTCATGTCGTCCGGAAGCTCGCCCGATCGACGGACAATTCTCTTTATATCACCGTCAAAGCGGATAAAACGTAACAGAACATAATCCAGCGAATCGTCCTTCTCCAGCTCCGGAAGAAACGACTCCATAAAACACTCGCCAATCAAATCGTCCGAATCCAGAAAATAGACGAATTCCCCTTTCGATACGGCATATCCGGCGTTGCGGCAGGAAGACGGTCCCTTCGGCGCCTCGTCCGGACGGCGAATATACCGGAACCGCGGATCCCGTCGGCAGTACTCCAAAATGACCGACTCCGTTGCGTCCGTCGAATGATCGTCGATCAAAATACATTCCCAATCATCCCGTGTCTGCGCCAGAACCGAATTCAACGTCTCCTGAAGAAGCTTTTCCCGATTGTATACCGGTATGATTATCGACAGCATCTTTTATTTAACCTTTTCTTCAAATGAACAACAGAAGGTTGCCTTCCGACTGAACAGGAATGATTAACGATCTTGTTGCTTCAACGATCTTCTCCGAATCATGTCCGATGGACGGTCCGGAATGCCGCGCGAAACATATTGTCCACTTGTACTTTTTATGTTTTTAAGAATTTCAGGGACTCTTCCTCTTTTTTTCGGGGATCTGACAGGAGCGGTCTGCGCCTGCGAAAAAATAATCGCCCGTCAATAATACGCCGGATTTTCCCCAAACCATTATCCATAATAACGGCCATAAATCAAGATGAATCGGTAAATTATGATGGACGCTCTGATTTTTTCCGTCAGGGGTAGAAAAACCGCGCCGGTCAGGGTATAATAATGTCAGTCGTTATTTGAAAGAAATTTATCGGTCTTTAATACACGTTGCGTTTTTCTGATCCGTTGTCAAAAGATCCCTTGTTTCACGCACTCAATCGGCGGAGATGACGGAAAATTTAAAATAAAAACAGTATAAATACCGGAAGTATAAAAATGTTCATTATTTAGAAAAAAACAATTGGGAGAGATGAAATTGAGAAAGCTCAAATACATTTTCTGTCTGCTGTTCGTTTTCGTTCTGCTGACGGGAACGGCGTTGCCGGCACAAGAAAAACCACTTGAATTTACGACTCACACTATAAAAACCGGACCTCTGACGCTTCATTGGGAATCAATGCCGGTGATCGATACGCATGAGATCTATACGGCGAAATACACCATTGCCAACGACGCTGACACGGCAATTGCCTGCAAAATTTCAATTCAGTCGATTGATACAATTGTCGGCATTGATAAAGACAAAGAAGTTAAAATCGTTTCATTTCTTTCTGAAATTCCCGCTAAAGGTCAAAAAGGTTTCGAATACCGATTCAAACCGCTTCCAGGCACGTTCACCGCGCATTATCCGCTGAATCTTTATGCCGATTTTGAATTCAACGGGAAAAAAATGACCGCCAATGCGGTTCGGGTCATTGAAACGAAGTTTCCGATTCAAAATAAAGCGTTCGATTCAATAACGACAATTAAAAACGGAGGCGTCTCTCTGCTCGGTAAGAGTTACAGTGCCCGTTACGCTCTGAAAGGTAAGTCGGATGTTGCTCTTGGCGAGAACTGGAGCGGAAGTGATAAGTCTTCCCATGTTTCGTTTGGTTATACGCAATATAATGCCGGCACCAATCGTCTGGCCGCGTCCGCGCATCCACCTTATGTCCCGTTCGGCGGAAGTCTTTTTATTGATTATAAAATCCGGTTGCCGAAAAAAAAGAAGATCACTCTTGATTACGGCTGCGTGATAAGACAGCTCAACGCCAATGAACCGCCCAGCGATGGTGTTACCTTCCGCATTTGGGGAACTCTGTCCGGCAGCGAAAAGAAACTGCTCGATCAGATCCATACCGATAAAAAAGAATGGGTCGACCGAAAAGCCGATCTTTCCGAATTTTCCGGTAAAGAGATGGTTCTGACCGTCGAATTCAATCCTGGTCCCAAAAACAATACTATTTGCGACGGATGTTTCGTCAGCGGTCTGATGATTAACGCGCAGGATTCGGAAAACGAACCGAAACCAGTTCAAAATGAAAAGACGAATAAAACTTATGAACTCAAACTTGCCGACGGTTGGACCGCGTTGATCGTTCCGGGACCAAAAGGACTGCTTGATGCCAAATATTCCTTGAAAGATCCGAAATCCGGTAAAGCGCTTTCTTTCGAAGGTTTTCAGCTTTCAATCGGCGGGGTTGCCGTTGCTGACAGTTTTGCTTTTGTTAAAAAGTCGGTGATTCGCGAAGATCTCCGCAAGGATCAGACGAATCCGAAACTGACTCAGCGGATTTCGCTTCTGATCAATGACGAGCTGATGACCGTTACCGTTTGCGCTTATGAAAAGAACGGTCTT
>CAZZEF010000226.1:0-1745 GCA_964652875.1 uncultured Planctomycetaceae bacterium
TGCCGGCAGTTCAGGCGGCGCGGGAGGCGGCCCGGCGCATGCAATGCACGAACAACTTCAAGCAGTTTGGCATTGCGTTGCATAATTATCATGACGTCCATTCCGCGTTTCCGGCACGAAGAGTAACCTTATATAAGAACGCCAATTGGGGCGGAATATTTTTCATGCTTCCCTTTATGGAGCAGTCTTCCGCATACGACACTATTTTGACAGGCGCGGCCAAGCAATTCAAGGCTTCCGGTTATATTGACGATGCAGGAAACACCAATGTATCGCCCCTTTTCGGGACAATGATTCTTGACACGTTATGCTGTCCTTCCGATCCTTTTGCCGCTCGAATCGCCGAAGGGGGGAATGCAACTTCCGTATCCTGCGGATCCAACATAATGCTTTCCGGTGCCGACTGCACTGTTGGCTATCACCAGATCCAGAATCAGCAGGACGTTGTCGGCTGGTATCGGGTCGACGCCATGCAGGCGCGCACGATCTTCGGAATGAGCGTTTGGCTGTCGGTCAGCTCTGTTGTCGACGGAACTTCCAACTCGCTGGCCGCAAGTGAGTCCCTTTCGGTTGAAAAGGACAAATGCGACAACAACGCGCCCCATCCGAATAAAATCGGCGGCGGAATGGCCAATTTGGGAAGCGGGTTAAGAAATGCCCCCAGCGGATCCGGCTTGCTGACCGCTACTCTCAAAACTTCCACCTGCCTTAATACAAGAAGTTCAACCGAACCGAAATATTACAACGTCGCCGGGGCCCGATCTTTTCGCGGAAGAAGATTTGCGTTAGGTTACGCGTCAATGATTACCGTCAACACGGTCCTGCCGCCGAACAGTCCTTCCTGCTCGAACGGCGGATATGATTCCTGGGGTATTTTTTCAGCGTCAAGCAACCATTCCGGAGGTGTGAACGGGTTAATGATCGACGGAGCCGTTCGGTTCTTTTCCGATACGATCGACTGCGGAAATTTAAGTGTCGATCACCTGTTTGATTATACCGGCCAAAGTCCTTACGGAGTTTGGGGCGCGATTGGAAGTATTAACGGCGGCGAAAACAAAACGCTCTAAAGGAGATTTCAAATGTTTTTTTCCAACTCACTTGTCCAGCGTCTGTTCCTGCGGACAATCGTTCTCCTTATCGGAGTTTCGTTTATTGTTTTTACCGGATGTCAAGGGAAAAAAAGGCCGGACGGATTTCCCAAACTTTATTCTGTTACTCTTGAAGTTCTCCAAAAAGGTCAGCCCGCGGAAGGAGTGGCCATCACTCTCGTTTCCAAAAACCAAAGTGTGCCCTGGGCGGTCGGCGGAAAAACAGACGCTTCCGGAAAAGCCATTCTTGTTACTCATGGACAATACCGCGGTGTTCCCAATGGCGAATATTCCGTTATTATGTCCAAAACGGAAACGGATAATATAGATGAACTTCTCGCCGGTCCTGACGAAACAAAAAGACAGGATAAGGCGGATCAGAATAAAAGTTATAAAACGTACTCGCTCATTGAAACAAAATACAATGACGCTAAAACTTCTGACCTTGAATTAAAAGTCGAGGGCAAAAGCATAAATCAAACATTCGATCTTGGACCCGCGGTCAAGGTTCTGATTTCAACCTATCGGCCCGGTTCGCTGTAACATCGTTTGAACACGGCGTCAATCTATTCGATCCGGATTGATTATGATCGTTTTCCTCCAATCAGTCCGGTTCGCTGTAACATCGTTTGAACGCGGCGTCAATTCTATTCGATC
>CAZZEF010000226.1:1845-7584 GCA_964652875.1 uncultured Planctomycetaceae bacterium
CGGATTGATTATGATCGTTTTTACTCCAATCAGTCCGGTTTGTTTGGCATCGTTTGAACGCGGCGTCAATCTATTCGACCCGGATTGATTATGATCGTTTTTACTCCAATCAGTCCGGTTTGTTTGGCATCGTTTATTTGCGAAAAAAATGTTTCTCTTATTTTTCGCGATTCAGAGTCAGAAACATAGGTTCCCGATTTTCCAAAGAACCGGGAACAACGCAAAATTTTCCGCGTCTTTCACAGATTCCTCCCAACACTTATTCAAGATCTTTTCTGTCTCTTTTGTGAGAGACACCGTCTCTTTTTGCACTTCCCCTCCCCTTATAGAGATCTTCGGAAATTTTTAACGTTCATCACCGGAACCCAAGACCGTTTCGGAATTATTGCCCTTTTTATTGCTGCTGAATTATAAAAGGTCAGTCTTTACCCCTTCATGTAATATTGAAAAGATAAAAACGACATGGAGATAAATTTCCCCAATACGTCAGCGGAAACACGGCAAATGAAAAAGAAATGAAGTATAAAACGATCAAAAAATAACTGCGGGCTCTGATGGAAACGGTTGCAATTACGGATCGATTTCGTTATAATGAATTATTCGATCAAACGATAAAATGCCGACCGGTCCAGAAGTCGGCGTTAACGCGCCCAATAAAGGAAAAGGAACAATGATCAAAAACGCCGTCTTAACTCGGATCCCTTTATTTTTTTTCGCATCAAGAGCAAAGAACATTTTAATCCCCCCAATCGATCGGATCATCCCGCGCAAGAACGTCTTTCTCCGCGGAATGATCCCGATACTGATCTTGTCTACCGCGTTGTCATCGGATCTTTTCGCCGATTCGAACGTCGCCGGGCAAGCGGGCGTCACTCCCCCTGAACAGGCGGTCCGCTCCAATTCTTCTGTCCCCGCCTTCAGTACGGACAACCCCAATCTGGCGTTCCGCGCTTTGGTTTCCGCGGACAGTCAGCATAACAGCAATTACAGTGCGGAATGCGCTGTCGATGGAAAGATCCCCAAAAAACTCGGCGGAAATGACGCCAGAGCCGCTTGGTGCATTGACCGAATAACAGCGCAAGGCAAGGCGGAATTCGTTCTTGAATGGGAAAAACCAGTGGCCGTTTCAACGGTTGTTTATTATGGACGAACCGGAGCGGGCCAGTTGGAAGAATGTTTTAAGGATTATGAAATTTTTCTTGACGATTCGCAAAAACCGATCCTTCGGGGATCGTTTGAAAAGAAGCACGGACCGCAGTTTGCCGAATTTCCATTAAGTCCGGTTCAAAAGATTCGAATTCGTTTTTTAAACGGCTGGAAAGGGGGATTCTGTCACGGAGCGTCTGAAATCGCGGTCTTTGCCCGCCATCCATCCGAACGGGATCTGAAAAAGGAGATCACTCCCGCGCTCGCAATTCAGGCGCCGAAAGGAGCGTTTGACTCGTTTCGGGAAGCCGGACTGCCGGAAGAAATCATATTCACAACAAGAAAACCAAGTTTCGACGGACATTGGTACGCCAATATCGGTTATTACGCGGACAATTCCTGCCGATATCCTTACCCAATAGGGAGCGGCGGCGGTCTTTACGCTTACAATACGGTCACCCATAACGTGCGAACCATACTCGAAGATCCGAACGGCAATATCCGCGACCCGCAAGTTCATTACGATGGAAAAAGAATACTCTTTTCCTGGCTTCCCGCCGGAAAACATCATTACAGTCTGTTCGTTATTAATTCGGACGGATCCGGACTGCGTCAGCTGACCGGAACAGGCGAAGACGCGCCGGGCGATCTGCCGAAAGATCTTGGTTCTTCCGGCTCAAAAGAGTTTCGTACTTCCGCCGCCCCATTGGGAGATGCCCGTGATTTTGCCCCCCCCGGCTGGGATGATTATGAGCCAACCTGGCTTCCCGACGACAGTATTATCTTTTGTTCGACCCGGGCCAAACGTTATGTCGGATGCTGGCAGACTCATGTTGGAACTCTTTATAAATGCGATTCCAATGGTAAAAATATCCGCGCGCTTTCCTGCAATGTCGAACAGGACAACACCCCTTGGGTTCTTGCCAACGGACAGATCATTTACATGCGCTGGGAATACGTCGACCGTTCGCAGGTTGATTATCATCATCTTTGGACAATGGCCCCGGACGGAACCCGTCAAATGGTCTTTTACGGCAATCAGCGGCCGGGTATTGTCATGCTCGCGCCGAAACCGATTCCCGATTCAGGAAAAATCGTCTGCACCTTCTCGCCGGGACACGGACGCAAAGAACATTACGGAGTCATAACTCTTGTCGATCCCCGGCTCGGACCTGACGAAATTAAAAGTGTAAAAAGTATTTCACGCAATACGAATCATTCCGATCCCTGGCCGTTCGACGAAAATCATTTTATGACCGCCTCCAAAGAACAAATCATTTTACTGGACGGCCGCGGACGGGAACTGCCTCTTTACCGCCTGACCGATCAGCAGATCAAAGAAGGATTCTGGATCAATGAGCCGCGCCCGCTTGTTCCCCGCGACCGGGAACCTGTTCTGGCTGATCAGACCGATCCAAACTCTTCCGAAGGAACACTCGCCCTTTTAAATGTCTATCATGGCCGTCAGATGGGATCCGTCAAGCCGGGGACGATTAAAGAACTACTCGTTTACGAAACGCTTCCCAAACCGATTCATTATACGGGCGGGACCGAAATGATGAGTATGCACGGAACCTTTATGCTCGAACGCCTGCTGGGATCAGTTCCGGTCAATGCCGATGGATCCGCCTATTTCAGGCTTCCCGCCAATCGTCCTGTTCTCTTTCTGGCAATGGACGAAAAAGGACACTGCGTGAAACGCATGCATTCCTTTACTTCCGTTATGCCCGGGGAAAACACGACCTGTATCGGATGTCATGAGGATCGAACCGAATCGCCCCGGTCCGATGAGCGCAACCGTCTGCTCAAACTCATGAAAACTTCACCGGCGGTCATAACAAAGATCCCGGACGTACCCGATGTCTTTTGCTTTACTCGCGATATCCAGCCCATTTTTGACAAATATTGTCTTGAATGTCATAATCCTGACCGGGAAGAAGGAGGCTTCAATATTTCCGGTCATTGGTCGCCCCTTTATACGATCAGTTACGCCCATTTGAATTGGCGTCAGCTGTTAGGCGACAATCGCAACAGAGCGCAAAGTAATTTTCCTCCTTACCAAATCGGTACTGGAGCCAGTCGGCTTGTTAAATTGATCGAAGAGAAACACGCCGGAGTCACAATGCCGGAAAAAGATCAGCGGATCATTCGTTTATGGATCGACGCCGGAGCCAATTTCGCGGGAACTTACGCTTCTGACGCATCCGGGGGCGTCGGCTATTATATGGGCGGAAACGAACCGGTGCGCAATGAAGCGTCCTGGCCTGAAACCAAAGCAATGCAGTCGGCAATTACCCGGCGTTGCGATATTTGTCATACTCCGATCGATCTGACGAAGAAATTCGGAACATACTCGATTCGTCAGGATAATTACAGTCTGCGTAATCCCCGGGATGAAATCGACACCTTTATTCCGCATGATCTCGCGCAAGGGAATGGTCGGTTCAGCCGATTGGAAATTTTTGATCTTTCTTACCCTGATCAGTCGAAAGCGGTTCGCGCCCCATTGGCAAAATCAGCCGGCGGACTCGGGATCTGTCAAATGAAATCGGGTAAACCGGTTTTTACCGATAAAAATGATCCCGATTATAAAACAATTCTCGCCGGAATTGAGCGCGGCCGACGATATATTTTGGAAGAAGACAATCGATTCAGTATGATTACGCCAAGCGCTAATAACGGAAAAGACTGTCCGCAAAAGTTCGTTCCGCGCTGGTCCTATCTCCGCGAAATGATCCGATACGGGATCCTTCCCCTGGATACCGATCCCCGGGCCAGTTACGATCCTTATGAACTTGATCAAAAATACTGGCAATCCCTTTGGTATCATACAACAGGAAGCCGACAAAAAAACGCTCTTTGATCAAGTACGAATGATTAATGAAAGGAAACGTTAGTTTTCTTCCAAGGATCGCTCCCGTCAACCGCTCTTTGAAGGTCCCCAAGAGATTGCGGTCAGAACTGCGGCCAGCGGAAGCGTAAACTCATTTTCCGCGCGGAAGTATTTACCGGAATACAGCGGCCTTCCGTTACCGTTTATCGCGACACAAAAAAATGAGTTCGATCGTATAAATACATTTTTCGGTAAAACGAAATCCAAAATATTAACAATACTTTATTGATCTTTCGACAAAGGAGTCAAGATGAAATTCAAATTTTATCTAACCGTTTTTCTTATTTTCGCAGTCGCGGGAAGCGTTTTCGGACAGAACCCCCGCAATCGGGGGCTGGCCATTAAACCGTTTGGAAAAACAGAGGAAGGAAAAGACGTTCTTGCTTATGAGCTGACCAACGCCAACGGAGTACGGGCGGTTATTCTCAATTTCGGCGGGGTTATTCACTCCTTGGAAGTTCCTGACCGCAACGGTCGATTTGAAAATGTTTCCCTGAACTTCGAAACTGTACCCGAGTATCAGAAAACCCGATGTCTTCTCGGATCGCTGGTCGGTCGTCATGCCAATCGAATCGCCTTCGGTGAATTCGTTATTGACGGAATTTCTTACAAAGTTTATCCTTACAACGGCAAAACATCAATACACGGCGGGAAAATCGGATTCGATCAGGTTGTTTGGAAATCGAAATCTTTTGTAAATAAAGACAGGCTCGGTGTTATTCTTGAATACACCGCGCAAGACGGAGAAGAGGGGTTTCCCGGCAATCTCAAAACAACGGTCCAATATTCATTAACCGACAAAAATGAACTGATTATTGATTACGACGCGGAAACGGACAAACCGACCCCGATCAATTTGACCAATCACTGCTATTGGAATCTTTCCGGCGCGCTTTCCGGAAGTATTCTTGACCATCTCATGCAAAGTCCGGCAACTCATTATCTTCAATCCGACGCCGGGCTCATTCCGACAGGAACGATTCTTCCGGTCGAAGGATCGCCGCTTGATTTCCGGCAGGCCAAAACATTCGGCCGCGACAAGGCGAAAATTACCGCGCCGCAATACCGGGGCGGGTACGATCATTCGCTGCTACTGGTTCCTTTTTCCGACAAGATCGGACAGCTCCGACCGGGCGCGTCGATTACCGATCCGAAAACGGGACGAAAACTCGACATTTTCACAACAGAACCGGTTGTTCATCTTTATACTGCAAACGGTTTGCGCGCTCAACGGGGCGAACATCAATACCAGCCCTTCGATGCTTTCTGCATTGAGTGTCAGCATTGTCCCGATTCGCCGCATCATCCGAATTTTCCAAACGCGATTCTCCGCCCCGGCGAAAAGTATCATCAGACAACGGTTTTTCAATTTTCAACGAAAAAATAAAACGTTCGTTTTTATGCGCGGACGAAAAAGACTTCGCTCCGCTTTTCTGATCTCTTTTTACTGATCAAACGGCAGTGCATCGAAAGCGGTTAAAAACAAAAGTCAATCATAAATTGAGCGGCAATTCCAATGATGAACGAAAAATTTGAGTCCGGTCCCGATTCCGGTGAACCAATCAACTCAGAATGCAATGATCAATCCGGTTTAAAATCCGAGGATAATTCAGGCGGTCAGTATTTCAAGCCGAATTCACCGGAAGACCGGAAGAACCGGTCGGAACGGATTCTGCAGGATCATCATGTTTTGATCAACC
>CAZZEF010000227.1:0-7556 GCA_964652875.1 uncultured Planctomycetaceae bacterium
CTGTTTCGCCTGAATCTTCGTCCGACAAACCAATTGTGTCCTCCGAACCTTCCAGTGAACCGGCAACTTCGACTGTTTCGCCTGAATCTTCGTCCGACAAACCAATTGTGTCCTCCGAACCTTCCAGTGAACCGGCAACTTCGACTGTTTCGCCTGAATCTTCGTCCGACAAACCAATTGTGTCCTCCGAACCTTCCAGCGAACCGGCAACTTCGACTGTTTCGCCTGAATCTTCGTCCGACAAACCAAAATTGCTCTCCGAATTCTCCAACGGACAGGGACAGAAATTCAAATTAATTCCCGCCGGTGAGTTTATGATGGGAGATACACTGACGCCGGAAGAGGTTGACAAAAAATATCCGGGAGGTAAAGCTAAATGGTATAAAAACGCGCACCCTCTTCATAAGGTAAAGATCAGCCAGCCGTTTTATATGGGAGTGTATGAAGTAACGTTAGAAGAGTTTGGTAAATTTATAGAAGCGACAGAATATAAAACGACAGCGGAAACAGAAGAGTCCGCGTTTGGATATGATAAAAAAGACAATAGTTATAAAGACATAGGAGGTCTAAATTGGCGCAATACGGGAATAGAGCAGACGAGTAAACATCCTGTAATATGTATAAGCTGGTATGATGCCAGGGCGTATATTGATTGGCTTAACAAAACGGACAACCATAAACCGAATGGATACGAATACTGTCTTCCGAGTGAAGCGCAATGGGAATACGCGTGCCGCGCGAAAAGCCAAACGGACTTTTTCTGGAATGGCGACCAGAAAGAAGGAGAAGGATATTTGAATGCCGCCGATGAAACGGGATCGCCAAACGGAGGAAAATGGAGTTATTGTTTTCCGTTTATAAGCGGCTATAAAGGAACGGCTCCTTGCGGAACATTTAAACCAAACGATTGGGGACTGTATGATATGCTGGGGAACGCTTGGGAATGGTGCGAAGATTTATACGAAGAGGACTATTATTCCAAGTCAGCGACGACAGATCCCTTGAATGACCAAAACGGTTCATGCCGAGTCTTTCGCGGCGGGGGATGGAACAGCTTTGCAGGCTATTGCCGGGCCGCGTACCGCAACTATGATGTACCTGAACATCGCGTTCTCAGTCTCGGCTTTCGTCTTGCTCTAAATCCTGTGAAAAAATAGCAGTCCCCAAAAGATCAAACCAGATCAGAAGGACGTAATCGTCCGCAAGACGACCAGATCAGAAGGGCTTTATAAAGGGGGACAAGGAAACTTGAATCCCCCTGCTCAACCGGCGAAACAAAGAGATCATTGAAAATTCAATACAACTCAAAAATTCGATTAATAAAAGATGACTTTTTCCGGCTCCGATCTCCAGACAGCCTGATTTTTCGGCCTCGTTTACTTTTTACGGTAATTGACAAAAAAATCAGACACAACGTAAAACAGATCAAGAAAAGAAAAAACCTTGAACATTATCAACATTCAAGGTTTTGAGTGGAGGATAACGGGCTCGAACCGATGACCTTCTGGCTGCCAGCCAGACGCTCTCCCAACTGAGCTAATCCCCCAAATTTGGATCGTTGTTTTACTGAGGTGAATTTCTCATCAACAACAAGGGAAAGTATAACAGAGAGCGAATATTCGTCAATGGGGTTTTCCTATTTTTTAAATAAATTTTTTAAATTTTTATTCCGTTCTTTATCGATCTTTTCTGTTGTCAATCATTTAAAAATTTTAACTGATCCGTCAATTGACTTCGTGAAACATATCGTTTTTGACATCGGAACGTCAAATCCATCATGAAAGCGATACCCAGGTCAGGCGTCGATCAAAATGAAATAACCGTTGCCATAAATTAAGACAATACGGAACAGGTATTTATGCGTTTACTCCTTTCTTTATTAAGAATCAATCGGTTTTATACTGCTTTTATTTTAGATTTTCCATCCTCTCCGCCAATTGACTACGAGAACCGGCTGTTCTTTTGACATTGGAACGAAAAATTCATGATGGAATCGGCATAAAGCATGAACGGAGCAAATCGGTACAATATCAAATCGTTCCCTGCAAGATCAAAAACATCCCCTTTGAAAGACCTAAGTTTTTTTAGGGGGGAAACTTTTTTATCTTGCAAGGGCAACGCTCCCCAATAAACACAGGCGCGCTAAAATCAAACTCTCAATTCCGTCAGGCGATAAAAAAAACCGAAGACGGTGATCTTCGGCTTTTTTATATTGCAGACTCAACGGGCTCAGCCGCCGAAATCGTCGAAGTTGATATTCGATCGTTCGACACCGAGATTATCAAGCATTTTCAGAACGGCTTTGGTCATCATCGGAGGACCGCACATATAATACTCGCAGTCTTCCGGAGCTTTATGACGGCTGAGATATTCGTCATGCAGAACCTGATGAATGAATCCGGTCAGACCGGTCCAGTTATCTTCCGGCAGCGGATCGGAGAGGGCCAAGTGCCAGCTGAAATTGGGGAACTCTTTGGCCAGCGCTTCGAATTCGTCAACATAAAACGCCTCGCGCATACTTCTGGCCCCGTACCAGAAGGAGATCTTTTGATCGGCCGCCTGATGTTTGAGCAGTTCAAAAATATGCGAACGAAGCGGGGCCATACCGGCACCACCGCCGACATAGATCTTTTCAGCAGGGGTCTCGTGAATAAAGAACTCGCCGTAAGGTCCACTGATCGTAACCTTGTCGCCCGGCTTCAAATTGAAGATGTAAGACGACATGATTCCGGGAGGAAATTTCGTTCCGGGAGGGGGGGACGCTATTCGGACGTTCAGCATGATAATCCCCTTTTCCTGCGGATAGTTCGCCATTGAATAGGCGCGCATGGCGTGTTCCTTGACAATACTCTTATACTGCCAGACATTGTATTTATCCCAATCGCCGCGGTATTCCGGATCAATATCGAAATTTTTATATTCGATCTCGTGCGGAGGACATTCGATTTGAATATAACCGCCGGCCTTGAAATCGACCGATTCGCCCGCTGGAAGTTCCAGAACGAGTTCTTTAATAAAGGTCGCGACGTTTCGGTTGGATCGAACAGTACACTGCCATTTTTTAACCGAGAAGATCTCGGGAGGAATGACGATTTGAAGATTCTGTTTGACCGCGACCTGACATCCGAGCCGGTAACCGTCCTTGATCTGACGACGGTTCAAATGCCCCTTTTCCGTCGGAAGGACATCGCCGCCCCCGGAAAGAACCCGAACCTTACACTGACCGCAAGTCCCGCCGCCGCCACAAGCCGACGGAATAAAGATCTTCTGATCGGCAAGTGTTCCGAGCAGTTTACCCCCGGTCGGAACGGAAAGCGTTTTGTCCTTGTCGCCGTTGATTTCAATTGTGATGTTTCCCGCCGGAAGCAAAAGAGCCTTCGCGGTGAGGATCACGGCAACCAGCGCGAGAATAATCGCCGTAAAGGCGACCATGCCCGCAAAAATAATTTGCATATTCATAATTTCTCACCTCTTTGCATTACATACCGGAAAAACACATGAACGCCATGGCCAAAAGCCCAACCACCATAAAAGCAAGTCCAATTCCGCGCAGTGCCTTTGGAGGACGGCTGTATTCGAGCTTTTCTCTAATACCGGCAAGAATAACAATGGCAACAGCCCAGCCGAGTCCTGAGAAAACGCCGTACAGGCAACTGTCGGTGAAGTTGTATTTATTGGTTTCCATGAACAGCGAACCGGCCATAATGGCGCAGTTGACGGTGATCAGGGGAAGGAAAATTCCCAGCGCGTTATACAGCGGCGGGAAAAATCGGTCAAGGGTCATTTCCAGGATCTGGACAATGGCGGCGATAACAGCGATAAAAACGATAAAGCTTAAAAAGCTTAAATCGAGTTCGGCCAGCGCGTCGATACCGGTCCAGGCCAGTGCGCCGTCTTTCAGGATGTAATCAAGGATCAAATTATTGACCGGAATGGTAATGGCCTGAACAATAATAACGGCGATCCCCAATCCGAGCGCGGTATCCACTTTCTTGCTAATGGCCAGAAAGGTACACATACCGAGAAAGAGGACCAGCGCCAGGTTATGCGTAAAGACGCCTTCAATAAACATTTGGAAAACGTGTTGCATTGATCTTCTCCTTAGTCCTCTGTGATCAGATCCTTGCGCCAGGTCTTCAAGGCCCAGATCAGGAATCCAATAATGAAAAATGCGCCGGGGGATAAAACCAGCAGTCCGCAGGGAACATACCATCCGCCGTTATTGACCGTATTGAGAATCGTAATGCCGAAAATGGTTCCGGATCCGAACAGTTCACGGAAGAACGCGACGACCAACAGGAGCAGCGAATATCCGAATCCGTTGCCCAGTCCGTCCATAACGCTTTCGACCGGATTGTTCTTGATCGCGAAAGCTTCCGCTCTTCCCATCAGAATGCAGTTGGTGATGATCAGTCCGACATAAACGGAGAGTTCCTTGCTCAAGTTGTAAGAGAACGCCTTAATGAACTGATCAACGACAATAACCGCGGTGGCGATAATTGTCATTTCAACGATCATTCGAATACTGCCCGGAATAATCTTCCGGACCAGTGAAACGCCCAGATTGGCAAACGTTGTAACGAAAATGACCGCCAGACTCATGGTCACGGCCGTCTGAAGGCGCGTCGTTACCGCCAGTGCGGAGCAGATCCCGATAATCTGAATAATGACAGGATTATTACTGATAATCGGATCAACGAGTATTTTCTTAAGTTTTGCATCCATAATCTTAATCCTTTTATTTTTTATCCTTGTTCAGATTCTTCAGGTACGGCCCGTATCCGTTTTTACCCAACCAGAAGACAACAGTATTATTAACGCCGTTGCCGGTCAGGGTCGCGCCGGAGATCCCGTCAACTTTGTATTTCGCTTCCGGATCGTCAATGGAGACGGATCCCTTGATCACGCTGATCACCGGATGACCGGCCGCGTCAAACGCTTCTTTTCCCGTCCATTTAGCTGTCCAGGAAGGATTGGAGATCTCGCCCCCGAGTCCCGGAGTTTCCCCATGATCATAAAAGTTAATGTTGACAATGGTCTTGAGGTCGCTTTTGAGTGAAATGAATCCGTGAAGCATCGACCAGAGACCGCGTCCGTCGATCGGCAGAACATAGATCGTTTGACCGTCTTTCTCCGCCTGATACGCGACCATTTTATTGGGACGTTTGGCACTGTCCAAACCGGCAATGTTCATTTCCGGCGTCATGGTCAAAACATCATTCGGATCGATCTTGTTCGGATCAGCGTCTTTGACCGCTTCCCCTTTTTCAAGATCGACGACAACGGACTTGACGCTTTTAAAGAGTTCCTTGACTTTGGCTGTTCCCGGATTGACGGTTGATTCGACCAAACCGGCCGCCCGAAGAACGTTGAGCTGTTTGTCAACGAGTTTATTTTCAAGCTGTATGCTTTTAAGCGAAGTCGCGGCGGCGGAAACAATGATCGAACAAATGACGCAAAGTCCCGCGGCAACAGCAAATGTTTTTGCGATAGAATCTTTTTTCATGCTTTCTGTTCCTTTGCTTCCTTGTTAACCCGCAATGCGTTTCATGCGTTGTTTGATATTCGCCCGAACGACGAAAAAGTCGATCAGCGGAGCGCAGCAGTTTCCGAAGAGGATCACGAGCATCGTTCCTTCCGGATAGGCCGGGTTCAAAACGCGAATAACGATAATCAAAGCACCGACGAGCAGCCCGTAAATATATTGGCCGATCTTGGTCATGGCCGCGGTAACCGGATCGGTAGCCATGAACGCCATACCGAACGCGAAACCGCCGAGGCAAAAATGCCAAAATGGTCCCAGTGCGAAGGCGGCGTTGGTATCGCTTCCGATAAATTGGAAGAATACGGCCATCCCCATTCCGCCGACGAACATGCTCAAAACGATTCGCCAGGAAACGATGCCAATGATCAGCAGGAAAGCCAAACCGATCAGACAGGCAAGAGTTGACGTTTCACCGAAGGAGCCGGGAATAATACCGATAAAGGCGTCGAAAAGACTGTAACCTCCTTCGGCCAGACCGGCAGTGCCGCCATGAACCATATCGGGATTAGTGGCGTAAGCCAACGGAGTTGCTTTGGAGATCCCATCAACGGTCGTCCAGACTTTATCGCCGGAAATGTCCGGCGCGTAGGCGAAGAACATAAACGCCCGGGCAACGAGCGCCGGGTTCAGGAAGTTCCGGCCTGTTCCGCCGAAGATCTCTTTTCCGACGATCACGCCGAAGGTAATCGCTATGGCGACCTGCCAAAGCGGAGTGTTCGGAGGAATGATCAACGGGAAAAGAAATCCCGTGACAAAGAACCCTTCATTAACGTCATGTTTTTTGATCGACGCAAAAAGGATTTCCCAGCCAAGTCCGACAACCATCGTAACGATGTAAAGCGGGATAAAATAGACGGCGCCGTGAATCAGACAGCCGATAATATCGAGATAACCGGTTCCGTAGACGTCAATCAGCCAATTCCAGGACTGGGGAACGCAGGAATCGATCAGGTTCAGGATCCAGCCGTGCCATCCGGACGCTTTTTCGATCCCGTTGGCCGCCATAAGCCGATTGGCCTGAAGTCCGACATTGTACATTCCCATTAATGCGCAGGGAATAAGAGCATAAACGACCGCGATCATCATTCGCTTAAAATCGTTGCAGTCGCGGACATGGCATTTGCCGGTCGTTTTTTTGTTCGGGGTAAAGAAGAACGTGTCCGCCGCTTCAAAGAACGGGTAAAAGAAGGCGAACGGTTTTCCTTCCGCGAATAATTTGTCTTCAACAGTGTTGAGAATCTTTTTAATAAATTTCACGGTTTATTCCTCCTCTTTCATAATGAGGCTGAGCATCTCACGGAGGGACTTTGTATAATCGTTTTTCCCGAAATCGATCACAGTGCAGAGAGCGACGTCTTCTTCATCGAGTTCGAGGGCACCAAGTTTTTCACTGGCATCGATATCCTGATTTTCCAAAGCGCGGAACAGGAAGACGGGATAGATATCAAGAGGCATAACCTCTTCAAGTTTAGAGTTCGGGAAGACGGCCCGATACCCGCCATGCAGTGCGGTATTCATTTTAAAGGGCCATTTCGGGAGGTACCAAGAGGCGACCGTTCGGGCAACGGAGAATTTTCTAAAGGCGGGAAGCGCCCAACCAAACAGTTCGCGCGGATCACCATCGGGCAGGACTGAGATCTGGTTCACGTAGGGGCCAAGAGCGCAGAGTCCCTCTTTTTCCGCTTCCCGTCCGCAAAGAACGCTGCCGGAAATAATACGGGCGGATCCGTCCTTGAGTTCTCCTTCCGTCAGCTGATAAAGGCAGGCGCCGACGTGAGTTCGAATCAGACGGGGATTCTTTACCATCGGACCGGCAAGCGCAACGATCCGTTCCACCGGATAAGCGCCACGGGTAAACAGCTCGCCAATGGCAATGACATCCTGATAACCAATCGTCCAGACCGTTTTGCCCAGTCCGACCGGATCAAGATAATGAATATGTGTTCCGGAAAGTCCCGCCGGATGCGGACCGCTGAATTCGGCCACTTCCGCGTTGGCGATCGATTCAAGA
>CAZZEF010000228.1:0-7544 GCA_964652875.1 uncultured Planctomycetaceae bacterium
GGCATGGGCGGCATGGGCGGTATGGGCGGCGGCATGGGCGGCGGTATGGGCGGCGGTATGGGCGGCGGCTGGTAATAAAACCGTCCCTTTTCCCCCAACACGCTTGGAAAATTTCCCCCAACACGCTTGGAAAAACGCTTCCTTACGACGCTTTTATACGGCTAACAGTTTAAATTTCCTTAATTTCCGTCGATTGACTTCCGATTGATTTCGTTTATCGGTTCTCTTTCGACGTAAGGAATGGGAATCTTACAACGATACTGTTACAATAAATAAATCGCCGTTTTTAACCTCTAAAATTTACCGGTAATAACGCCTTTTACCATCAAAAGAGTTCAATCCTGAATTGAACTCTTTTTTTATTTGTCCTCAATCTTTTCGAGCCACTACAAAGATTTTATGTGTTAGTCTTTTCAATTTATAAGGCATATCGATCGGGTAAATAATCAGACAGGTTCCAAATCCGATGTTTATATTACCTTCTTATATTAATGTTGCATTATTTGTTTTATATCCGTTTTCATTTTCTTTTACTTACTTTCGTTTTGAAATACTTCATCAATATATTCTTTTTAACAAGTTAAATTAATAATAATTACTGATTTATATGACAAAATTTAGGTCTGATGTTTAATAAGACAACATCTTACAATCAGAATATTCATAAGATTTATATTATTCAAAATAAGCAAACGTTAAAAGAGGAATTTTAGATAATATACAAAAAATAATACAAAGTTTACTTGAAAATTTTCTTTTTTAAGCTATTATATAGATTGGTAATAATATCTGCTCAAGTATTATTGGATTGAGAAAAGATATAGATGGAGTTTCTCTCATGGCGAAATCATTAGAACAAAAAACGACAAAAGAACTTCAGGTTTTGGCAAAAAAAGCCGGAATAGCAAGTTGGCACAAAATGCGCAAATCAGAGCTTTTAGAAACTCTAACAAGATCGCAAACAATTTCGGAAAAGAAGAAGCAGTCTAAATCCGCGGTCAAAACTTCGGTCGTTTCGAAAAAAGAACGAGTATCAGTTCAAAAGACCAAGCCGGTTAAGGAAACGGATCTCAAAAAAAACGCGGAAGTAAAAACGCCGGTTCGTAAAAAGGCGGTATCCGTTAAACCGGCAATTAGCGTTGAAGTAAAACCGTCTTCTTCCAGAGAGAAAGCGGTAAAAAGCGGATCGCCGTTAAAAAATCCGCCTAAAAAGAAGATCGCCTTAAAACGATTGGCCAGCGAAAAAGCCGCAGTCCCCGTCATCGTCAAGGAAACCAAAACCATCGCGGATCCGGATCGAATCGTCAAGCCGCAACACAAGAAGGCAAGTGTTCCGGTAACCTTAATCAGCGGTAAAAAAGAGAAAAAAACGGTCTTAAAAGAAAAGGTTTCGGAAAAAGGTTTCAGTTCCATTAATAAAGGTGACGCTAAAACAGATTCAACGGCATCACGCAATTTTCAAAACGCAAAAAACAGGGAAAAAGTTCAAAATATTTTGAGCTTGGAACCGAACGAGCAGCGGCCGAGTTTTATGACCTCGCCGGCGGCGCAAATTCCGATCAAAAAGAATACGCCGCTGGTCATTCCCAAACCGGAGAAACCGCTGGATGAAGTTCAGCAGCGCATTCAGCTTTTAAAAGAAAAACTGATGCTTCATAAAACACTCTGTTCTCCAGTATCCAACGGGAATCGGGAAGCCAAGGATCAACTGATATTAATGGTTCGGGATCCGTTTTGGCTTCATGCTTATTGGGAAGTCAGCGCACCGCTGGTCGAACGGGTACGAGCGGCGATGGGGCATCTTTGGCATACCGCCGATCCTATTCTTCGCCTTTATAAAGTACATACTGACAATGTCGGCGCGCTTCGGCAGGAATTCATTACTGACATTCAGATTCACGGAGGGATCAACAACTGGTATATTGACGTTGATGATCCGCCGAGTTCGTTTTTGGTTGAGATTGGTTATCTTGCCAGAGACGGGCAGTTTTTTGTTTTGCTTTCGAGTAATATTGTCGAAACGCCGCAGAGATATATTCATGACGCGTTCGGTCATCCGGACGTCAGTTGGATGGGTATTCCGCCCGACTTTTGTTCAGGAGTTTTTACTGATACATTAAACAAGAGCGATTATAAACAGGGCCCGGCCGGATCGGAAAAAATCGCTTCGCTGGTTTCTGATGAAACACGGATCATTCCCAACGCGGTGAGAGATTTCTCTCTTAATGTTGATTCGGAAATCGTGATCAAGGGCAAGACGGAACCGGGCGTTCAGCTGACTATTAAAGGAGAAAAGATTCGTTTGAAAGAGGACGGGTCATTTTCCATTCGTTACCATCTTCCGGAGCGTCGGCATGTGTTCCCCATTGTCGCGATCAGCTCGGATGGAATAGAAACGCAAACGGTTATACTTGCCTTTGAACGTAATACAAAAGTTTTGGATACGGTCATTAAGGACGAAGAACTGGAATAAACCGCATGTAAGCCCCTTTCGATTCGGACAAGTTCCCTTATGAATTGACGCGGTGATTAGGATTCTTTCCGCTAAAAACATGAAAACAACAGGGAAGTGATCATCCCGACTTGTATTGTTTTTCCGCGGTAAAAAATTTTCCGGTAAAACAGGAATGAAGTTTGAGTCCGGCTGCGATGGGTGAAAAGCGGAAAAACTTTCTGTTGGCGGTCTGAAAAGTTTCGCAGGATCCATTGGGGACTTAAAAAAATCTGATACAATCAAGGGTGACAAGTATCTTAAGGCGGAAAGTCTTAGATCGAAAATTGATCATTATTAGCGGGACGAGACCAAAATAGTGGAAGTGATTCGTTTTAATGGGTCGCTTCCTTCTTCATTGAAGGGGGGAGCGATTACAATCGGAAAATTCGACGGAGTGCATTGCGCTCATGCCCTGATATTGAAAAGACTGACGGAAACAGCGCGAAAAAGAGGGATCCCCGCCGTTGTTTTCACTTTCGACAATTTACCGTCTTCGATTATTCAGCCGAAATCGGTTCCTCCCCTTTTATGCACTCTTGACCGGCGGTTGGAGCTGATCAATGAGTTTTCTCCCAGCGCGGTCGTTCTTCTTCCGGCAACGAAAGAATTCTTTTCGCTTGAGGCTCACGAATTTTTCGACCGTTTGATCGTTCGTGAATTTCAGTCAAAATATCTTGTTGAAGGGGAGAATTTCAATTTCGGGCGCAACAAGGAGGGGGATGTCGATCTTTTGGGAGAGTTTTGCAGGAACAATGATCTTGCGCTTGAGATCATTCCCGCGGTTCGAAAAGAGATCGGCTCAATGAAACTGCCTGTATCCAGCAGTCTTATTCGATCGCTTTTGCTTGACGGCGACATCACCGGAGCCCGGGAACTTTTAACAAGGCCTTACCGTCTGACCGGTCCGGTGATTCAAGGCGATCACCGGGGACGCACGTTGGGATATCCGACGGCCAATCTCGGACAAGTGGAGACACTGATCCCCGGTCCCGGCCTTTATTCCGGTTTCGCGGTCTTTGACGGAGAAAAACATCCGGCGGCGATCAATCTCGGCGGAAATCCAACTTTTGGCATTGAAAAGGTTAAAATTGAAGTTCATATTTTGGATTTCAAAGGAAATATATATGACAAAACAATTCATGTTGACTTTATGGACCGTTTGAGAAAAATCATTCATTTTGAATCGAAAGAAGCGCTTCTCAAGCAAATGGAGGAAGACATGAAGACGATTCGGGCGCGGCTGGTCCCATTGTCGGATCCGGTCAAAAAAACGGAACGGGATAAGAACAAATGTTTGAATACACACTGATTCATCAAGACGCCAAAACATCAGCGCGGCGCGGTCGTTTCGTGACCACCCGGGGCATTGTCGAACTTCCAACGTTTATGCCGGTTGGAACACGCGGATCGGTCAAAGGCGTCGAAATCGACCAATTAAAGGCGACCGGCTCGCAAATTGTTTTGAGTAATACCTATCATTTAATGGACCGGCCCGGCTCGGAAGTTGTCGCAGATCTGGGCGGACTTCATAAATTTTGCGGCTGGGAAGGTCCAATGCTGACTGACAGCGGAGGATTTCAGATCTTTTCACTGGCCAAACTGGCGAAGATCACCGAAAAGGGGGCGTTCTTTCAATCGCATACGGACGGGCGCAAAATGGAGCTGACTCCTGAACGGGCTGTTGCCATTCAGGAAGAACTGGGATCCGATATTGCGATGCTTTTGGATCATGTTGTCGCGCTTCCCAACGAATACAGGGTTCTTAAAGACGCGATGGAACGAACGGTCCGCTGGGCCGCCCGGGGCAAGGCGGCTCATCGCCGGGAAGATCAAGCGCAATTCGCCATTGTTCAGGGGGGACTTGATCTTGAACTGCGCCGGATCTGCGCGGAGAAACTGGTTGAACTTGATTTTCCCGGTTACGCAATCGGAGGTTTGAGCGTTGGCGAAACACCGCAGGAAATGTATGACTGTCTGGATCATGTCGTTCCTTCCCTGCCGTCGAGAAAACCGCGCTATTTAATGGGCGTCGGACGTCCGGAAGATATTTTGGAGGGTATACGGCGCGGCGTCGATATGTTCGATTGCGTTATGCCGTCGCGCAACGGTCGGAATTCAATGGCTTTTACCGATGCCGGTCCGGTCCGCTTTCGCAATAACTGTCATACCCGGGACGATTCTCCGCTGGAAGAAGGATGTCCCTGCCCCGCCTGCCGACGAAGCCGCGGTTATATTCATCATCTTTTTATGACCGGAGAAATGCTCGGTCCCATTCTTCTGACCATTCATAATATCACCTATTATCAGCGTCTGATGGCCGGCGCAAGATCGGCAATTGAAAACGATTTGTTCGATGATTTTTATCAGGAAAAAATGGACGGCTGGAAAAATAATTAAAATGAAATACCGATTGCTGCTGATCTTTCTTTGGACAGTCTTTCCGATCCAGGCGGCGGATCTTGAATTGACCGCTCCCCAATCCGATCAGGAACTTTCGATCCTCCAGCCGTGTCAGACCAAATTTTTAAATCGGGCTGAAGATCTTTTTTCAGGCCGAACCAAAGATCCAGATCTCCATTACCCTGAAAAATTTAGTACAAAGGAATACTGGAAACATCTTAAGGGACAAGAAAAGGATCTCTCTTTTCCAAAACCGATTCTGTTTTCCTGGGCTCTGAAAAAAGATCAACCGGAAAAAGGGACGCCCGATTTCACCGTTCAAATTTCGCGCTCTCATTCATTTCAACCCTGTTTTGAAAAAAATTGCGGTTCAGAAACTCAAACGAAGATCGATAATTTTCGGTCAGGAACCCATTATTACTGGCGGATAAAATACAAGATCGGCGACGGATCGGAACGGTATTCAACTGTCGCGGAATTCCGAACGAAAGCGGAAGCGCCTCGCTGGATCAGGGTTCCCGGCATGAGTAACGTCCGCGATCTGGGCGGCTGGAAGGGAACAAACGGTTTCGTTCGGCAGGAGATGATCTATCGCGGAAGCGAAATGGACGCTCACATGAAAATGCGGGAAGAGGGAAAATCGATTCTTTTAAACGATCTCAAGATCCAAACCGATCTTGATCTTCGCGGTCTCTCAGAACTCGGCAGTCAGCCCGGCAATTATTATTCCCCGTTAGGAAAAAAGGTAAATTGGCTCTCGGTTCCGCTCTCCTCTTACGCGAATATTTTTAATGAATCGGGTAAAAAACAATATAAAAAGATTTTCGACGCGCTTGATAATAAAAAGAACTATCCTTTGTATATTCACTGCTGGGGCGGCGCTGATCGGACAGGAACGCTTATATTCATGATCCAATCCGTTTTGGGACTATCGGACCGCGATTTAATCGCGGACTATGAAGAGACTTCTTTTGCCGTTTTCGGTGTTCGAAGCAGAGATTCCAAACAGTTTCAGGAATTTCTGCAAAAGCTGAATGAATTCGGACAGAAAAAAGATTCGCTCCGCCGACGCGCGGAACTGTTTCTGCTTTCCTGCGGGATCTCCCAAGATCAGATTGACCGGTTTCGAACGATCATGACCGAATCGGATCAATCCGCCGGTCAATAATCCAACACCGGATTTTAACCTCTCAGGCTCCAATGTTCATAAAATCAAAAACAATCGCTGAACATCAAATAAATCTTCCATTAAAATAAGACAGACTCTTAATTAAGGATCTGTCTTGAGATCTTCTCGAAGAATAAAAACCAATTCAATCTGCCGCAACCGAGTCCGCTGTTTGCGGCAACAATACCGATCCTGTTAAAGATCTCCATCCAACGTTCAAAATACCGGCGATTCGCCCGGACCATCGGCGGAAATAACGGAAGATTTAAAAGGAGATCTGTGTATATCAGGGAACGAAATCCCCTTTGGGATAATAAACGCGGTTTCCTGAATTTTTATTTTGACTTTGCGGTACTTGTCCTTCTGAATTCTGATTCCGCGGCTCTTGATATTGCGGAACTTGATTCTGCGGCATTTGATAATACGGAACCAACCCGGAAACCTGCTGAATAGGATTATTCTGATCCTCGGGAAGATCGGTATAAATTTCCCTAAACTGACCGGAAGAGGGCAAATTCGGAAGATCGTCGTTGGCTGAATAGAGAGGTTCCTGATTTTCAATTGTATCCGGTTCGTTCAATCTGTTTTGCGGACCGTTTCCGGCCGCTCCCTGTTCCTGGGCCAGCATATTCTGCTGTTCGGTCAGCCATTGCTGCTCACGGGCAAGCCATTGCTGACGATCGGCCAGTTTCTGCTGGCGGTAAGCCAATTCCTGTTGACGGTCATAAGGATCAAACGATTCGATATTTTGTCTTGACACGTTGTATTCGGCCTGCCTATTTTGATCCGCGGGACGGAAATCATTCTGATAACCGGCGATCTGCCGCTGATACTCCAGCTGCTCCAAAAGATCGGCATTCTGTCCCCCTTGCTGTTCCGCCGCTTCCATACGCTGGAGCTGACGATGTTGCATTACCAAAAGCGGCGGATTCTGAAGCGGCTGCGGATTATCCTTTTTCTTGAAAAGCGCGGCCAGTGAGGACCGATATTCAGACCGCTCCGACAAAGGAACGGTTTCCGTTGGTCTTGAAATATTTATTCCGCTTAACATCGGACCGTTTTCAACGAGATTATTATTTCCGGTATAATAACGGTTGTTTCTGACGGAATATCCGGCACTATTTTCAACCGGACCAACCGGACGGTTAGACGGCGTATAAAAACGATCAAAATTCGCGAGCGGATACGGAGTCCCGTTTGCGTAAGCATTGAAATACGGAGAATAGGCTGGCGATTCATAACCGAACCGATCGGGAGAATAATTTCCCGCAGTCAAATTTTGCGGACGTGTTGCAGGATAAGACGATCCGGCAATGATCTTATTTTCAAATCCGCTGCCGACTGGACGGATTTGATCCTGATAACGGTTGACGTACCATTGGACCAGTTCGGGCGAATACTGTCCCGTTAAAAACGCGGTCCAAACGGATCGGGCGGACGGTCCGGCAGAAGGATCGATCTTTCGGTTATTGGCCGCTTGAA
>CAZZEF010000229.1:0-240 GCA_964652875.1 uncultured Planctomycetaceae bacterium
ACCATTTCATCGTTCAACGAAAAAGCTGGACTTGGGAAAAAACCGTCCGTGTCTCCCGGGCCGCCTGCGACCAATGCTCCAAATGCACCGAACTTTGTCCCCGATATCTGCTTGGTCATCCGGTCGAACCGGCCAGGGCAATGCGGAGCCTCGGATTTAATATTTCCAAAGAAGCCAATGTTGCCGGAGCGCAATTCTGTTGCGAATGCAATCTCTGCAGTTACTGCTCCTGCCCGGAAG
>CAZZEF010000229.1:250-7525 GCA_964652875.1 uncultured Planctomycetaceae bacterium
TACACCGAGACGGTAACGCGCAAAATCGGCGCCGGATCCTTCAGGAAGGGCCCCGCTGGATCGATCCGCCGTTCAGTCCGGAACGAGCCGAACGGATTCTTCCTTATCGAAAAACTCCGACGGCCCGGCTGATGCAGCGAATCGGATTGACGCAGTTCGTTAATAAAGGTCCCCTGTTGGATCTTAAACTTGATGTTCCGAAAGTCGAAATACTTTTGAAACAGCATGTCGGCGCACCTTCTGTCCCGACTGTTAAAGTGGGCGACACGGTTTCCCGCGGAGACACAATCGCCGTTCGGCCTGTTAAAGACGGAAAACCGGCGCTCGGGGTCGATCATCATGCGTCCATTTCCGGAACCGTGACCGCCGTTGACGACCGTTTGATCCGCATTGAACGTTAAACAGCTCATCGCTTGCCGGTTGAATTGGGGAGTGCGGACACTTTGTGCGCGCTTCCGGTTCTGCTGATAACATTTCGCCGAAAAACGGTTGGTCCCAAAAAGTTCCTGAAATTGATCCGCTTGCGGGTTGGCGCTTGGTGTTTATTTGAAATTTCCATTTTAAAATATTGAGCATGATAAAACTTGTCAACAAGGAGGATTCCGCATGCTGGAAGTTACCCCCGAATTTTCAATTCCGCTGGAAGAAATTTGCATTTCCTATGCGCGCAGTCCGGGGCCCGGCGGTCAAAATGTCAATAAAGTTTCAAGCAAAGCGATTCTTCGCTGGCATCTTTTCGATCATCCTGACTTGCCGGAAGAGGTCGTTCAACGTTTTTTAAAGCTTTTTCCCGGGTACGTTACCAAAGATGGCGATATTCTTCTGATGGGACATGAAACCCGGGACGCGATACGCAATAAAGAAATCGTTTTGGAAAAACTTGCCGATATGCTTCGAGACGCGTTTGCCATTCCGCGGCCTCGAATACCGACCAAACCGACCCGATCTTCCGTTCGCCGTCGGCTTGCGGACAAGGCCAAACATTCGGAAAAGAAAAATCTCCGAAAACGTCCCAATGACAGCGATTGATCTCATTACGCGGGATATTGATTTTATTGTCTTTTCCGATCTCCGTCAACGTATTTTTCGCTGATGGCAATCACCGCCGAAATTAAGGAGAAAATTTATGGCGCAAACGAATTTGACTCTTCAACAGGCGTTCGCCGTTTGGATGGATCAAGCGCGACGGGCCAATGAGGATTTCATTGTTCTGATGCTTCAGCGCATTATTCAGGAAGCGTCACTCCGTCATGCCAGCGATGTTCATATCCAGCCGAGTAGGACAGCAGTTGAGATCCGTTACCGTTTGGATGGAGTTCTTTATACGATCGGTGAACTTCCGCTGGCCAATGTCGCGCAGATCGCGTCCCGAATAAAAATTTTGGCCGAACTGGCTACCTTTAAAACAGATGAGCCGCAGGAAGGACGTATTCGCAAAGGGTCCATTCCTTTTGTCGATCGGGACATTCGGATCAGTACCGCTCCCTCCCTTTACGGTGAGCGGATCGTCGCCCGTTTTTTCTCCGAAGGAAATCGTTTTCTTCTTCCGCTGGAACTTGGATTTTCGCCGGAAATTCTTCGTGAATTAAGTGTTGCGGTCCAAAAAACTAGCGGGGCCATTCTTATTACCGGTCCGGCCGGGAACGGAAAAACGACGACAACTTGCGCGCTTCTTCGGGCTATTGTCGGAATGGAAACGAAAGAAAGTCATATTGTCCGCAGTATTGTTTCTTTGGAAGATCCCATCGAATACGCTATTGACGGCGTTGCGCAAATGGAAGTTTCCAAAAAGGGGGAAACAACACTGGACAACTGGATCCGTTATTTAATGCGTCAGGATCCTGATGTCATTATGATCGGTGAGATTCGTGACCGTTTAACTGCGGAAGCGGCGCTTCAGGCTTCTTTGACGGGCCATCTTATTCTGACGACTTTTCATGCCAGCGATGCGGCCAGCGCTTTATGCCGTCTGCTTGAACTGGGAGTCGAACCGTTCACGATTCGAAGCAGTGTGTCCAACGTTCTCTGTCAGCGCCTTGTTCGCCGACTCTGCTCCTGCGCGCGAAAAATGAATACAAAACAGCGACTGAAAATTCTTGGAAAGATCTATGAGTTCGATACTTGGTACGAGCCGGTCGGATGTCCCAAATGTATGAATACCGGCTACTCCGGCCGATTTCTTGTCGCGGAATCGATTCCAATGGACAACGAACGAATTGCCAATGCGCTTTTGGAACGAAAAGATGCCGGAACGATTCAGCAGATCGCCTCCGAATGCGGAATGATCTCGCTTGGACAGGCCGCCGTAAAACTGATTATCGCCGGACAAACGTCTCCCCTTGAAGCCGTTCGCGTTTTTGGAAGCTGATCATTTTTAAAAAGAGGGCGCGACATTGATCGGCGCCGTTGAGGTCCGTTCCGTAAAGTCCGCGCTGCTGTAACGGTTCGTTTCGTCGGTTATTCTCAAATTGTTTGAGGACGGATTTTGAACGCTGTTTTGATAAGTTGGGACGTTTTGATACACTTGCGTGTTCTGATAATTGGAGGCGCTCTGTGTATTGGTGTCGACTTGATCTTCTGGTCTGTTCTGCCAGCTCGAATTGTTTTGATAGCCTGAACCGGACGAATAATCTGATCTGTTTTGATAGCTCGAAATATTTTGATAGCCCGTTCCGTCCAAAAATCGTGCGGACGAAGAGTCGCTGGAATTCCCCTGATACGCGGAACCATTCAAATAAGAG
Source organism: uncultured Planctomycetaceae bacterium (assembly GCA_964652875.1). GTDB lineage: Bacteria > Planctomycetota > Planctomycetia > Pirellulales > Thermoguttaceae > JAUNBG01. The sequence goes on from CAZZEF010000229.1 coordinate 2,992, forward strand.
GAATTGTTCTGATAGACTGTTGTATTTTGTGTATTCAGAACTGTTTGGTTATTTTGTGTGTTTGGTGTGTCTTGGTTATTTTGGCTGTTTTGGCTGATTTTGTTTGCCGTTGTATTTTGAGAATTTTGTGTATTTGTTCCCGATGAACCGGAACTGAAAGGCCAAAACGAACTTTGGGCCGGTTCTTTTTCCTGCGTAAAGGAATAACTGGACAATCTCATTGCGGAAGAATCATCCGACTCTTTTGTTTGGGAATTATTTGAAACGGGAGCGGGGTCGGTATTTTCAGAAACGATACCCGATTTGCGCAAGCGGTCTTTAATCGATTGAATTTCCGTGCCCAGTGTCGCTTTTTCAAGCAGACCGGTGTCTTTGACGATTTCACTGAAATAGCGTATGTTATTTTCCGCGAGATATTCCTTAAATTGGTCCGGTAAAAGCTGTTCGATCTTAAGAATCACCATTGTAATATATTTTCCACTTTGCGATTCAACGACCGCGTTTTTGGTTTTTTCGCAGGCAATAACGGCAATATAGGTAAGAACGATGCAAACGATCAACCCTTTAACAAGTCCGAGCAGAGCGCCCATTTGACGATCGAATTCCTTCATGTGCGCAAAAGAAATAAAACGCTGGAAAAAGAGCGCGATTATTTTAATCGCCAGAAAAGCGACGATAAAAACGGCCAACATCGAAATTGGTTTCTGCCATTCCGGCCATTTGGCAAAATAGGGCAATGCGTAACTGAAATACCGCGTCGATACATACCAGCCCGCGATGACGGAGATGATCGAAGCCACTTGAGAAATAATACCGCTCAAGCCGCCCCGAAAGGTCATTCCGCCAAGGATCAGAAGTACAACTATGTCAAACGCGCACATAATCTGTCATTCTTTTCAAAAAGTTTATGTTCGTATTTCTGCCCCCGCAATTTAAAATTCCCCCTGATTGACTTTCTGAACCGACGGCTCCATTGAAGTCTGAACGGAAAAAATATTAAAGTGCCCTCGCCCGATTTCCGGTGCAGAATGTTTCGAAACCCGAAATTCAGGTATTTTCATTTGGAAACAAAAAACAGGGAATTCGCCTTTATCTGTATCGCGGATTTCCCTGTTCGAATAATACCTTTTTTCAGTATTTTTGTCAATAAAGAAGTAAAAAATACGTTTCAGACTGATTATCTATCGTTTTTTAGTGTTTTAGCACCAGAAAACGCGATGGGGTACAAAGTCTGCCGCCGGACAGAACGAAAATAAAATGCCGACCGCATAATATCATCTGATCAAAATTTTTGAATTCGATCTAAAAATTTACCTGATTTCAACCGCCGACCCTAAGAAGTCTCGCGAATTTTGAAACGGAAGTGTTCGGTTCCCGTTTCAAAGTCAAATAGAAAAATTTATAATTTTGACGATCTTACTTTCGTTTTGCGGCGACAGTTTTATTGAAACGGGAACCGTTTGCGCGTTCGTCCCGGATCCAGTCAGCCACTTCCTGCGCGGCAGTATCAACATTGATCATTTGACAATCTTTTTCCCATCGCCATTTGGCTTCGACTTGACCGTTGGCCAGTCCTTTGGCTCCGATCGTAATTCTCAACGGGAATCCGATCAAGTCAATGTCTTTGAATTTAACACCGGCCCGTTGATCGCGGTCATCCAAAATAACTTCAATACCGAGTTCGGTCAGTTCCTTATAAAGTTTTTCTGCGGCGGCCATACTCTCGTCATCAATTTTAACCGGGCAAATGCAGACTTCGTAAGGAGCCAGCGCGACCGGCCAAATGATTCCGTGTTCGTCCCAACTTGTTTCGACGATTCCGGCGACAATGCGGCTGATGCCGATTCCGTAACAGCCCATCAGGATCGGTTTGAGGATCTCTCCGACATCAAGGAAACGGGCGCCGAGCGCTTCGGTGTATTTGGTACCCAATTTAAAGACATGTCCGACTTCAATGGCGTTTCGAATTGTCATTTCCGTTCCGCAATGGGGACAAGGATCGCCGGCAACAGCGTTTCTAAGATCGGCGAAAAGCGAGACTTCGAAATCGCGGTGCAAATTGGCGTTTAGATAATGCTTTTCCGCTTTATTGGCGCCGACGATGACATTGGCCATTGCGCGAACAGTATAATCGGCAATAATTTTGACATCATTCCGTTTCAAACCGATCGGACCGGCAAATCCGACGGGAGCGCCGGTAACTTCCGCGATTGTTTTTTCGTCGGCCAGTTCGACGGACTGCGCTTTGAGTACGCGTCGGATCTTGTTTTCATTGGCGTCATGATCCCCGCGAACGAGAACCGCGACCGGTTGGTTATCGGCCATATAGATCAGCGTTTTAACAACTTTGTTCGGTTTGGCTTTAAAGAATTCGCAAACCTGGTCAATTGTATGAACATCGGGCGTCTCTTTTTCGATCAGATCTTTTCGAACGATCTCCGCGCCGGGTTCTTTCGGACCGGATCCGCCGATTTCCGCCTTTTCGGTATTGGCCGCGTATTGGCATTTCGGACAGCAGACAACGCGGTCTTCTCCGTTTTCGGACGGGATCATGAATTCATGAGACGCGTCGCCCCCGATCGGGCCGGATTCGGCTTCGACCGGAAGGTAAGGGAGTCCGCATCGACTGAAGACTTTGCAGTAAGCGTTGTACATGACCTTATAGGTTTCATTGAGCGAATCCAAATTGGTATGAAAGCTGTAAGCGTCCTTCATCAGAAATTCGCTGGTTCGAAGAATACCGAATTTCGGACGCTCCTCATTTCGAAACTTAGTCTGGATCTGATAAAGAGTGATCGGCATCTGCCGGTAACTGTTGACATATCGGGAAACAAGATCCGTAATTTCCTCTTCATGAGTTGGGCAGAACGCGACCGGAACTTTTTTCCCTGCCCGCGGAAGAACCGTCTGAATCAAAACGTTTCCAAAAGCCTCAACCCGATTGGTCTGTTCATAAAGCGAAATCGGACACAATGCCGTCATAAACAATTCAACACAACCCGCCTTGTTCATTTCGTCCCGAACAATTTCAATCGCTTTATGAAGCGACCGCCATCCCAAGGGAAGATAAGTATAAGCGCCCGCCATCACCTGATGAATCAGACCTGCCCGAAGCATAAGAACATGACTGGGAATCTCCGCGCCTTCCGGTACTTCCTTCATCGTCGGAATAAGAGTTTGTGACCACTTCATCGCATCAAACCTTTCGAGATCTTAAAATGATATTATTGGAGGGTTCTTTCGGTTTAAAAAACCGTCTGAAATTATAAAAAAAGGCCGACTGAAAAGCCGACCCGCAAATTCTTTTAAATGTCCTTGATTTTAGATCCTTTTTATACCGGCAACATTTTTATTGCTTTTTTCGCCGGTTAACTTCATATCCGTTGTTCATCTGATGTTGGATCTGGAAAATGCAACGAATATAATTCCGCGATTCAAGAGTTTTAAGCGTCTGCTTCCTGAACAACTTCCCAAACCGGAGAAATCCCTTGACGGAATAACAAAAAAATCCAAATAAAACCGGTAAGTTCTTTTTTGCCTGGACACCGGAAATGAAAAGCGGTCCGCCGAAGGAAAATCGGGCATAAAAAATGGCTGCGATTGGACTTGAACCGATGACCTACGGCTTATGAAGCCGTCGCTCTAACCAACTGAGCTACGCAGCCAACTTTAGGTTTTCTCTTTTGATCCCCTTGCGTTTGACTTAACAACAAACACGGCAACCGTTAAAGAGATTAATCCTGAAAGATTTGCGGGAATCGAAATCAAAACGAACCCGACGAAACGTATATTATCATATTTCCAGCTTTTGTAAACGTCTTCGAAACGAAAATTTTCATTTTTTATTCCAAATCTTTATGAATTTTTAGATCTGAAAACAAAATTTTCTCTTTCGGTTATCACCAAATACAACTTGATAAATTCATAAATCCATTTCTTATTAATAATTTTTAATAGTCTTATTGTTATTTAATTTAATAAATGATTTAATAATACAAAAATAAATAAAAACAGTGTTTTCAATAATCTTCAGAAAGATTATTAAAGTGTCAAAACGCCCTCTGACAATACTTTTGTATCTTTGGAGATCTCCTGAAAACTTAAGATATTAAGTCCGGGAAATTCAGCTTCCGTCAGTTCCCGCAACGCGTATCGAATTTCCGGACTTGTCAAAAAGACCGGAGGAAACTGAAGCTGCTTCAAATTTCCGATCTCTTTTCGGATCTTGGTTTCCAAAGATCCTGCCGCCGCCGGATCAATTCGAAGCGCGACCTCGTTTTCGGTTATTTCAACGCCTTCCTGAATTTTTTGTTCCAGTTCAGGAGAACAAAGAACGACATGCAGTACTTTATCAGGATCACGCAACCGGGCGCAAAGAGATCTTCCCAATCGTTTTCTGACGTAATCGGCAAGAAGAACAGGGTTTTTGGTTTCTCCCGCATGATCGCAAAGCGATTCAAAGATCGTTCCCAACGCCCTAATCGAAACTCGTTCCCGAAGAAGAAGCCGTAAAACCTGCTGAACTTGCGAAACC
>CAZZEF010000230.1:0-5417 GCA_964652875.1 uncultured Planctomycetaceae bacterium
GGCGACACGATTTGAACGTGCGACCTCTACGTCCCGAACGTAGCGCTCTAGCCAGACTGAGCTACGCCCCGAAATGATTCAACTGGAACTGGGCTTCCCTGTCGGGAACTGTAAGGAAGAATAAACGCTCCAATCAAAACAACTCAAGTTATTATACTATCGATCCAAATAACGTCAAGCAGTACCGAAAATTTATTTGACTTCTTTTCGCTCTTTTCTCCTGCAATTTTCTTAACTCATTTTCCATAAAAAAGATAACGTCCTTTTTTATTTGTAAAAAATGCCAATTCTTCAAAAGAAATACAAAATTTTAACAAAGAAAAATGTTAGGCAGATTTCCTGACAATTTTTTCTTCAAATCTAAAAAATAACAATCTCATCAAATCATCTGCAAAAATTCCAAAAATTTTATACGACTCTTATTTTTAAATTTCCCCATTTACACCAATTGACTATGTGTATCGGCTGCCTTTGTGACGTTAAAACGGAAATTTCATTATGAAACCGGTATAATTGACGACAGTATAAAATTGCCCAATATCCAATAGTATAAAATGAAATAGACAAAATAAAAACGGTAAACGTTCAAGCTTGACGCAATAAAACGTTTACCGTTAAAAAAAACGCCTTCGAAAAAAATATCAAATCAATTCTTTATCAGCCGAAGACAATGGATAAGGTTAACTCAGGCGACAAATTCGGCGATTCGATCGAAGGCCTCCTTAAGGTCGTCCATACTGGCCGCAAAAGATGCGCGAACGTAACCTTCCATTCCGAACGCGCTTCCCATAACCGTAGCAACCTTCTTTTTGGCCAGCAGTTCAAGACACCATTGCTCACTGGTGTCGATCTGAACATCACCATATTTTCGGCCGAGATGCTCCTTGATGTTAAAGAATGCGTAAAACGCACCGCCCATTTCAGAAACACTCAAACCGGGAATCGCCCGAATTCGATCCGTCACGTAATTGCGGCGCTTCTCAAACTCTTTCAGCATGTCGGCAACACAAGACTGATCGCCGGTAATGGCGGCCAATGCGGCGTATTGACTGATACTGCAAGGATTGGAGGTTTCCTGACTTTGCAGACTGCCCATCTTTTTGGCGACTGCAGTCGGCGCCAGACACCAACCGATTCGCCATCCGGTCATCGCGTAAGTCTTACTGACTCCGTTGATGATAATGCAACGATCCTGAAGACCTTCACGAACAGTCGGGAAACTGATGAACTTATGATTGCCGTAAACAAGATGATCGTAAATTTCGTCCGCCAGAACAAACATATTGTTTTCAACAACGATATCGGCAAGCGCTTTGAGTTCTTCTCCGGAATAAAGATTTCCGGTCGGGTTCGACGGGTTGCAAATAAGCAGCATTCTCGTTTTGGGGGTAATCGCCGCGCGAAACGCTTCCGGGGTCAATTTGAAATCGTCTGCCTCTTTGGTTTGAAGAACGACCGGAACGGCTCCGCAAAGTTTGATCAGTTCTGTATAACTGACCCAGCAAGGAGCGGGAACGATCACTTCGTCGCCCGGGTTCAAAGTGCAGAAAAAGGCGTTATGAAGCGCGTGTTTGGCTCCATTGGAAACAACGCATTGAGTGAAATCGTATTCGATGCCCCATTTTTCTTTATATTGCGCGACAACAGCTTTTTTGAGTTCCGGAATTCCGCTGGCAACGGTATATCGGGTATGTCCCGCGGCAATGGCGGCTACTGCGGCGTTGCAGATATGTTTGGGAGTTCCGAAGTCGGGTTCGCCAAGACTCAAATTATAAACGGTTTCTCCCGTCGCTTTGATCTCTTTCGCTTTGGCGGACATGGCTAATGTTGCGGAAGGTTCCATCTTTTGTACAATTTTAGAAATTTCGATCGACATTTTTCAACTCCAACGATAGTATTTCCCGAACGGTATGTATCAAACACGTTAATCCGCCGTTTCCGGTTCAACGCGTCAAGCCAGCCTGACGACCGGAGCGGATTTGATAAAAGATCTTTTATCCTGTAAATATTTTTAATTTTCCGTAATTCTTGCCGATTGACTTCGAGAGCCAGCGGTTCCTTTGTTGTAAGAACGGAAAATTAATAATGAAATCAGTACAAAATCCCTTAACGAAAATTTAGCGAAAACGGCCTGTAAGGGCCTCCGCCCCCTATTCAAACTCAATATGATACCATTCATTATAATTTAAGGCAAGGGGGTTCAAGGCTCAAACACTCTTCCCTTTTTCAATAAATTTGTCAAAAAGCGCCGATGTTATTCGTCTTTTTTATCATTCTATCAGAAAAACGAATAAAGATTATAAAAAACAGAAAGATGAAAAATGTTAAATCAGAAATGTTTTTTACAGAATTCGATCAAACCGAATGTTAAAAAAATATACCGACCAGTTGTGTTTTTCGTTTCAACATTAAAAAAACAATCGATACATGCCCTTAAAATGTCGGAAAATTTTAAATGAGAGTAAAGGAAGGTTATCGGCAGAGAGGATGAGCGAGATAAACAATGAATCGTTCCAGAATGAGACGGGGAGAAGCCTGACTGTCCCCTTTTAGTGCCAGATCGGCGTCAATGAGCCTTTTCAGCAGTTTTTCCCCGCGGACACGTCCAAGTTTTTTCATTTGAATTTCGGCCTTCGGAATGAGCCAGTTTTGAAACCCGGCTTTACCGAGAATAATACTCAAAGGAATTCGCTGACCGTTTTTTTCGGCATCCAAAAAGATGCGGGTTGCCGAAGCGAACTTGCGGATCGTTGCCGCCATTTGCGCGAGAATTCCGACCGCAGTTTCTCCTGAAGCGAGCAATTGATCCAAAAGAAGAAGCGCCTTGTCCGGGCTCCCAAAAAAAGCCGCGTCGACGAGATCCCAAACTTTACGGGCCCGCCAATTACCGACATTTTTATCAATGAAATCAGCGGTAATCCGCTGTTTGTCCGTTACAAGCAGAGCCAGTCGGGAAAGTTCCTGATCGAGAAAACCGAGATCGGATCCAACGCGGTCCGCCAAAAGCTCCGCCGCCTGAAGATCCAATGAGATCTTGTGTTTCTTTTTGCCCCAATGAATAAGCCAGTTCGGAACGCTTTCGGCAGGAACAGGTCGACAATCGACGAGAAGCCCCGACTGGGCGACGAGTTTATAAAAATTCGTATTGGCGGCCAGCGCATTCAACAGGAGGATCAAGACGCCGTTTTCAGAAGGTGTCTTGATGTATTTTTCCATTTGCGACCGATATTCAGTCAAAAAGGTGTCCGCGGATTCGAGTTGAACAATCCGCGTATTTCCTCCGAACATGGCCAGTGTTTCCAGTTCTTTTTGGATACGGGTCCAAGTTAATGGAGATCCAGAGGAAGCGGTCCGGGCTTGTCGGGAGCAGTCGTAACTGCTGAAAGAAAATTCGGCGTCTTTTTCCGGTAAAATCAAACAACGGATCTTTCTCGAGACTTCTCTGACCAGAAAAGCCTCGTCACCAAAAATCGCGACAACCGGAGCGATTCGGAAATTTTCCGGAGCAGCGAGATATTCAAGACCGGTAAGCGCCTTGGCCATGATAACGGAACTGCCCGATTATTTGGCGCGGCCGAGAAATTCGCCGCTTCGGGTATCGATCTTGATCACTTCGCCCTGTTCGAGATATTCGGGGACCATCACGGAAAGGCCGGTTTCGACGGTCGCCGGTTTCTGACGGCTGGTCGCGCTGTTGCCCCGGACGGCCGGATCACAATGCGTAACGAGCAGCTCAACCGTTGTCGGAAGTTCTATCGCGGCGCAGCGGTCTTCATAAATCAAGGCATGAATACCGTCAAGACCTTCCTTGATATACTGAATTTCTTCCGTAATATCTTCTTTGGCAATACTGTAAGTTTCGTAATTTTCGGCATCCATAAAGTAAACATCGGACGCGTCGGTATAACTGTAAGTTACCGCACGTTTTTTAAAATCGGCATCGGTAAAATTATCTGTTCCCTTGACTTTGAGATCGACTTTATCTTTCGTAATAAGATTTCGGCACCGGAACCGGTAAAGAGTGGCCGCTCCCCGGGCGGACGGTGTTTGAACCTGGACGTTTTCAACGATAATCGGCGAGCCGTTGTTTACAATAATATCGCCGCGTTTCATGTCTTTCGCGATCATATTAGAAAATCTCCAATAAAATTAAATAATGCGTCGTTAAAGATTCGGTTAATTAACTTAATTATTATTAAAGATACACGGTTAAGCTAAATTTGAAAACGGGGGGATTCCGTTTTTTCCGCCATTTGGTAAACTTTTTTTAATGGTTTTTATGGAAAAAGATTTTTATCCTGCTGTCCAGTAAAATTTTTGTGAAATGCACTGATTGACGAAGTCGGCGGTTGAAAAAGGAAAAATTTGAGAGAACAGCGTTATAAGAGTTTTGAAAATCGCGTTTTGTACAAAACCGCGAATGGGGAAATATGTTTTTTGGAACGTTAAAAATTTTTTTCCAAAGTATTTTCGAGGGTTACATTATTTAATTGAAAGGGATTTTTCATGAAGATGCCACTTGCCAGTCCGAAAAAACCGGTCACCGATATCAAAAAGGTTGCGATACTGTTTTCCGGCGGTCCGGCTCCTTCCGCCAACGCGGTAATAGCCAGCGCGGCGATGTGTTTTGCCCGAGCCGGCATTGAAGTATACGGTATGAAGAACGGCTATACTCACCTGATCGACTTCAATGAAGGGGATTCCCTTGAAGAAAATACCGCTTACATTCGGCTGGACAAGATCAAGCTTGAAGGTCTTCGAACCGAACGGGGAATTTGTATTGGCACCGCGCGCGCCAATCCCGGCAAGATGATGAAAACTCCCGCCGATCTTGAAGATGCCGAAAAAACGGCTCCGATGCTGCGTGTATACAAAGCGCTCAACGCGATGGGTATTGACGCACTGATTTCAATTGGAGGCGATGATACCCTGACGACCGCCGCGAAATTCAAGCTTTATATGGACAAGATGCCCGCCGACAAGAAACGGATTCGAGTTGTTCATCTTCCCAAGACGATCGACAACGATTACGAAGGCATACCGTTTACGTTTGGTTATTTTACCGCGGTTGAAATGCTGGCTCTTCAGCTTCGCAACCTTTTGGCGGATTCGGAAGCGGCCAACGGCGGATATGTTTGTCAATTGATGGGCCGAAAAGCCGCTTGGCTGGCTTACGGCGCCTCCATTGCCGGAGAAGCCAGTTTGGTGATCGGCCTGGAAGATATTCCTGACGAATGGAAGACGACGGAAGAAACCATTGATCCGGAAACCGGCAAGGTTATTACCGGCGAAGAAGGCAAACCGCTCATGAGAACGATCTTTGATATCAAAAAGATCGTCAACCGCTGCGTCGACGTTCTTCAGGCCCGGGAAGCGGAAGGCAAAAACAGCTTTGTCGCCGTTATTTCGGAAGGGAT
>CAZZEF010000230.1:5427-7507 GCA_964652875.1 uncultured Planctomycetaceae bacterium
AAATCAAAATGTGTGTGTCCGATGACGAATATCGCTCGTTGAAACCGGATACATTCGGTCATTTTCCGGTATCCCAGCTCAAATACAGCAGCCGTCTCGGCCGCTTGATTGCGGAAGAATACAAACGACGGACCGGCAAGTCCCGTAAAATGGTCGGACTTCAGTTTGGTTACGAAATCCGCTGCAATACGCCAACCGCTTACGATGTCATTCTCGGAAGCCAAATCGGAGTCGGATGCTATCGCGCTTTATGCGAAAAAAATCTTAATGGCGTTATGATCTCCGTTACGGATACGATGGTTCTCTCCTGTCCCGCCTTTGAAAGTTTGATCGATATGGATAAACTGCGTGCTTACGCCAGACCGATTAACGTCGGAAGCGATATTCATCAGTTGGCCAGATATCTCGAAGCTTGGGCGGAGTGATCCTGACGCGGTTTCCGTCCGCGATTAATTGATAAAGACACGAAAACTAACAAGGCGGTTGAGTCCTGATTTACGGATCGGCCGCCGTTCGGAAAACGGGTTCGTATTCCGAATGGTTTTTCGTGTCTTTTGAGTTTTTTCGATCACGGATCCGTTTGGGAACAGAAGAGATTTTTATACCGCCGGTTTTTGAAAATTCTGTTTTTATCGGACGATCAGTGTTTTCCGGGTTATTTTTTTAACGGATCGGCGAAAACCATAAACGGAACAGATGAAAAGAGCGGCATAAGATCCATTTTCAGTTTTGGGGGAGTCGATCAGAACGTCTTCCTGGGGGGATTTCCCGTATCGTTTTCAGAAGATGTTTTTGTTTGCGCGAGAGGACAAAGAAATGACATTGAAATTCAATTCTCTTAAGCGGCGGGAACATTTTATTCCGTTGAGAAAAACGGTTCTTTTATCAGAGCTTTTGAAAGATCCGCGATTCTGCGACGAAGAAAGAGACCGGATCGAAAAGATCGGATTATTGCTTGCGCATCGTTATCATTTTGAGTATTTGGTGCTTCTTCAGGATCTTTTGGATAATTTTGCTCCCTTTGATCCGGATTCCGACACCATCGGCGAACCGGAACTTACGGATGAGGTCCGTCGTGACAAGGGATCAGATCTTATTGCCGATCTTCAAGAATTGGCCGAGATCTGCAATTTTACCCGATTTACAACAGAAGAATTCAATGAGATCCTAAAGCTTCAGCCGCAAGGAGGTCTTTCCGTTCAGGTCGCTCTGGATGACTTTCAGTCATTTTCTGTTTTTTATCGCGGGGTTCGGCCCTGTTCGATCTCCTGTTCGAAATGGTGGTGGTTTTGGAAAAGAAACAAGCAGATCGAAACGCAAATGTTCAGCCGTGTTTTTATCGCCGCGCAATTAAAAAACGAAAACAACGGAAATGTCATTGTCAAACTTTTTAAAGACATCACCAAAGAAAATCTCAAGATCGTCGCCCCGAAAGTCAAGCTTTGCATGCCAATATTCGACCGATTTAAAATTGGGGGAACTGTCAGTGCGGGCCTGTTTCCTTCTGTGATCAAACTGTTTTCCGCCGCGGCGCTCAGCTGGTGGGTCTTTTTCGTCGTTCTGTTCGGATGCTGTTCTGCTGCCGTTAAAGCGGTTTTTAGTTTCTTCAACAGTAAAACGAAATACATGCAGATCTATTCGAGTTCTCTTTATTTCCAGAATCTTTCGAATAATTCCGGGGCCATTACCGCAATGATGGAAATGGCAGAACGGCAGGAAATTCAGGAAACGGTTCTTGGCTGGTTTTTTCTCTATCTTTACAGGGAAACACCGCTGACAGAAAAAGAACTTGATGAAAAAATTGAGCGATGGTTTAAAGAAAAGTTCGCGATGGATTTTGATTTCGAGTCGGATGACGCATTGCGCAAGCTTTCGGAAAAGGAGATCATTCAGGTTCATCAGGGGGGATCTGATGAAAAACCTCGTTATTCCGTTTACGATCCGCTTGAAACGCTTCGGCGACTTGATAAGACTTGGGATGAATTTTGTGATTTTCCCGAACCTGTTTGATTCCGGTCGATTTAAACCGATTCCCTCATGAATTTTCCGTTATAACGTCAAAAGAACCGCCGAGTCAGGC
>CAZZEF010000231.1:0-7478 GCA_964652875.1 uncultured Planctomycetaceae bacterium
CTCGATTTTTTCGGCGGAAAAAGACTCTCTTATCCACTTTTTCGGACACGGACTTGAACTGACCAGTAAGCATAAAGGGCTTTTCGGCGTCAAATTTTCCGGCGCAATAGAAGAGGCTTCGGAAGCTCGCTGCGGTATGACGGCGGAAACAAATTATTATAAAACGAGATATGTTCCGTATTATACCCCGATCGACCGCAAACGTTGTCCGTCGCCGCCGACCGGCTGGATGAGCTGGAATGTTTATTTCGATCAGGCGGGCGCAAAAGAAAATCTTGACGAAGCCAAACTCGGGAAAAAATATTTGCAGCCATTCGGTCTTGAATTCTGGTCGATCGAATCCTGGCAGGACAATTCCCCAAAACTTCCGGTTTCTCATTTTTACAACCTCAATTTGAAACCTTACGCAAAGCAGTTCCCGGAAGGCATGAAGAAGCTGGCGCAGGATATTCGCGATCTTGGTTTCCGGCCCGGTCTTTGGATTGTTCCTTACGCGACCGGAAATCCCGAATTTTACAAGGAACACAAAGACTGGTTCCTGCATAACGCCGAAGGCAAACCGATTAGTACCTGGGCCGGTGTTTACACACTTGATCCGACCAACGAAGAGGCGATGAAATATCTGCGAAAAATGCTCGATATTTACTCGCATGACTGGGGATACGAATTCTTTAAAATCGACGGCATGTCAGGAAGCGGGCCGGGATACAGCGCTCATTTCTTTGAGCGGCCCGAGATCCGAGCCCGTTTCAAGGATCCTTCCTGCAAAGATGGTTTTGAAAAAATGGCGAATCTGTTCCGTGAGGCGCTTGGACTGGACCGTGTCATTCTTGCCTGTCAGGGACACGCGACCGGACCGGAAGTCGCTATGTCCGACGCGTCCAGAACCGGCGCGGACATCGTTCATCCGAACAAACCGGTCGGATGGAATAATCTGACCAGTCAGGCAGGCAGAACACTTAATCAGGCATTCACTCATAATATCGTATTTTATGCCGATCCCGACACTCTGTTGGTCAATACGGCGCTTTCTCTTGAAGAAGCCCGGTTGTCGACAACGGTGGTCAGTCTTCCCGGCCAACTCATGTTTTCCGGCGACAAACTCGGAGAACTCCCAATGGACCGGATCCGTCTGATTCAAAAAACGCTGCCGGTTTGCGATGTTCACCCGATGAACCTTTATCCTTACTTTACCCTGCTTCCGGTTTGGGATCTTAAAGTTCGGCGTCCTTATCTGGACTGGGATGTCGTTGCGTTGTTTAACTGGTCGGAAGAGGACACGGAAGTCGGATTCACTTTTGATGAAATCGGACTCTGTTCGGATTCGGAATACGCTCTTTATGAATACTGGACCAGCAGTTATCAGGGCTTGGCGAAAAAAGAATTCAAGATTCCTGTTCCCAAACACGGAGTCAGACTCTTAGCGGTTCACAAGCTTCAAAAAGGGGTTCCGCAATTTTTGAGCAGTGATCGGCATATTACCCAGGGGGCTGTCGATTTGACCGATCTGAAAATCGAAAAAAATAAAATCGTTGGGAAAGTGAAACTGGTTGAGAATCATCCGACAACATTGCGTTTTCTTGTTCCTTCCGGTATGAACTGCAAGTCGATCGTTTCCGATTCGAAAGCGAAATTGGAGAAGAAGACAGAAAAGGGCGGAGAGATCCTCGCTGTTGTTCTGACCGATTCCAAAACGGAAGAAGTGCCGTTTGAGATCACCTTTTGATTAGGTGACGCTCTCCCGTATTTCATGAACCCAGTTGGAACCTATCCTAAAAATTGATTCAAAGGTAATATACCCGTTTATTTCATTTTATAGAATTGATTTCAGGATGGGCTCTAATAAAATGAACGGTTTGAAATCGACTCGAAACTCGTTTCAAGCCGTTCGGGACAGTCACTGAATTGTTTGATCTTTTACGATATTATACTGCTTTTATTTTTAATCATTTCCGCCGATTGACTGCGTGAATTGGCTGTTCTTTTGACATGGTAACGGAAAATTTATCATGAAATCGGTATGCTTATCGAATATTACCAAAAATAAGGAACATACAGAACATCGTTCGCGGTTTAAATATTGATTATAACTTAAACCGTAAAAATTCGAAATTTCAAGAAATTCCGTTATTGGCAAGAACGGATAAAAGATAGGCCTGATCCTGAAATTCGTTGAATTCACTCAGATCGCTGAACGTTTTCTTTTCAAGATCCTGAACAAGATCTTCTTCGCAGGCGAACGGTTCAAGGAGATCCTGCCGTATTCGCAGAGTCAGTTTTAACGGGAAACGATAAAACGGGCCGGGGATCGTATCAGCCTGATCCAGCAGACGGGCTAAAATATCCGGATTTTCTTTCGTTTGGGAAATTTTCGTTCGAATGATCTCGGTCAGGTAAAGCGATTTCGCGTCATTGAGATCAAGATCAAGCGCTGTCTTTTCGGCCAGATCAAGCAGTTGTTTCGCCGCTTTATTCTCACCAGCCGCTTCATGAATTCTGTATAATTCCAAGTAATAATAGATCCGAATGCAATCCGATTCCTGTCGGATCCGCCGGAGAAATTTTCGGACAAGATCGATTCCCTCCTGCCGTCGGCCAGATAGAAAACAGGCTTTGATCAGTGCCGGGGGGATTTTAAGATCGCCGGGGAGATCCGTTTCTTGTTTTCGGACCAGATCAAGCAGCGTTTCATCGCGTTTTTGATCGTGTTTAAAACAGTAGTCTCGGATCAAAGCGCTGATCAAGAGTCCCTTGGTTTCCGGGTCAGAAATATTTTCGGTCAGTGAATTCCAATCAAAAAGATCAAAAAGATCATTGGGAATCGTTGAGATCCCTGTTAAAATACTGATTCCGCCGGACGAGAGATCCGGATTGAGTTTCAATATTGCTTTCAGTCGGCCGATCAGATTCATTAATTCGCAGGGGTCGGCGCGGTCATTTATTTTTTCATTATAAAGACGCAGCAGAACAGCAATTTGCGCGGACGGTGTTTCGAGTTTTTCAAAGACAAGGAGATCGGGGTAATCGATTCGATCTTTGATTTTTCTGACAGCGAAAAAGAGATCTCCCGTCAGTTCTTCATAACGGCCCAGATCATCGATTTCTTCAAAAGCATCTTCAAGGAAATGAAAGGTGTCCGGATCGTCAATTGGATTTTGGACGCGCCCTTTTCCCCAATGAAAGAGCGAATCTTCTCTGACATCGGCTTCGGAAATTGATTTGATTTTTTCAAGAGCATCAAGATCAGAAAGATGACTGACGTTGACGCGAAGATAATGAGCGGTCTCCTGATTACGTTCCGGATCCGTTTGAATATTTCGCACGGATTCGATGATTTTTTGATCCAGTTCGGCAAGTTCATCGGACGCCGCCCCGATATTTTCCAATACTTTATAAAATTCGAGAAGCAGATTGCTTCGGTCGTCTTCGTTTTCCGGGCCGAACTGATCGATCAACGGGAGCGCCCTGTTGTAAAACGATCGGGCAAGAAGAGACTTGATTTTTAACTGATTCATAAATTTTACCTCTTTTGTTCCGTATAATTCATAAATTATAAATGATTTTGCAAGAAAGTCAAAAGGATCATAAAAATTGCTTGCAATTTTTGGTGTTATTAATATAATGCAAGTTAAATCATCATTTAATTCAATAAACAAAATTGTATTAAAAATTAAAGATGATGTCGTATACTCTTTAAATTTAATATGATCGGCGCGATGACCATTGATGACCGGATTTAATTATTGAAAATTTTAATTGAACGCTTCTATGAAAAAAGAATCTGAAAAAAAAATGACCTCTCCCCAAAAATCAAAAAAAGACAAGGTATTAAAAAAACAATCGGATATTTATCATTCCCGACGGCAGCGTTCGGAAGTTCCTGTTCAGGATACCTGGAATCTTAAACGGATTTTTCGTTCGGATAATTCTTGGGAAAAAGAACTTGAACGTTGGGGAAAAGACTCCCAAGTTCTTATAAAATATAAAGGACGGCTGGGTGATCCGGAAGTATTAGCGGAGTATTTGAAGAAGGATACGGAATTTGACCGCCGGGTCGATCTACTGGTTGCTTACGCTTATTTGAAATCGGCGGAAGACACCGCTGAATCCAAATACATCGCCTATAAAGGACAGGTCCTGACGCAGATCAATAAATATAATGAAATGACCAGTTTTGTTCGTCCGGAACTTTTGGCACTTCCGCAAGCTCATTGGAAGCGGCTTTTATCGGATCCGCGGCTGGCACTTTGGAAACTGCAGCTGGAACGCATACTTCGATACAAGCCGCATGTTCTTTCCGTCAAAGAAGAGCGGCTGATGGCCATGAGCGGGGAGATAACGCAGGCGCCGCATCGGATCTTTTGCGTTTTGAATGACGCCGATCTTCAGTTCCGTCCGGTTAAGGACGAAACGGGCCGTCTGTGTCCGCTGACGCAGGAGTTGTTCCAATGCTATTTGCAGTCGCCGGTCCGATCGGTCCGAAAAGAGGCCTTTGAGAATCTTTATGAAGGCTATGTCCGAATGTCGCATACGTTTGCCGCGTCGTTGGAAGCGTCGATTAAAGGGGATATCTTTTTTTCAAAGGCCCGTAATTATTCAGGGGCGCTGGAAGCGTCTCTGTTTAACGAAGAGATCCCGAAACAGGTTTATGACAACTTGATTCAAGTCGTTCATGAAACGTTGCCGGTTCTGTATAAATATTATGAACTTCGGCGCAAAAAAATGAAAATTGATCAGATCCATTTTTATGATACTTACGTTCCGGTCGAACGGTCGGTTGATTTCGCTTATAATTATGATGACGCGGTTCAGCTGGTTTTAAAAGCGCTCGCTCCTCTGGGCAAGGATTACGTTAAAACACTGGAAAAGGGACTTACTTCCGGTCGATGGGTTGATAAATACGAGAATTTGAACAAGTCCAGCGGAGCGTTTAGTTATCCTTCGTATGACACCCCTCCGTTTATTATGATAAATTTTAAACCGGACATAATATCAAGTGTTTTTACTCTGATTCATGAAGCGGGCCATTCAATGCATAGTTGGTATTCCGCGAAAAATCAGCCTTATGAATATTACAATTATGAGATTTTTTTGGCGGAAATCGCCAGTACGTTCAACGAACAGCTTTTGTCCCGTTATCTCCTTAAAGAAGCAAAGGATCCAGCGCATCGGTTTTGGCTGATTAATCATGAGATCGATTCGATTCGAGCGACGATTTTTCGGCAGACAATGTTTTCTGAATTTGAGTATTTGACGCATGAAGCGATGGAGACCGGTTCCCCGATGACTTCGGAAATGTTCCGATCAATTTATCGCGGTCTTTTGGATCTTTATTTCGGTCCGGATTTTACGATCGACGAAAATCTTTCTTATGAATGTTTTCGCATTCCGCATTTTTACCGCGCTTTTTATGTTTACAAATATGCGACCGGTCTGTCGGCCTCACTGGCGCTTTCGCAGCGGGTTCTTTCCGGCGGTGAACAGGAACGAAAGGATTATTTCGAACTTCTTGGGGGTGGATGTTCCGCACCTCCGCTGGATATTTTGATGCGGGCAGGGGTCGATATGAACAATCCGGAAGTCTTTCGATCGGCCATGAAGCGCTTTAAGGATCTCGTTGATGAATTTGAGTCGTTTTGTTGAAATTTTATTTAGCCAGTCCTGTTTTTTTTATCAATTTTTTTGCTTGAAGGATCGCCGGTTTACAAAAGCAGGCCGACGGCGGGAAAGACCGAAAAATTTTTAAATTTTGACGGATTAATAATCCTGTTGAAATTTTGCTGAAAGTCAGAATATAATATTCGTTCTATTTATTGTTTATTAAAAGAAATGAAAAATGGTTTGAATATGATTATTGATTTTACCCCTATTGACACAGAAAGATTTTATGATATTATTAACGCAGTTGTTTCGGCAATTGCCCGCGTAGCTCAACTGGCAGAGCGCAGCATTCGTAATGCTGAGGTTGGGGGTTCAATTCCCCCCGCTGGCTTTTTCTATTTCTTGTTATAAAAAGACTTGTATTGATCTGATCACCGTTGCCGATCAAAATTTTTACTGCGACTGTCAGAAACATTTGCCCGAAAATTCAAACGCGTTTTCAATCACGGCGGTTATGTCCTTTGGGATTATTGCCCGCTTGTGTCGCGTCAGAGACTATGTCATGCCGAATCGTAAATCCTGTATAAATGCTTTTCTCAAAATAACCTGCTGCGTTTTGCTTTGTCTGGCCGCGTATTTTGTTTACAGCGCTTGTCAAGCCATTCGGGGAGCAATTCGATCCGAAAGAGAACGCCTCTCCGCTCTGTTTGTCTGCGATCTTGTTCGGGAGTTTGTCGCGGATCAAGGAAAATGGCCGAAATCCTGGCAGGAACTCGAAATATATGAATACACAAACGATATTCACCAATGGCCCAAAGATTCTGAACTTGTAAAAAGCAGAGTCAGCATTAATTTTCAAATAAATTTAAAAGATCTCAATTTGGATTCCCTGGAACATCTTGACGCGATCCGATGCGAAAATTCCTGGTACGATTTCAAAAAATCCGGTCAATATCATGATTTAACAGAGTCGCTCAAAAAAGTGATCGAATCGAACGGCAAAAGAGTAAAAGATTCGTCTTGAAATCAACATTGTTTTTTCTTGTTGCTTAAATTTTCATCAGCGTTTTCTTTTGTCGCAGAACCTTTTTATATTATCACCGTTTTTATTTTTGAGAATTACCGTCGCTTGACTTCATGCGCGGTTGTTCTTCCAGCAGAATAAAACAATTCTTTTATAATACCGGGAGCGAATTTTTCGTTTGTCAAAACATACATAATTACGATCGGTGTTTTTTCAAAAACGGTGAAGCAGAAACGAAACGGTCAGCAAAGAAAATCGTTTGTAACCGAATGGAATAACAGAAAAATGGACCGCAGACGCACTGATGGTGTTCGTGACGGACATATTCGCAAGCGGTCAGGCCGTTGTGCGGAATGAAAAGAACAGTTCACTGAAAATTGAAACGGAACAGGAGAATCATCTTCATTGCCGGACAATAAAGGTGACGGAAATAAAAGTCGCGTCTGTTTACATTATTTACCGGAAGGATGGTCAAATCGTCAGGAGATGATATAATATCAAGGAGTCAGGACCGTATTTTAAGAGTTGATTGAAAGAGCGCCGAGAGCGTGATTGAAAGAACATCGCGATTGGCGAACCGATGAAATTTTCAGCGGAATCGGTCATGATATTTTGCGGATAAAATATCGAAGAGCAAAATAAGATCAAGGAAAAGCGAGTATGAAAACAGATAATAAAATGACTCCTGAAGTACTTCAAAAGCTTACCTCCTGTGCGCAGTCCATTGTTAAAAAACGTCGTTATCAGATGGGGTATCCCTTTGATCAGGCGAGTTCTCTTGATGGATTTTATCAGTGGCTTCTTGACACCGGACTTTATAATACGACACTGATCAGTGTCGGCAGTCCCTGGA
>CAZZEF010000232.1:0-6859 GCA_964652875.1 uncultured Planctomycetaceae bacterium
GGTCGGTGTCAAAACAGGTGAATTGGGAATGTGCGCAAAAAGCCTGACCAAACGCGACAGAAACCGAAGGGGTATATTTGGGAATTTCTTTGATCTTGACATCGACCGCGGAATCTTTGGGGCCCGTCCGGTATATCGTCGGAGGAAGTTGCGCCTCAAGCTTTGAGAAGGCCGTCAATAAAAAACACAAAATCAAAGACATAAAAATAAAATTTTTCATAAATACTTTTTCGTTTATATTATGACTCATCTCAATTGGTTCCTTTGGTAAATTATCCGTTTCCAAGTTAAAAGAACAGCCGATTCACGAAGCCAATCGGCGGAGAATATTTAAAATAAAAGCAGTATAAAACATCTTTTTTACGATTTATTACTGATAAATGTTCGTATCGTAAATTTTAATCAGACGAAAATACTTTCTCCTGTTACAGTATAAAATATTTTTTTAACAATGTCAATTTACCGGAAGATTTCATTAATACTGAAATTTAAAATAAATTGATCTCCAGTATAAATGGTGTCCTTTACAAGCTCTTTTATTGGGAGTAAAATTTTTATTATTCAGAATCGTTTTCAAATTCAAAATAATATCAGGATCTGTTTGTATTTGATAATGCAGTTAAACGGTCGAACAATAAACAACAGAATAGATCGTTAAATTTTTAATAAAACAAGGAGAAGCAATGCCGTATTTGAAATTTATGACAAGTATGATTTTTTACTGTATTTCCCTGACGCTTTTGGCCGGCGAGCTGACGGTTTATCCGGAATATCCCGCTCAAATAAAAAGAGATAATACCTATTCGGTTTCGGTAACGCAAGACAAGGTAACCAAGCCTCTGACCGTGTACAATCATACCGAATCGTCAATCCTGCATCCGCGCCAGCATGGCGGCGATTCCCAGCGTCGTTTTTGCGAGTTCGCCTTTAGCGGTCAACCGGTTCGTGTTGATATTGCCGTTCAGCAGGATGTTCAGTCTTATATTGTTTTTCCCGCATCGGCCCGATTGAAGACAACGTTTAAAAAGAATGTCATTTCCGTTTATCTTGACAAGCCGAAATATTTCGGAATAAGACTCAACGACGATTCGAACACGATTTTGTCCGTATTCGCTGACGCTCCGGAAACTGATGTACCGAAAAAAGGTGATCCGGGCGTTCTGTATATTGATTCCTGGACGGATGCTCCCGACCGGTCCGGACTGATTGCAACCGAC
The DNA here is from genome assembly GCA_964652875.1 of uncultured Planctomycetaceae bacterium. GTDB lineage: Bacteria > Planctomycetota > Planctomycetia > Pirellulales > Thermoguttaceae > JAUNBG01. Next base: position 1,218 of record CAZZEF010000232.1, read on the forward strand.
GCTTCCGTGCGCGAGATCTATATTGCTCCGGGCGCGGTACTTAACGCATGGCTTGAGATCCGCGGTCCAAATACGAAAGTTCACGGACGCGGAATGCTCCTTGATCCGATGAGCAATATCTTTCGATTTGATCAGCAAAAAAGAAGGGTTCTTGGGATCTTTCGCGTTTTGGCGCCTCATGTCACTGTTGACGGAATTAAACTGATCGACGCGAGAAGTTTCAATTACATTCTTTCCGGAAAAGGGTGTTCAATGCGAAATTTTAAAGCGTTGTCAAGCATGATGTGTACTGACGGAATTTCTTTCTTTTGCGGAAAAGATCCTGACTGTCATATTGATAACGGCTGGCTTTATGTCGGCGACAATGCTCTTGTTCTGAGCGGATCGTCGGAGGTTCATGTTCGAAATACAGTATTGGGAACCTCCTGCGCCGCGATTTTTCCGCAAATTTCTTTCCAGTCGCCCGCTTATTTGGAAAATATTGATGTCTTTCGATGCGATGAAGGTTTGATCAACAACTATTATAATGGAACTACTCCCGGCACTAAAGAACAGACGGTTTATGTGAACATAAAAAATCTTTGCGCGGTCGATTGTGTTTTGTTTCCCTGGATATTTCAGGGGCGCAATATGGGTACACTTGAAAAAATCTTCAAATTCGAAAATATTTCCATTCCGCAGTCAGCGGGGATGGCGCAATATCAATTCAGCGGAAAAAAGGGTTCGGCGATTCTTGTTGTCAACGGCAAACAATATATGCCTACTGATAATTATACTCTTGATTTTACCAATTTGTACGCGGCGGGCAAGCTTGTTAAAAATTTCAAATCAACGGATATAAAATGTCCCGAACGGACCAAAATCAGCGTCAAAACAAAAGAGAATGGTAAAATTGATCTTCCTTTGCGGCCGAACCGCATAACAATGAATTATACCTTTCCTTATAAAGTCTATATAGGATCCGCGCCGCAGATGTTTCAAAAAATGGCTAAGGAAAGCAACGGTGAAGTGTTTCTGTATTCGACTGAAATTCAGAACAAACTGGGATTGGTCAAACCGTTTTCCAGTGAATGGGTTTCACTGGAGGAATTGCGAAAAATTACAGATGTTGCTTATGACCGCGTTACGGGGAAAATTACGCTGAAAAATATTCCCGCCGATAAAAATCTTGTTGAGGAATCCTGGCCTGTTCAAAGTGTATTTCAGCGATATCCTTCCTATCAGGCCAGACTTGAAACACTCAAAGCGGAAGACGGATCCTGGATTTACAATTTATCAAAAGTAAAATTGAATTCCGGAATGCACACGGTATTGACTGACGCGTTTTTGAAAAATGGAAACGGTACTTATGAATTGACTTTCCGCGCAAAGGCGGAAGCACCGGTCGTTCTTCTTTTAAGGGTCTTTACCAATGAAAAGACACTGAATCAAACCGTTGATCTTTCCCAAAATTGGCAGGAATACAACGTTCAATTCAAAACAGATTTCGATCTTGACGTTACCCGAATTGTGTCATTGTGTTTTTTGACCAAAGCGCCGTCGGACAATATCAAAATACGTGATATCGTATTTAAAAAAGTAAAATGAAAACTGTTTAATGGCCTCAAAAAACGGAAATTGTTTGTGTATTGTTCAAGAATAAAGACGCCGTTGGCGAGACATGCTTGCGGCGTCTTTTTCGTTGATACAGAAAAGTATTTTCAAAAACAGCGGACTGGAAAATTTATAATGAACTTGTTATGCGGCCCGGTTTCGCTTGTTTTTTCATCTTTTCATAAACCTCCGCGGTCAGATCTTTTAACCGGTTTAAGTTGAGTTTTTCTTCTCCGCGATACCAGTTTTCCCAACGCGGCCCGGCGGTGAGAATTAATTTGGTCCGGTCAGATCTTTTTAAGGCGCCAAGCGCGTTATGAAGATGACGGGCCGATTCAGTCCGGTCACCGTTTCCCCAATAAATACGGGCGAGAATGATCTCTTCGCACCATTCCGAAAGCGACGACATCAGAAGAGCAGGCGCGATCAGGTTTGTTTTCAAAAATTCAATCTGCTCCTGATTGATCTTTTTTAACTCTGACTGTTCAGGAGCAGAGAGATCATCGTCGGCAAGGCTGGTTGACACTGTATTTTGGCTCATGTCAGAAAACAAGAACGCCGTCTTTTGATTTTCAGGCAAAAGAGAGAGAATGCGACGCAGAACCGCGTTAAATTGTTCTTTCTGATAACGGGCGGCGAAAAGATTTTTCTGCAGGCCGAGATTGCGCGGGTGCATATCCGAAAGAATAACGTGAACGACTTCCTGATCGGCGGTCATTTTTTTTCGCGCTTTCTGATCGTTTTTCAAATCAGTGGAAGATCCTGTTTTTTTAGAGAGACCGGATCTCAAAGGTGCCCTGTCCTGACGTAAATCAATTTTGACCGGATCCGTTTTTTCTTTGGCAATTTTAAAATTGGGCCGGTTTATGTTTTTATTGATCAAGCGAAGAAGTCCTGATCCAAGACTTGCCAATTGTCCGTCGAGCAGGAAGGGGGTTTTGGTCTGCGGATGAACGGCGAACGAAGAAAAATAGGACTCGTATTCTTTTTGAATATTTTGACTGAACGGTCCGAAATTACGGCGGCACCAGTCGTTCAAAAAAAGATCGGAATTAAAATGATCAAGGTCCCAAAGCATTTTTCCCGTCGCGTCGATACCGAGTACAAATTCCCTGATATTGGAAACGTTAAATATCATCAAGTCGCGGGCGGGAAAAACAAGCGTCTCCCGAAGAACGGTTTCCGTTCGACGGGGAGAGATCCCCTGCGCCAAATGAGGACCGCTTCCCCAAAGCTGGTGATGATAATAGATCCCGAACCGATGGGTCGAATTACGGGGAGTCAAATAAAAATCATCCTGCATTTTCCAGCCGGGGCAATTATCGGCGAACACAAAAATTGCGTTTGGGGGGATGTCAAGAAAGCCTTTTTTCAGCAGGGCCGACCCTTCCATCCAAAGAGTCGCCGTCATGGGCGGACTGGATCGCTTGTCATATTTTCGAATCAGATCCGCTTGTGTTTTCATTGCTTCGGAGATGAGGGCGCCGCGATCTTTTTCCGATTGGGGGACGGAGGGGTCGGCCATCCACATAGGACGATCAGCGATTCCGCGGAGTCCGATTTGCCAGATCACGTTCGGATATCGAGACTATTTTTCGACATAAAGTTCCCAAACTTCGAGCAATTCCTTTTTACTGGCATACCAAGAGAAAAGCGGCTTCGATCCATTTTTCTTTTTCCAGTAATTAAAAAAAGTGAACGCGCTGACGCCGACCGGTTCAATATGATGCTGCGAGATCCAAATGCCCCTCTCGGAGGCAATACGAACCAGTTCTTCTTCCGGCGGGTTCATTATGTCGATAAAACTTCCCGGTATGATCATATTGTAACGGCTGCGCACCAGCGCTTCAGCGATTTGCTTCATAACTTCCGGATGAACCGTTTGTGAATAAAAGGGGTAGTCGATTTCCCGTCGTCCTCCGCTGTCTCGCCATTTGGTCAAAAGATCTTCATCATTGATAAACCAGCCGCGAAACCGAACAGTCGGACTTTTTTGTTCAAAATGAATGGAATGAAACGCAAGTCGGGTCTGATGTTTGGGTTCAATACTTTTCCAAAAATAGAGCGGATCGACTTCAAGAAACCGATCCAAAAATTCATAAATGCCGAACATGGTTCCGTGTGCATCGCTCCCGACGATTTCCAGCCGTGTATCAGATAATGTTCGAATGGAATACTCTTCCGGCCTGTCGGTCGGAATGGTTTTGATGATCAGGCAAAGTTCGTTTTTCGGTTCCTTGTCCATGATCTTCAGTGTTTGGCCGGTGATTTTTTTGACATCGGAGACAAGATCTTCCGCCGCTTTTCGGACGAATGATTCTTCCCGCGAATCCAGAACAATTACCGCGTTTTTTCCCGGCGAAGAGAGAACGAATTCGCCCCGGACCGGCAGCAGGGCCGTTCCCCAAATAATCAACATCAGAATCAAGCGAAACAACGTCATCGGTGTTTTCCTTTCAAGGCTCAAACAAGTGAACAGATTCTTTTATACTGCAATCATTTTTTTTCCGACTTTGCCGCCGATTGACTTTGAGAATCGGCCGGTCTTGGTTATTGAAACAGAAAAATCAAGTAAAATTGTTATAAAAACGAAGAAACGAAAACAGTCTTTAAACAGGAATACTTTTGTTCAATGTTTGAGGACTTTTCCAAGAGCATCTATTCTGGCGGTTCCCTCTCCTTTGGTTGGGGCGAGCCAGCCGCCTTCATCGAATTCGTTCCAAGCGTAAATAAGCAGCATGTTGACCTTGTCTTTATTGGGATGATTTTTTAATCCGTCGTAAAGGCGTTTGACATGCGCGGCGATTTCATTGGGAGATCCGGATTGACAAAACAGATCAAGGCCCTCTCCCTTTTTATGCCAGCGTTCCCAAGAGACCGGGTGCAGGACACGCGGTCTTCGGTCCCAGCCGGTCATGGCGGTCGGGACAACGTTCAGTCCGGCTTGCCGACAGGCGATGGGAAAAGCCTCCGCGCTTTTGGTCAGATCCTTGTAAGGAACCGATTTACCGGAATGTGTAATCGCGTAATTGCCAATGGCGTCCGCGTTGAACATCTTCTTGAGAAGATCCATTTTTTTATTTGGTTGGCACCCCGCTCCGCAGAGAACGATATAAGGTGTCCCGAGTCCTTTGGCCTGAATTTTTCGGCAATAGTCTTTCCAAAACGATCCTTCCTGATATCGTTTGATAATATAGTCGTCGAAGAAGCCCATAAAAATGACCGGACGGTTGCCTTGAACTTTAAGATAGCCAGGCTCCGAAATATATCTCAAAAGATATTCCTGCATTTCGGGCTCGTCGATAAACCGGCCTCGCGCCGCGCTGTTGACGATGAAAAAGCAGAAATCAATTTTTGATCTTTTAGAACTGGACAGATATTTTTTCAAACAAAAACTGGTTGGACATTCTTCCGGATAGACCGCAAAGGCCCAGTAATCAAGTCCGGCTCTTTGGGCGTATTCAATTTCCTGATCCATTATTTCCTGACGGTTGGCGTTCAGTTCGACTAAGTTTCCCTTATCGTCGGTTTGCGCGAAAAAAGGCCAGCGATATTCCCATTGTTTTTCGGACAGGGTCAGCAGAACTTCTTTTCCCGGGTTGGGGGTTGGAACAGAAGAAGGATCTTCTCCCGGCAGCGGTTTCGGAATTGACTTGATTTTTTGCGTCGGAATATTTCCGTACCAGGCATCCCAGCGAATCGCGCCGACCAAAGGTTTGACCGGCTGGGGCTTATTGGTTTTTATTGACGGAACATCTTTTATTTGAGCGGTTTCTAATAATTGTTGTTTTTGCGGTTTCTTCGCGGCAGGTTTTACCGTTTGCTGTTTTGGGGCCGTTTGCTGTTTATCGCTGAACTTTTCCATTCGGTGGATCCATTCAAGATTGAATTCAGCGAAGACAAATTCACCGTAAACGATATTGGGATTGAATTTATTGGTTTCATAGATCATGACGACCTTTTGATCTTTTTGGGACCAGGCAAGAGCGGAATAAGCACCGAAGCAGCCGGAAGTGAAATTGAAGATCCGTTTCCAATGGGCGCCATTG
>CAZZEF010000232.1:6869-7426 GCA_964652875.1 uncultured Planctomycetaceae bacterium
CATTGTCCCGACTGATCATTAAACAGAGATCGGACCGTTTTTTAGTGTTTTGCGGACCGGTATAAAGAAGGAGACCATCTCCGTTAGAGGCGGGAATTCGGATCATGGACGCGTTGCAGCCCATCGGCGGTTCGGTTAAATCGGTAGCAATCGAAAAATCGGCAAACGTTTCGCCTCCGTCGCGGCTGATCGCCGTTCGCCGTTTTCCGTCGAGAAAATAGGCGCGCGAATTATAAAAGATCCGACCGTCCGCCAATTCCGCAAGAGTGCCTTCTCCTGTTCCGATCTGAACCGGATCCGAAGTTTTCCAGGTTTTTCCGTGATCGTCGCTGTAAATGGCGCAGTTGTAATTTTTTTCTTGAAGAAATTTATGAAATTTTTCGCCTGACCGTTGAAGTTCCGCTGTCTCTTGTCCGTAAGCATATCGGGCGGGAAGCAGAAGTCGGCCCGCGTGTTTGCCTTGCGAAAGAACGATACCCGGCCCGGATCCATGAGTTCCTCCTGTTTTGCCGGATTTGGCGTTAGGGATTCTAATAAACTTTTCGAGATGAAATGTT
>CAZZEF010000233.1:0-7417 GCA_964652875.1 uncultured Planctomycetaceae bacterium
AAAGATCTCCTTTGCTTCAATTGGTCGGATGAATGCCAACCGCCGGATGAAGCAAAGGAGATCTTTTGCAAAATTCGATCAGCTTCTGAGAAGAGTCCGCGGTTATACCCGGACATATGATAGCTCCCATCCGAAATGAATATTCGATGTCTTCCGGCCTGCGTCCGCGAAGTTCGGGAAATTCACCCCGAGCCGATCGGGAAATCACTTCGTTTGATTCGGCTTCGGTTTCCCGCATATCAAGGTGAGCGTGTGTATCAATCAGTTCAAGAAAATTATGATCGGTGTCCATTATGAATTAAAAATTTCTGCTTCTGTTTGAAAAAAATAGAAAATACGGCGACGGAAAACATTCATATAGCGCCGGTATTTTTGGCTTAAAATCTGAAAGTTGTTATTTGTTTATCATTTCAAGAAAAACCTTTCGCGTCTGTTGATCTCAAGGGGATTGTCTTTGAACCGAGGCCTCTGTTCAAAGATCGCAGATCATTCACTGTTCCCCAATTTGACTAAAAGCGCAAATAAGATTCCCGCAAGAAAAATGGCGGCAACGTATCCGGAAAAGAACAGGGCCCAAAACCAAACGGGAACCAGACGCATCCAGTGAATATCAGATGGACTTTCGTCAACAGTATTGTCTGCGGTCTCTTTGCCGATTACGGAAGATCTTTTAATCCCAGTTGAATTTAAAGCGGAAGTTTTGGCGATGTTTTTGACGCCTGAATCTTTGCCGGCGTTTTTGTTTATGGGATCTTTTTCATTGTTTTTGGTTGGAAGATCAATGTTTTCTTCGGAAAAATAGCTGTGAGTGGAGGTTGCCTCCTGAAGTGCCATTTCAAAAGGATCGTTCAAAGAAGAAATAGTGCCGGACCGGTCGGACAAAACAATTCCGCTGTTTCGGTTGTTGCCCCAAAGTCCGGAAAGCCTTGATCCATTGCTTGACTCGCCGCTAAACAGATTGATTGTCGAAGCCAATCGTGAATCGGAATCGGAAAATGAATCCGCTTCCTGATCAAAAATACTTTTAGTACTTAACGTATTGAAACTCCAAAGCGTTTCATTGTCCGACAGCTTCTGCTCTTCTTCCTCGGAAAAAGCGGGGAAATCTTTTTCCGTCGCGAATCCGTGATGAATGAGCCAGTATTGAAAAATAGCGATCAGATCCTCTGACGATTGAAAGCGGTCTTCCGGCTTTTTAGCCATCATCTTGGAGCAAATATTGACAAGATCGTCCGGAGCTTCCGGCCGGTCGATGTAAATGCTCTTCGGCGTTTCCGTTTTGTGAGCCTGTATTCGCTGCGCAATTGTTCCGGTCGGAAAAGGAGGATGACCGGTAAGACAATAATAAAGTGTTCCGCCCAAACCGTAAATATCGGCGCGAAGATCGACCTTGGCACTGTTGACCGCCTGTTCCGGCGCAAGATAATCTGCGGTCCCCAATACTTTGGATTCGTCTTCGGTAAAATCGCCCTTAACCAAAGAGTCGTCCAAAAGAGCAAGCCCCATGTCGAGAAGTTTGACCGTTCCTTCATCATTGACCAAAATATTGTCCGGCTTGACATCGCGGTGAATAATCCCGATCCGATGAGCATGAGCTAATCCCCGGGCAGCTTGAAGCATATAATTGACCGCGTCTTCAAATCCAAGAGGACCGGTTTTCTCAACCCGCTGACGGAGATTGTCCCCCTTAAAATACTCCATGACGATGTAATGAATGTCGTCAACTTGATCAATATCGTAAGCGCGGACAATATTGGCGTTGTCCAGCGAAGCAATGGCTTGAGCCTCCCGGACGAATCGTTCCAAATAAGCGGAATTCGTCAATCGTTTTTTCGGCAAGACCTTAATAGCCGCCTGACGCTGCATGACGGTATGTTCCGCCAAAAAAACGGAACTCATTCCGCCATCACCCAAATGATCAAGTATTCGATACTGACGAAGAAAAAATCCTTTGTATTTTCGCCGCATTAACTGACGGACATGCCATTCGGTAATAAGATCCTGATGAACCAGATTGGCCGCAATAAAGTCCGGATTACCGTATTTCTCCGGCGGAAGCGTTTTCTGAAGATCCGATAATGTTTTTTCCAGCAGATCCTTTTCAACCAGTCCGCTGCGTCTTAAATACTGGAGGAATTCCTCCGTTGTCAATTTCATTGCGATGCTCCTTCGTTGGGATCGCCCAGAAAAGCTTTGAAAATGGGAACTCCTAACGGCCCTTTTTTAGCGGTCAAATTTTTAACGGTGTCTTCCGATTGTATTGTTCGAAGCATGGTCGTAAAAACGGCCTCCGTATTGTCCGCCTGCGAAACAATGAACGCCTCCAGTGACATTGGTATTTTCGGTGCGCCCCATTCCGGAACGGAAGAGTGAGATAAAATAATATGTTCCAAATGAAGCTGCGTTTGTGGATTCAGTTTGACCATCGGACCATTTTCCCGTATCAAATCCCGACCGAGAATAAAATGACCAATCAGATCGCCTTCCAGTGTATGTTTATGTTGGATCCCAAAACACTGCATTTCCTCTATCTTGCCGATGTCATGAAGAATAGCGCCCGCAACAACAAGCGGCTTGGAGATCTTGTTCTTCTCTTTCGGATAAAATGATCGAAAATGATCGACCAAAAATATCGCAATTTTGGTCACCGAAAGAATGTGTTCCAAAAGACCGCCGGCATAAACATGATGATGATATCCGGAAGCCGCTGTTTCCATCAGTTTCGTTTGATGATCTTTAAAGATCTTTTTGACAAGCGCCAAAAGAGGACCTTTCCCGATCTGCGTCCTGGCCAGTTCAAGTACCTCGTCCCATAAAATCTCCGGCGCCTTTTGCGAACAGGGCCGGCATTGGTTCGGATCGAATCCGTCAACATTGTCCAACGGGCCAACCGGTCTGATCCTCTTTAAGTCAAGTTTTTGTCCGTAACTCGATTCCCGAAGTATCGACTGAATTTTATAAAATTCACCAACCTTCCAGTTATCTTTGCAGTCCATAAAGTATTTCGTGTCGAACCAGATCGGAAAGGTCAGAGAACGACTGGAGTCGCAAAAAGAGACTTTAAAAAAAGGCTTGCCTTCCTTCGTTCGGGCTTCTTCCTTTCCTGCCAGTAAAACAAAGGAAATCGCCTCGACTCCCGGAATCATTTTTGAAAAAGGAATCAGTGCAATATTAGACGGCATAAGACTTCCTCCTTTTATAATGGGTGAAAAGAAATTTCCAAATCCGTCACGGCATTTATCCATTACTCTCATTTTATTGAAAGCTCAGAAAAAAGTCAAGACATTCGAAAAGATTCGCCGTTAATTTTATATTTTTGATCTTCATCCTTTTTTCGCTATTGCCCAAAAAAAGACCTTTCGAAAAATTTTACTTCCGAAAGGTCTTTCTTGATGCCATAGACTTTTTATTTTTTGACTGATTTCATACAAAATCCGATCATCAGGGAAAAACGGAAAAACGTCTGATTCGGGAAAGCCGCGATTCCATTTTATCTTTTCTGATCCAAGGTCAAAAAAGCCGGCTCACAAGGTCAACCGGCATAAAATAGAAAATAAAATCGTATTGGCAATGAAATCCTAATCAAGGAAACCGACAAGTTCCTGACTTCGGCTCGGCTGCTGAAGTTTACGAACCGCTTTGGCTTCGATCTGACGAATTCGTTCCCGCGTTACCTTGAAAATGTGTCCTACTTCTTCCAGCGTGTAACTGTAACCGTCACCAAGTCCGTAACGAAGTTTGATAATTTCGCGTTCCCGATAACTGAGTGTTTTCAGAACTTTTAAAATTCTGCGTTTCAACATGTCCTGAGTTGCGCCGATTGCAGGATTTTCTGCTTCACTGTCGGGAAGAAGATCCCCGAAATGGCTGTCCTCACTGTTGCCGACCGGCCGATCAAGACTGATCGGAAAACGGTTCATATTCAAAATACGACGAGTTTCATCAATCGGGGTATTGGCCGCTTCCGCTGTTTCTTCTATCGTGGGCTCTCGTCCGTGCTCCTGAAGAAGCTGCCGGGTAACATTGCGCATCTTTGACATGGTTTCAACCATGTGGACCGGTATGCGAATGGTTCGGCTCTGATCCGCAACTGCCCGGGTAATTGCCTGTCGAATCCACCAAGTCGCGTAAGTGCAGAACTTAAAACCGCGGCGGTATTCGAATTTATCAACCGCCCGCATCAGACCCGCGTTTCCCTCCTGAATAAGATCCAGAAAACTCAAACCGCGGTTACGGTATTTTTTGGCAATGGATACAACCAAACGAAGGTTCCCTTCTGAAAGCCCCCGTTTCGCCTCTTGATATTTCATGAAGATCTGTTTGATCGCCGCAACCCGGTTGCGAAGACTTGTCGGTGTTTCCTGTGTCAACTTGAGAATATTTCGATATTCCGTCTGCCAGTGCATTCGTTCGTAAGCCGGGCGGCCGCTGGCTTTATGCTCTCGAATCCATACTCGAAGCTCATCTACGCGCCGACTGAATTCTTCCAAGGTCGGAATCATTCCTTCGATCCGTTGCGTTCTTAAACCGAGTTCTTCAATCATGCGCACTGCCCATCGTCGACGTCGGCCAAGATCTTTCCAAGCCCTCGCCCGTTCTTCTCCGCTTCGGGAAGCTCCGGTCGCTCTTTTATAGTCCTGCGCATTTCTTGCAAGAAGTTTGTCCAATGAAATCAAATTCATCGGGAAACGGCTGATGATCTGACGCTTTTCAAGATTGTCCGCTTCGCTGACTTGAACTGTTCTGTCAAAAGGAAGCTCGTTGTCATAAACTCTTTTCAGCGTTCGTACCGCATGCTGCATTACATAATCGCACTCAAGCAGCTTGGTCCGAAATTTCAAGCGCGTTATTTCGATCTGCTTGGCAAGAAATATTTCCCGCTGACGGGAAAGAAGAGGTATTTCGCCCATCTGCGTCAAATACATGCGCACCGGATCATCCGACCAAGTGTCATTGCCGTCGAATTTCAGCAACTCTTCGTCGAATTCCGTCTCTTCTTCGTCGTCGGAGCTTCCCATGAGCATGACATTTTCCGGTTCTTCTTCTTCTTCAAGACCAAGAACTTCATCAACACCCAGATCAGCATCTTCTGCTTCAGGACTGAGCGAATCGTCAAAATCATCCAACAAAGCGTCTGTATCGTACAAAACGAAACTCCTAACAGTACTTTTACCTTTGATCAATTTAATAAGATCTCGAAAGTATTTCTTTGTTTCGAAATCTTGTGAATACCCGTCCCTGGAATCTTCAGTTTACCTTGAATCGACTTCCTGAACCGAAATTTAGTGTCAAATAATTGTCCTAGCTTAAAATCGGTATAATCATTATAATATATAATAATCGTTATTAAACAAAAGGCAAACATTTTCACCAAATAAATATATATTTTTCCCAAAAAAATCATTATTTTTTAGTTTTTTATAAATTTATCGGACGTAAACTTTAGAAAAATTACGCTAAATGTTTAAAAGGGCTATTTTTTTTATTCTGCGCAAGTTCTTTTAATTAACCAACTTGTAAAAATTATTGAAAAAACAGCTCTCTTTTTCCTCTGCAAATACGAATCATTAATGCTCTATGATTTCTCCTGTGAAGTTTTATCCTTTATATTATAACAAAGTATGTTTCAATTTGGCAAAAATTAGTTAAGAAACATAAAATTTTGTAAAATTTTTAAAGGTATTTTCAATTTTTTTCCTACTAATCTTCAAATAAGAAAAATTTTTTAAAATTTATGAAAAAATAAGAAATATAAGTAAAGTAACAAAGATGAAAATTTAATGGTTTTTGTTTTTTATTAAATTATTAAATCGTTAATAATACAAAAGTAACATTTATATCCGTCTTCCTTTGATCTTTTTTTAATTTTATCTTTTGACCCGATTAATTTCTTCTTCTTTTTAACCGAGGAGATTTTTCAAGGACTTTTCAAAGGTTATTTCATAAATATAATGATTTTGTTGAAATTTCTGCTATAATTATTTTTAGAATCGTGTGAAAGTGATCCGTAAAGTCCGGAATCGACAGCGGATCTTAAAATTGAATGTATTTGTTGCCGTATTTTTTCGAACGGCCCTAATGGTTTGCAAACCTTTAGCAGAAGGATTTTATAGACTGAAATTTTTGTCAGACCGGACTGGAACGCGGACGTTTTATTCGCATCCCAATCAAACTGGTGTCGCCGCCTGTTTGGTTTTTCTGAATCAGCATATAAATCAAAGTATTGCATGCCGCTAAATTATAAAATTGTATTTAAGGATAGAAAAAATGTCAGATCAGTACAAATTAACCTGCGAATGCGGAAAATCTTATCCGGTAGAAGTTTCTCAAGCGGGCGGTTCAGTCCAGTGTTCTTGCGGAAAAATTCTTGCGGTTCCGTCGATGCTGAAAATGAAAAAACTCCCTTTATGGGCTAATGAAATTGTCGGAAATCCTCAAAATGACTCTCCCAAAATTGCCGATTCAGAAAAAAATACTGTCAACACACAAAAAAATAACGATCCTGAAAAAACTTTGTCCGGAAGACGACTTGGTATTTTTATTATCGGGGTCTTCGTTTTTCTTTGGTCCTCCTGGCTGCTTTGGGGAACGGTTAACAATAAGCCGAACCCATTAATGGTTTTCTCAAAACAGATCATGTTTGCCAACGGAGATAAATACGTTCACCGAAATTCAACTCCCGTTTCGCAAAAAGATTTCAATTTCTATTTGTTTAATAATCAATTCGATCATAATGACTATATAATTAACGAGGTAATCATCGATAAAATGATGACTCCGATCGACGCGATTGTCTATTTTGACAATTTAAAAGATGGTTTGGAATTGAGCGAAAATTTTTATGACAATTATGAAGAAATAAAATATCTGTATAAAGTGAAATTCTGGGCCGTCATTTTGACAATGGGGTTATCCTTGGCGGTTTGCGCGCTTCCCTGGCTTCTGCCGAAAAAACAAAAAGTCGTGCGAACAATGCGCGGAGTCGAATGGAACGGTTGACGTTTTGTTGTTTTCTTCATTCTTATACTGATCTTGCGTTAAAATTCCCCGTAATTCCGCCGATTGACTGCGTGAATCGGCTGTTCGTTGGACGTTGAAACGGAATTTTTCTAACAAAATCGATATAAATAAAAAAGGAGCGGTTGGTCGCTCCTTTTTTTGTTCTCTTTTCGCTTGCTTTTCAAATTTTCTGATCAATGAAAGCAAAGGTTCTGTTTATGGCATTACCTGTTTTTTTTATTGTATATTATTATTGTCGAAACGATTTTTGGAAGGTAATTCAGCGTTTTGAAAGATTCAACTTGGCATAACGATTGGGCTGCTGAAAATAATTGGGCTGCTGAAATTATTTTAATCGAATTCGTTGAGAACGGAATAAATTATTAGGGGGGGAATATGAAAAAAGGAAGTTTTGTTC
>CAZZEF010000234.1:0-7416 GCA_964652875.1 uncultured Planctomycetaceae bacterium
CCGCGCCGCAGAGAATCATTGTCCATCGCGGGCAAGTCGTCATGAATGAGCGAATAGACATGAACCATTTCGACGGCCGCCGCGGCTGTAAGCGCTTTTTTCCGTTCTCCGCCGCAAAGTTCGCAGGCCAAAAGAGTCAAAAGCGGACGAAGTCTTTTTCCGGCCCCCAAAAGATTATACCGAATTGCCTGACACAACCGCTCGGGACAGCCTGACCCCGGAACAGAATAATGTTCCAAAACAGCCTCAATTTCAGAAAGAAGTGCTTTTCGATACTCTTTTGTTTCGGACGTCATTATCGATCTCCAATTTCCGGTTTCTTTCTGATACCTTGCCCCAATTGTTCCGATGCTTTTCGATTTTTCAGATTCTCTCGTCGGCGGCACCCAACCACGTCAACACCTCTTCCGTTATTCAGCGGCCGCGTTTGTTTTAAAATCTTCCAATGAAACCTCTTTTTCAACCGATTTTCCTTCCGCGTCAACCTCTTGAAGAACGGCTATTTTAGCTTTGGCGGATGTCAGTAAATTTTCGCAATTTTTTAAAAGACCGATCCCTTCTTCAAAACAGGCAAGCGACGTTTGAAGATCAATTTCTCCTTGTTCAAGCTGATACACAATTGCTTCAATGCGTTCAATCGATTGCTCAAATGTTGGTTTTTCCGATTTTTTGGCCATTGATTATCCCGTTTTATGTTAAAATTAATTTTTATTGAAAAATACACTCCACAGTTTTTATCAAAAACACCAGTAATTATATTTTTATACTGATCTCATTAAAATTTTCCGCCATTTTCACCTATTGACTTTGTTAATCCGCGGATCTTGTAACGCCGAAAGGGAAAATTCATTAAGGAATCAATAATAATAATAATAAATAAGCAATGTTTTCTTTCTAAAAATAAAGTATAATCGAATAGACGCCGCATGCAAGAGGAAATTCAAAAATCGTTGTTTTTCCAGCTTTAATATCGCGCAACGAGGACCTTTTCCTTTTGTCTCTGATAATCGTTTTTAACATAAATGACACAATTATATATTTACATCATATTATTCAATAAAGAAAACTCATGGCCAAAACTTCCTCGTCGATTCAGCAACAGCTTCTTTCACTGGCGGAACCCGACTACCGCCAGTTCAGTCTTCGTCTTTTACCGGGAACTTCCAACTTACTGGGGGTTCGAATTCCCAAACTCCGTCTGCTGGCGCATCGTTTAATAAAGGACCGGGGTCTGAAAGCACTTGACGATCTAACGGACTGTTCGTTCGAAGAAATTATGCTGCAAGGTTTTATCATTGCCGGACTTGATCTGCCGAACGGCGATAAATTTCTTTTAATCCGAAAACATCTTGCCAAAATGAATAACTGGTCTTTGGTCGATTCTTTTTGCTGTTCGTTTAAAATCGGACTTCCCTCCGCTGACGCTCACTGGAACTTTCTCATTTCGTTACTTGACGATTCTCATGAGTTTACCGTTCGGTTCGCTCTTGTTATGATACTCAATCATTTTTTAAAAATAAAAAAAAGCGATGAGATCTTTTCACTTTTGCGGAAGATCACCCATCAGGGATATTATGTCAAAAACGCCATTGCCTGGATCGTCGCGGAATACTGCTCAATCAATTCATCCGAAACAATACTTTTTTTGGCTGAAAAAACATTGGATCAATTTACTCAAAACAGAGCCATTCAAAAGATCAAAGAGTCAAGAAAAATTTCGGTTGATATAAAAAACAGAATCTCCGCTTTCCGTAAATAAACGAATCTTGAAACCGCAATAAAAAATCAGATATTTTGGTTAAAATTTACTTCAAGGGGTTTTAAGCTAAATTAATTTCAGATATAATAAAAAGATGATCATCTAATTATCGGATGTTTGGATTTTTACGAAAAGACAGAAACCATACAATAAACAGGAAAAATTTTATACTGTCAACATTTTTCAATTTCCCGTTCTTGCCGCCGATTGACTTTGCGAATCGGCTTTTCGATATTGGAACGAGAGATCTATAATGGAACCGCGGTACAACCCCGACTGACAGATTTTCCAAAACTTGATTATTTGTGTTCTGTTTTTACCGACTTAGTTCAACTATCCACTCAAAACCAAATGTAAACAAAAATAATATTTATAAAAGTTAGAAAATCATATCTTTTTTATGAAAATACATAGACTATCCTTTTTTTCCCTTTTTTTAATGATCTGCGTTATCTGCATGACTATTTGCATTATTTGCACTACTTTCGGAAGCGGATATTTTATGAAAAAGGCAATGCTCGAAGAACAAAATCTTCGACATAGTAAACTTTATAGCGCAACAAGAGAAATGATGAGTCACAAGTATTTTTTCATGGAAAAAACAGTGGCTGAAAATATTGACAACCTCAATACAATTCCCCATCCGAATGAAAGTGACATTTTTCAGATCCTTGAACATCTTGTAAAGATTGATCCGCAGTTCCGCGTTGCGATGCTGGCCTGGCCCAAGACGACATTTGCCCCTCAAAACGGAAATGATTTCAATGTCTATTGTTTATGGTGGGACGGCACCAAAACTCTTCGTTTAACCAATCCGATTGAATGGCGAAAAAAGGACCGTTTGTTCTGGATCAAAAATGTTTTGACGACTCAAAAGTCATGCTGGGACAAGTTTCATTTCGACCCGCTTTTTCAGTGTACTTTTACAACCTACTCCGCCCCGCTGAACGATACCGAAGGAAATGTCCGCGGTATTTTGGGTATTGGAATGTCCTTTCAAAATATCGGATTAATCCTTAAATCTTCCATTTTAAACAATAACAGTATTTCCTTCAATTATTACGATCTTGAAAAATTTCTTTTCCGCGCTCCGAACGGATCTTGGTACGCCCCCTTGGAAACACCGACCGTTTTTGAAAAATCAGACATTTTGAAAATGAGTGAAATCGTTCGGGAAAAAAATAAACAACGAGTTGAATCCGATGAAATAAAATCCATTGATTTTTATCAAATTGACAACATTCTGCAAAACGACAGTATTTATGTTTTGCAGTCTGGCACAAAATTGCTTAACGGGGCCAACGGTGAATTTATCGATGAAAAACATATTTACGAAACTTCCGCCAAAGCAAATGAACTTGTTTTTTTCTGTCTGTTCGGAGCCCTGCTTTTTACTGTTATTTTGTCTTGGATAACCGCCCGGCATTTTACAAAACCGATTACAAAAATTAAAGATTCAATTCAAAAAATATCCGCCGGTAATTTTAATGCCCCACTGCCGGTGAATATAAAACTGCTCGAACTGAATAAACTGCTCAATTCATTTGAAATGATGCAGGAAGGCATAAAAAAACAGATCTCCAAACTGACCAAAACAACCGCGGAACAAGAAGCGACCGCCTCACAATTCAGTATTATCAAAAAGATCCAGCAAAAAAGTTATCCCGTTAATTTTAACGAATTGAAACGGAAGAACACCGATTTATATACAAAAGTCTGCATTGATGAACATAATTTGAGCCGACATTTTTACGATTTTGAACTACTCGACGACGGATCCGTTTATTTTTGTCTTGGAAGTTTCTCTCAAGCCAGCGTGACATCAATGCTCTTTCAAGCGCAAACAATCGCCTTCCTTTGGGCTACCGTCAGCGAACAAAAAGATCCCGCCATGGCTTTATGGCTTGTAAATCAGGAACTGGCCGTTTTGGACAAAACGGATCTGACCTTCGATATTTTCTGCGGTATTTATAATCCTCTGACCCGAAACATCACCTTTGCGGCATCAAAAAATTTTTACGCCGCCTCCATTTCTTTGTCAGGAAATAATGAGCCCGTCACTTTCGATTATGGATCTCGCATGTTGGAAAAGAAAACTGTCGAATACTCCAATAATGTCCTGAACCTGCCCCAGGACTCTATTTTCTATTGTCATACCCTGCCCCTCCCAAACGCCGCCGAACAACAAGAAGTACCCGATTCTCCTCTTGAAACCGATCTTCAAAATACGACAAACCATCAGGATTTTATCGATAAATTGTTTGCGGAAGATCCTCAAATCAGCGATATGCTGCTTAATCGGCTTCAACAAACCTGTGTCAAAGATTTTATTGAAAGCATTGTCAACCATATTGACGGAGCTTCTCAAAACGATCTTTTGATTCTGGCTTTTAAAAAAGATCCCCAAGGTATTAATTCATCTCAAAACAGATCTTCTGTTTCTGACGAAACGGCCCCCCCCGCCAGCTCCGTTTCATCAAACAGCAATATCGCCGGTGATTCTGCGGACTCCGGCATTAACGGTACCAGCATAAACAAGGAACACAAAGCATGACAAAACCAAAACTGCGTCTTTCCTTCTTTATGACTTTGCTTTTGATCAACGCGGCGATGCTCGTGTTGCTTTCGTTTTTTCTTTTCTCAAGTTTCGGGCAAATCTATAAAAACGAAATGCTCAAAGAAAAAGAATATTCCGTCGATCTGTATATACAAAACAATATCAAGGTCCTAAATGATCTTGTCGAACAGCTCGGTTGGCAGATCGATAATCAAAAGAACAATTTTATTGAACTTATCGACCAAAAAAAATTCGGATCGATAAACGAAACAACTTTCCTTCAAAATATTATTGAATCCAATTTGCAAATCGACTGGACGGTTTGTGTTCAGGCCGATCCCGTTGTTAATGAAAAGACAACTGCTTTCAAGATTACCGGTAATTGTATTCACGCCAACGGCAATTCGTTTAAAATTAACGAAAACAAGTCTCTGCAAACTCTTATCGAAAAAAAAATAATTCCGGACTGCAAATCTTGTAAAAAATCTTTTTGGAGTGAACCCTTTATCGATCCGATCGAAGGCGATTACTCCATTTTATATTCGGTTCCCTTAAAAAGAGAAAATAAAATATATATTTACGCGACCGCTGTTTCTTTTTCCTTTTTCGAAAATTTTCTCGCTCAATCCGATCTGAACCAGTTAGGCAAACCGTTTCTATACGTCAACAGCGATCTTTTTTTTCAAAAAATCAATGATGAATGGAAACGGGGACTTTTGATTAAGGATTTTTCAGAAACGGCTGTCGATCCCCAATTGAAAGACTTTTACTGCCGACTTAAAAATTCCTTTTGGAGCAATCGGGAAAAGGCGCTTTACCTGTACCCGAACGATCATTTTATCGGCCCGCGATTCTATTTCGGGACAATGAATTTAAACAACTGGCGACTCGGCTGCGAAATTGACGGCTCTCAGGCGTTGAAAATACGGACTTCCGAAAATAATATCTTTTTGTTTTTCAGTTTTCTTGGAATTACGTTAGCGCTTACCTGCACTTCCTTTATTATTTATTTAGTCGTTCGTCCATTTAAAGAGCTGGCGGAAAAAACAAACGAGATTGTTTCGGGACATTACAGCAATCCTCTTCATCAAACGGGTTCCTGCCGGGAAATTGCCGACTTGGTGATCGCTTTTGATAAAATGCGACACTGCATCAGCAATCATTTTTTAAAAATAACCGGCGCCGTCAAAAAAGAAGAACTGCTCAAAGCACCGCTGAAACTTGCCGGCAACATTCAAAAACAAATGCTGCCGCACAATCCCCAGTTTTTACTGCAAAAGAATATTGAGCTTTACGCGAGAACGAAACACGCACTCGACACCGGCGGCGACTTTTACGATTATCGAATGATCGATGAAAAAAACATGTATTTCTGCATCGGTGACGTTTCGGACAGCGGTGTTTCCGGATCCTGGTTTATGGCCCTCGGACTGACTTTCATTCGCGTAGCGATCTTTCGGTATCATGATCCGGCCAAAGTCCTGCTCTTTGTCAACCGACAGCTTAAAAAACGCGGGGGATCTCCCCTGTTCATGTCGGCTCTTTGCGGTATTTATTCGCTTGACAAAAATGAGATCACGGTCGCAAGCGCCGGTTTCAATCCGCCGATCCTGATCAACAGAAATATGGATCCGCGGCAGATCGAAATTACAAACGGTCTTCCTTTGGCTATTACGGACGACCCGGATTATCAAAACACGGTCATAAAATTCAGACCGGGTGACCTCTTTTTTGCTCATACCGATGAAATTCTTTACGCCATGAATAAAAAACAGGAATGCTTCGGACCGGAAAGGCTTCTCGGCGCCATTTCTTCCGCCGAAAATATCAATCCGGAATCGATTGGACGAACTGTTATTTACGCCGTTCGATCATTTAAAGAAACTAAAAAAATGATGGATGATATGACCGTATTCCTTTTTAAAAATATTTCCGAGGGATCTTAATGCCTATCATGAAAAAAACGTTTGTCCCCGTTATCATTGTTGTTTTGGCGCTTTTGTTTTTTTCCGTTTCCTGTAAAAAACAAAATACTTCCGACCGAACTCTTTATACAACCGCGGCGCAGTTCTGCGATACCCCTTTTATTACAGATTATGAATTCAAATTTCAGAAGATCTGGTTCGACAAAACCGGAGAAAAAATTTCCATTATCCGAAGCAATAACGGAACAGTTGACATCGAAGCCAATATCCTCGACCGCTTTGAAACAGAAGTTATTCTCTATTCCGATATCTGGACTCTTGATAAAATTTCCAAACATCAATTTTATGTCTATCATAAATGGCGCGAATCCTATTCGAACTTTCCCAATAACAGCTGTCCGATGAGATCCGTCCCTGTTTTACTCGTTAAAAAAGGGAACCCGTTACAAATAAAGAGCTGGGACGATCTTCTCCGCCCCGATGTCCGTTATGTCTTGACTGATCCGAGAACAGATTCCGCGGGTCGTTTTACACTCTTGTCCCTTTGGCACTGGTCCATGTCCAAAAAGCTGGAAAAATTTGGTGGGCTTGACGCGTTAAAAGATCCCGCTAAAAAAGAATCCGTTGATCTCGCAAAAAAGGAAACGCTCGAATACATCAAAAAATTTTACAAAAGCGATCTCAATCTTCCTCCCGCTTTGCATGTCAACTGGTCGTCCGAACAATTTCTAAAAACCAATGACTGGGATGTCTGTCTAAGCTGGGAATTTTTCGCTCTTACAAAATTAAAAGAAAAACCCGACTGCCTGGAAATCATTTATCCGGACTCTTCTTTTCTGGTCGATTTTCCTGTCGCGGTCAATACTTATTCTGCTAAAAAAAGAAACGTTGGACCGATCGCCTCTGAATTTATTGCCGGTCTTTTTACTCCGGAAATTCAGGAAATGCTGATCCAAAACGGGTTTCGCGCCATTAATAACGACCTTATGAAAAAATATCTTCGTTCGTTTCCTGATCACCGATTTTTACATATTGATGATCTTGGAGGCTGGACCGAAACAGGCAATCTGTTTTTCGCGCCCGGCGGAATTTGCGAACAGATCTTCGGAAAATATCAGGACATAAACAGCGCCTCTGCCCCCCTTAAACAAATCCCGGCCAATACTGTCGTTCCT